>JBJTDZ010000090.1:0-31157 GCA_046092585.1 Pirellulales bacterium | reverse complement strand
TGTTGGTCTGGATGTATTAGACGAGGTGCCCGAGCTGGATTTGCCCGTTGGCGTATGGCTTTGCCGACGTGACGAGGTTGCGGCGGGGGGGGGAGGCGGGCATGCGGGAGGCCGGCGAAAGGGGTGAGCGGGCCGGCGGATTGTAGGAATCGGCGTGGAATCGAGGGAATGCCGGCCGACTGGGCAAGGCCGCGGACGCCCAAAGTGGGCTTGTCGGCCCCCGGTACCGCCGCCAGTATCCCGCCCGCTCGCGGCTGCTCCAGGGGGGCCGCGGGAGAACGTGCCGGCGTCCGCGGAGTGATCGAGATGATGCGTGTGTGTGTGCAGGCCCTGGGCGTGGCCGTCATGGGCTGCCTCGTGGCCGTTTCCGCCGAAGCGACCCAGCAGGCGGCTGCCGCCCGTTCGGGCGAGGTCGTGCTGCTCGATTTCTCCGCGTCGTGGTGTGGCCCGTGCCGCCAGATGGCGCCGCTCGTCGCCGAGATCGCAGCGGCCGGATGGGTGGTGCGGCATATCGACGTGGACAGCGAGACGGACCTTGTCCGTCGCTTCGGGGTGACCGGCGTGCCGTGCTACGTGCTGCTCGTGAAGGGACACGAGGCCGGCAGGATCAACGGCGCGACCACGCGTGCCGAGCTCGAGCGGCTCATGGCCGCCAGCGGGCCGCCGCTGGGCGGGCCGTCCGTGGCCGTCGCGGCGGCGCCAGACCAGCCTCTGCCGGGCGTGCCCCTGCCGGTGGCAGCCGCCCAGAGCCACCTCGCAACCGAGCCGCCCGTCGCCACCGCCGCGCCGCGACCGGCCCCGCCGGCGCAGGCACCGACCGCACCGATCGCCGCCGCGACGCCGTCGTCTCCCGCCATGGCGGCTGACACCGCGTCGCTGCCGCCGGATGCCGGCTCCCGTGCCGACCTCGAACGTCGCCTGCTCGCCGCCACCGCGCGGCTCCGCGTCGAGGATGCCTCGGGGGTCTCGTGGGCAACCGGCACCGTGATCGACTGCCGACAGGGTGAGGCACTGATCCTGACCTGCGGCCACGTCTTCCGGGATTCCGGCGGCAAGGGCCGCATCGAGGTCGACCTCTTCGGGCCGCAGGGACCGCGCGGCGTGGCCGGTCAGGTGATCTCGTGGGATCTCAAGCGCGACGTGGCGCTCGTGAGCATCTTCACCGACGCGAGCGTCGAGCCGGTCCGCGTCGGCGGCACCGACCGCTCGACACCCGTCGGTGCGACCGTGGTGACGATGGGCTGCGATGGCGGCAAGGATCCGACGATCCACCACAGCCGGATCACGGCGGTCGACAAGTATCTCGGCCCCGCGAACCTGCAGGTCGCCGGGCAGCCCGTGCAGGGCCGCAGTGGCGGCGGCCTGTTCGCGATCGACGGCACGCTCATCGGCGTCTGCAACGCGGCCGATCCGGCCGACAACGAAGGGCTCTTCGCCGCCCTCCCCTCGATCCACGACCAACTCGACGAGGCGGGCCTCACCTTCATCTACCGCCCGGTCTATCCCAGCGGCGGCCTCGATGCCGTCGCCGCGGCCGACCCGCGCGTGCCGAGCATGCCCGCGGCGATGCCGCCGGTGTCGTTCGACCGCCGCGACCGCGCCGACGCCGTGCCCACCGCCTCGACGGCCGCCGTGGCCGACCAGCTCGCGCCGACCCCTCCGGCGGCGGTTGCCTCTGGAACGCCACCTTCGCCCGCCACTGCCGCCGCGCTCTCACCGGGCGAGGCGGCGCTGCTCGACCATGTGCGGCAGCACGGCGGCAAGGCGGAGGTGATCTGCATCGTGCGGCCGCATGGCGCGGCCGATGCCTCGAGCGAGGTGTTCGTGCTCCAGGGTGCCCGGGCCGACTTCGTCGATCATCTCTCGAAGGCCCACCATGGCCCCGCGACTGCCGGCCACGGCACCGCCCCGCGCGGCGACGTCGCGGCCCTGCCCGCCACCAATCCCGTTCGGTAGAGCGCGTTCGAGATCCGCATATCGCCGGCTCGGGGGCGGCAAAAGTCGGTCGGAGGACCGACTCCTTCGGATCGTCGCCGGGGCGAAGATCCGCCCAAGGCTCCTCGAGCGTTCGCCGACCCCCTCACCGACCCTCTCCGGTTTGCAACGCCGACGCATCGGCTACGACGCGGGTGTCGGTAGGACGAGCATCGGGCGATCGTCAGTCGGTCACGTCGATCGTCACCGGCACCGCATTGGCGCCGTCGGCGGCCGTGGCGCCCCCGCGGCCCGATGCATGAATGGTGACCCGCCCCACGCCGAGCAGCTTGGCCGGTACCTCGATCGACGAGTCGACGCCCGAAATCCTGCCGAGCACGCGGCCGGTCGCGAACACCACCGAGCCCGCGATCCCCTGCCCCTTCACGCCGATGCGAACGGTGCCGTCGAGCGACGTCGTGCGCGGCTCCACGGCCAGCTCCAGCGACCGGTCGTGGTTGGCGAACGAAACCGGAATCACGATCCGGCCCTGGGTCTCCACCGGTGACGACTCGATCGCCACCACCCGCAGGTCGTGGTGGCCGTCGGCAAGCGTGGTCGTGTCGAGGGTGAGCCGTTCGCCGGGGCCGCACTCGGTGAGCCGCATCCCGTCGACGAAGAGTTCGAAGCGGTCGACCGTGCCGGGCCCGGACAGCCGGGCCCTCGGCTCGAGCACCGCCGTGCCGGAGAGCACCGTGCCCGCCTCGAGCACCGTCAAATCGACGGCGGTCACCACCTCGACCTCGGGGATCGATGCCCACGGCTGGCAGAGCGGATCGCCCACCACGAGCAACTGGTAAGGGGAGCGGACCGACTGGTAGAAGGCCTCGGCCAGGCTCGCTCCCCGCGCATAGTGCACCTGGATGCCCGCGTGCGGAAACTTCGCCTGGATGGAGTAGGGCTCGATGACCGTGCCGCTCGAACCCGCCGCACCGTGCCGCAGAAACTCCGAGAGCGGCGTCTGCCCCGCCGAGGGAGTAAAAATCGCGCCGAAACTCGTGAGGTTTTCGCAGATCGCGCCCGGCACGATCGTGCTGCCACTGGCACGCCAGTCGAATGACGGCGTGCCCGTCATCAGGCCGGCGACATCGGTGCGGCCCGCGGGCAGCGCCCCGGCAGCGATCTCCGCCTTCACGCCGAGCGTGCCCAACGCCTGCACGACGGCGGGAAAGACACCCGACCGGGTCGTCGTTCGCACGTCGCCGTTGGTCATGAAGTAGATCGTGCCCTTGGGCTTGGTGCCGTCGGCCCGGGCGGCTGACCGCAGGGAGGCGGCCACCTCCCGAGGCGTGTTGCCCCGACCCGATGTCACGCCCAGCATCACGGAGAGCAGGTAGCGGGTGCCTCCCGCCTCGAGCAGTTCGCCAGTGGGCCCCCAGCCGTACCAGCCGCGAAAGCCGACCGTCGTTTCGGGCACGCCGTCACGCCCCAACGGGCGGAAATAATCGTTGCTCTCGGGATCGAGCCAAGCCGGGACGCCGCTTTGCACCGCGGCAAAGAGCATCGTCATCCCGGTGAGCGATCCCGAGGGAAACGCATCCTTCGCGGCGAGCTCGGCAGGAAGTTCGTCCTTGTAGTCGATCCGCCAGGGAAAGTCGCTCGACCAGACGATCGCGTCGATCTGGGGGGTGAGCCGCCGGGAATCGATGGCCCGGAGCACCGGGCCGAGCAGGTCGCTGCGGAAGCGGGCCAGCGTCGTGTTCTCCACGCTGTCCTGCCAGGGGAGCATCAGCACGTTGATCGGCGGCACGGCCCGCGCCGCGATGAACGCATTGGCGACGGCAAGGCTGGCCGTGCTGGCGGGATTGACGACCACGAAGACATTCTCGGCCCCCCCGCCGGCCCGGGCGGCGGCCGCCGCGGTCACGAGCATGACACCGGCCACCTGGGCGAACCGCGTCCGGCACGCCGGGAGCCAAACGGCCGATCGTGCCTGCATGTCGTGTGTCCCCGCGTCCATGAACGTCCGCCGCCGCATGCGGAGTGTACGACGCGGCACGAGGCGGCTCCACCGTCCCCGGGGAAACAGCCTGTCGTGGCAATCGAGTCCGGGGCTAGACTGCGGCAGGAACGCGCTCCATACCATCGGCGGCACCGCGATGCCAACACTCCGCACCATGCCCCGCCTCCTGCTGCTCGGCACCCTGGCCATCGGTGCGGCCACGGCGACGGGCGACGAGCCGCCGGCCCCCTCCTTCTCCGGAACCAGGGCCATGCGGCACCTCGAGGCGATCTGTGCCCTCGGTCCACGGCCGAGTGGATCGGCGGCGATGGATCGGCAGCGGGGAGTGCTCGCCGAGCATTTCCGCGCGGCGGGGGGAACGGTGACGGGACAGGCCTTTCGCATCCGCGACCGGCACTCGGGCAAGCCCGTGCACGTCGAGAATCTCGTGGTCACCTGGCACCCCGACCGTACCGACCGCGTGCTCGTGGGCGCCCACTACGACACCCGCCCCTTCCCCGACCGTGACCCGGTCGATCCCCGGGGCGTGTTCGTGGGGGCCAATGACGGTGCCAGCGGCGTGGCGCTGCTGATGGAACTCGCCGCCGCGATGCCGTCTCTTCCCGCTCCGGTGGGCGTCGACTTCGTGCTGTTCGATGCGGAGGAGTACGTCGTCGCCCCCCGTGATCCCTACTGCCTCGGCTCGAACTTCTTCGCGCGGCAGTACGCGGCCGACCGCGCCGCCCGGCGGATCCCGCACGCCTACCGCTGCGGCGCGATCGTCGACATGGTGGCCGACCGCGACCTCGAGATCTGGCAGGAACAGCACAGCGTCGACTGGCCCGACACGCGGCCGGTGGTCGACTCGATCTGGGACGTGGCATCGCGGCTCGGGGTGCGGCAGTTCGTGCCCCGTCCCAAGTACGCGGTCGAGGACGATCACGTGCCCCTGCGGATGGTCGGCGGCATTCCGACCTGCGACATCATCGACTTCGACTACCCGCAGTGGCACACCACGGCCGACGCACCTGCCGCCTGCTCGGCGGAGTCGCTCGAGTCGGTGGGAAGCGTGATCCTCGCCTGGCTCCGCGAGCAGCGGTGACCTCCATGCCTGCCCACGACCCGGCGCGGGTGAAACTGGTGGTTCCCGACCTCGGACTCGCCGGCGTGCCGCTGGCGGTGTCGCTCTGGCTGGTGCCCCTCGGGGCGGCCGTCGCGGCAGGTGACCGTGTGGTGGAACTCGTCGCAGGAGGGGCCACGATCGATCTCGACGCCCCGGTCACGGGGCGGCTCGTCGCCACGCTCATCGACGAGGATGAACCGGTGGAGACCGGCCGGGCGATCGCCGAGTTCGAGGGGTCGGCATGACCGACACACGATCCCCTCGCCTGCTGTCGGCGGTCGCCGGGCTGGGCGACCGTGGCGCATGGCCGCAGGCGGTCTGCGGAGGCGTGGCGCTGGCGGTGGTGCAGCCCCCGGCCGATCTCTGGATGCTCGCCTGGCTCGCCCCGCTGCCCTGGCTCGCGCTGGTGCAGGCCGCCACGCTCGACGGCAGGCGGCCGTGGCTGGCGATCTGGTGCGGTGGACTCGTGCACTGGCTGGCCGCGATCCATTGGCTGCGACTGCCACACCCGGCCACGTCGATCGGCTGGCTCCTGCTTTCCGCCTATCTCGCCGCCTACGCCCCGCTCTTCGTGTGGCTCGCCCGCCGGCTCGTGCACCGCTGGCGGTGGCCGCTCGTGCCGGCGGCGGCGGTGGCGTGGATGGCCTGCGAACAACTCCGCGGCGCGCTGCTCGGCGGCTTCACCTTCGCCATGCTCGGGCACACACAGTGGCGATTCACCGCGCTCGTCCAGATTGCAGATGCCCTCGGTGCCGTCGGTGTCGGCGGGGTGGTGATGGCCGTGGCGGCCGCGATGGCCGTGGCCCTTCACGACCGCGGAGGCCCGGGCACCCGGGGCGCAGCGGTGACGGCCGTGGCGGTGCTGGCGGCCACGCTCGGCTACGGGGCGTGGCGGCTCGCCGGCGAGCCCGTCTTCCCGGGCCAGCCGCTCGACGTGCTCCTCGTGCAGGGTTCGATCGACACGGAACTCAAGCACGATCCCGATGCCGCCGGTGACGTGGCCCGACACTACGACGACCTGACGATCACCGCCCTCGCCGCCGCAGCGACGCGGCCCGACCTCGTGGTCTGGCCCGAGACGATGTGGCGGTGGGGCCTCCTCGAGATCGATCCCGAGGAGCCGCTCGACGAGGCGGTCGTGGAGCAGGTGCTCGGCCCCGAGCCGGCCGACACCGACGCGGCGTCCCGTGCCGCCCGACGCGAACGCTGCCGCGCCGAACTCTCCCGCCAGCGGCTCGACGCCCTTGCCGTCTACGCCCGCCGCTACGCCACCTGCTGGCTCGTGGGGCTCGATCGGCAGGTGGTCTCCCCCCGCGTGGCCGGCGGCGTCGAGCACTACAACTCCGCGCTCTTCCTCGATGCCGAAGGCCGAGCGCTTGCCCGCTATGACAAGATGCACCCGGTGATGTTCGGCGAGTACGTCCCGCTCGGCGACCGGTTCCCGTTGCTCTACAGGCTGACGCCGCTCCCCGGCGGCCTCACGCCGGGCCGCATGCCCGTCGCCCTCGACGTGGCGGGATTCCGCGTCGCGCCGACGATCTGCTACGAAACGGCGCTGCCGGGGGCGGTGCGATCGCTCGTCCGGTCGCTCGCCGCCGCGGGCAGCCGGCCCGACGTGCTCGTGAACCTCACCAACGACGGCTGGTTCTGGGGGTCGAGCGAGCTCGACATGCACCTCACGGCGGCCATCTTCCGGGCCATCGAGGTGCGCACACCGATCGTGATCGCCGCGAATACGGGATTTTCAGCCTCGATCGACGGCTCAGGACGCCTGCTCGCCCGCGGGCCGCGCCGGGCCACGGCCACCCTCCGCGTGCCGGTTCGCCCCGATGGCCGCCCGAGCCCGTGGCTGGCCGCGGCGACCCTGCCGGCTGGGGCATGGCTGGCGGTCGCGGCGGCCGTGACGGCCGAGTCGTTGCTCGCCCGCCACCTCAAACGCCGTGGACGGCCGACGGGAGCGGCTGCAAAACCCTCCCTTGAGCAACCCTGACCCGGTTGCCGATCTACCGGACGGGGGTATGGCCGCGGAAAGTGGGAACCTTGCCCGGGCCGCCTGAAACCGCCGACAATGTCTCGAGGCCGCGTGCCGGCCCCGGGCGAGGAACTCCATGAACGTCATCGGCAAGATCTTCGTGTTCGCGGTGTTCGTGATGAGCCTCATGCTCATGACGTTCGCGGGCGTAGTCTACATGTCGCACGTCAACTGGAAGGCCGAGGTCGAGCGCGACCCGAAGGACTGCCTCCCCGGCCAGAAGCCCGGCTACAAGTACCAGCTGGAGCAGGCCACCGCCGAGCGGGAAAAGCTCACGAGCGAGATCGAGTCGCTGTCGCAGAAGGTTCGCGAATCGGAGCAGTCACGCGACCAGGTGATCGCCAGGCTGCAGTCGGCGATCGTCAAGAAGGACGAACTCCTCGCGTCCCTCAAGGGCGACAAGGACAAGCGGGAGGAAGACCAGCGGAAGACGATCGCCGAACTCGAGGAGGCCCGCAAGCAACTCGAGCAGATCACGAGGGACGTCGAGACCCTCACGGCCCAGGTCAAAAACCAGCAGCAGAAGGTCGACTCCCAGGTCGACCGCTCGGCGCGGCTCTCGGCATCGCTGGCCGAGGTGCAGGCACGGCTGGAAATCGCCGAGGAGCGCAAGGCCCAGCTCGAGAAGCAGGTGGCCAACGCCCGAATCCTGCTCCAGCAGGCCGGCCTCTCGATCGACAGCCCCCCCAAGGATCGCGTGCCCACGCTCACCGGCGACGTGATCGCCGTGGGGGCGAGCTCGATCCAGGTGTCGCTCGGCAGCGACGACGGGCTGCAGGTCGGCCACACGCTCGAGGTCTACCGGGGAGCCGACTACATCGGCCGTGCCGTGGTGAAGAGCGTCATGCCCGACCAGGCCGTGGCCGAACTCGTCAAGGACTTCTCGCGTGGCATCGTGCAGCGGGGCGACAAGGTGACGACGCGGCTCAAGGCCTGACACCGGCACCCGGAATCGGGGAGAATGCAATGACCGACGATACCGACCAGACGTCGCCGAAACGGTCGCCGATGAACGCCGACACGGCGATGCTCTTGCTCTCGTTCGTGGCCCTGTCGATCGGGTGCCTGATCCTGGCCCTCGACCTCTTCCTGCGACGGATGCCGATGGCGCCCGGGCCGAACTAGCCGCCTGCGGGCCCGCGGGAGAGGCCGAGCGATGCTCCTTGCGTGGATGCGATCCCGTCGCCGTCGGGCGATCGCCGAGCAAGCCCGCCCGCCGCACTGGGACGACATCCTCCGCCGCTGCGTGAAGCAGTCGCTGTGGCTCGATGCCGCCGCCGCGGAGCGACTCCAGCGCTGGATCGCGGTCTTCGTCGCGGAGAAGCGGTTCGAGGGCTGCAAGGGTTTCGAGATCACCGACGAGGTCCGGGTGACCATCGCCGCCCAGGCCGGCCTCACGGCCCTCGGTTTCCCGGACGAGTGGTTCGACCGACTCCGGTCGCTGCTCGTCTATCCCGGCGACTACCTCGTGCCACGCACCACGCCGCTCGAGGGCGGCGGGGAACTCGAGTGGCAGGAGGCCCGGGTCGGCGAGACGTGGTCCGGCGGGAGCATGGTGCTCTCGTGGCCGGGCGTGCTCGACGGCGGGCGGCTGCGCGACGGGCCACGGAGCGTGGTGATCCACGAGTGCGCCCATCTCGTCGATGCCCTCGACGGCGACATCGACGGCATTCCGCCGCTGCCCGCGGCCGTGCGGGCCGGGTGGATCGAATCGTTCACGGGGTGCCGCGACCGCTTCGAGGCGGCGCTCGACGAGGGCCGCTCGACGGCGTTCGACGAGTACGCGGCCGAGAGCGACGCGGAATTCTTCGCCGTGGCGAGCGAGTGCTTCTTCCAGGATCCGCACCGCCTCGCGCGACACGATCGCACGCTCTACAGCCTGCTCGAACAGGCGTGGCAGCAGGATCCCAAGGCCCGCGTGCCGACGCAGCCCGGCCGCTAGATCGCATCTCGGTTCTGTGGAGCGGCGACGTGGCAAACCGGAGAGGGTAGGCGAGGGGGTCGGTGAACGCTCAAGGAGCCTTGGGCGTATCCTCGCCCCGGCGACGATCCGAAGGAGTCGGTCCTCCGACCGACTTTTGCCGCCCCTGAGCCGGCGATACACGTATCTCGAACGCGGTCTAGGTATCGTTCGGCTTGTCGGCCTCGGCGGGCTTCTCCGCGTCCTCCTCGGCGGGCTCCTTCCCGGCGGCGGGCAGCGCGGAGACGGTCCGCCGCGGAGCCAGTGACACGACGAGGCCGTCCGGCGAGGCGAGCACCATTCGCTCGGACACGGTGTTGACGACCGGCAGCGTGAAACTGCCGAGGCACATCCACGCGACAGGCTCGCCCGTCGCGAGGTCGACGCCCACGAGGCGGCCCACGCGGTCGACACACCATGCCCGGCCCTCGGTCGTCGCCACGAGCCGGCCCGCCACGGCACTCGTCCACATCGGGCTGCCGGTGTCGGCGGCGAACGCCCTGAGCCCTTCGTCGCCGAGCGACACGACGACCGTTTCACCCGAAACGAGCGGCCCCCCTTCGGGCAGGCCGTCGAGCAGCACGTGCCACACGGCGTCGAGGTTGCGGACATCGTCGGTACCGGCGTCGGCAACACGAGCCAGGTCGCCCCGTCGCGTGGCGACGACCATCGACCGGTCGCGTACCGCGGCGGCACCGCTGACGGGAGCACCGAGATCGAACTCCAACCGCTTCCAGCCGGTGCTCACCGGCACGATCACCACGAGCATGCCACCTTCGGTGATCCAGGCCACGCCACCGTCGTAGGGGAACGGCGCCGACTCGACCCGGCCACCCGCGTCGATCGAGAGCGGAAGCGACGGATCGCGCCGCGTCTGGGGTTCTTCGGCACCACGGCCCGCGGGTTCCCCTTTCGCCGGGGGCTTGGCCGGCGCGGCCGCCGCCTGCGGCGTGGCGAGGGGATTCACCGCGTAGCGCATCAGGCGGTCCGCGGAGAGCGGCGCGTAGGTCCAATCGTCGACCGACACTGCACCTCCCGAGGGCGGTCGGCCCGCATGCCGGTGCCACACGGCCGCGCCCGTTCGGGCGTCGAAGGCGTACACGTCGAGGTCGCGGGCCACCGTCACGATCCGCGGGCCGACGCCCGCCGCATGCAGCGGCCCTCCCGGACGGCCCAGCCGCCTCGACCAGAGCACGCTGCCCGCCCGCGGTCCGCCCGCGACCGACACCGCCTGAACCGCATGCACGCCACCATCGCCCGAACAGGCGACGACGAGTTCGTCGCCGATCGTCACGTGCTCGAGCCTCCAGCCCGCCGAGTCGAACGGAATCTGCACGACCCACTCGCGGGCGAGCCCCATGCGGGCCGCCACCAGGTCGTCGCCGGCTGTGCCACAGAGAAGCGACTCCCCGGACGCGCGGCTGCCGAGCCACGCCAGCGAGCAGATGATCAGGGCGGCGCGAGCAGCCACGTCGAAGCGAACCATGGGGGGCGGTCTCCTGCGGCGATCACGGCCGTGCCGGCCGCGTCTGGCCAAGGATAGTTGGCGTTGGTGGCCCGCAAAACATGGTAGGATTTCGCCGATTGCTCCGGTTCTCCGGCCCTCCCCACGAGGCCCCCGCTCCATGCAGCACGCAGCGAAGTCGCCAGGTTCCAGGGACGCCGCTGCGGTCGTGCTCGGATACTTCAACTTCTCGTCGGGGGCCTTCGATCCCACCGCCTGGCGGGCGATCAACGAACTCTACGCCGGCGTCGAACCGGCGGATGCCGGCGGCGATGTCGTCGAGTCGGCCGACTCCAGCGCCCACGTCGCGGAACTGCTCCGCGAGCGACTGCGGGAACTGGAGTCGACGGAGCCGGCCTTTCGCGACGCATCGCAGGCCCGCTGGGCGATCGAGACCGGCTTTGGCCGCCTGCTGCCGGCCTATCGCGAGTTTCATGCCGACCTGCTCGAGCACCAGTCGCCTGGAGCGATCGAGCGGCCGTTCTTCGTGATGGCCGCGATCCGGGCGCTCCTCGCCCAGGGCGGAGCCGACGACGAGCCCGAGGCCGTGGTGCGGCAGGCGATCGACCGACTCAACGACTACGTCGGCTGGCGGCCGGTGGCCGTGCTGGAAAACGGCCGACTCTCGGCTCCCTATCCGCACGAGCGCGTCCGCCCGATTCCGCTCTACGTGGCCGGCGCCGGAGCGGCACACGGCCGCTACCGACGGCTGGTGAGCAACGCGATCGCGATCCTCGGCGAGGTGCCGGTCGAACTCCTGCGGCAGGCCGACTTCGACCTCGACGCCCTCGAGGAACTCGCGATCGATCCGCGGGCCTTCGACTTTCTCCATCCGGCGGCCAGCCGCCCCAACTATCTCTTCGGACTCTGGGATCCGTCCCGCATCGACGACCGCGGCCTCTACCGCCGCATGGTCGTACAGCAGGCGACGCTCGACGGTATCCTCTCGTGGCCGACCGCGGCGGCGGCCGGCGCGCCCAACGAACTGCAGTGGGAGTCGTCGGCGGTGCTCGCCGGCGTGATGCTCATGGCCAGCGGCCTGTCGGGGCACGGACCGGGCGCGCTGCAGGCGGGCCTGCCGCTCGCCGAGTTGCTGCCGCGGATCGCCTCCTACCGGGACGAGTTCTACCGCCGACTGCTCGCCACGGTGCCGGCCGCCCACCGCCAGCGGCTCGACGACGAGGCCCGGGCGATGCGGCAGCCGTTCGGCGGAGTGCGGCGGCACATCAACGCCACGCTCGCCGGCCAGCGCGGCCGACAGGTGGAAAACGTGGCACTGGCGGCGGTGCTCGCGAGGCTGGGCCGCGGGGCGGCCGCCGAACGACTGGCGGCGGCGGTGCCGGCGGCATCGGCGCGGCTCCTGGCCCGGATCACCGGCCGCGTGGTGGCGGCGCGACGGCTTGTGTGGGGCGGCGGGGCCGCGGAGGCCGCCATCGACGAACTCGATGCCGCGACCGACCTGCTGTTCCGGGCGGTGGGCTGCGGTGCCCTCGTCGATCCCTGGAACATCCTCGGCCTCTCCGGGCAGTTTCCGCTGCACGAGCCGGGGGGCGAAAGCCTGCCGGATCCACGGGTCGACGACCTCGTCGCCACGACCGGCGCAGTCCTCGAGGGCTATGCCCTCGCCTGGCGGTTGGCGAGCCTCGCGGGAGCGCGGGCCGCTGCCGCCCGCGCGGCGGCAGCGCTCGAGCGGCTTGGAACCTGGTGGGATCGCCACGCAACCACGACCGTGTCGGGGGTGCCCCATCTTTCAGGTCGGGAATGCCTCGACTCCGCCCGCGAGGTCATCGAGTCGCTCGAGCGGCGGCGGGAGAGCGATGGCCCGCCTCCGGCCGGCTTCTGGCGCCGTGAAGTTGGCTCCTTCTCCTCGCCCCGCAGCCATGCGCAGGCGGCCGAGGCCCTGCTCGACGAGGGCGACCTCGACGGCGCAGCGGGCTTGCTCGTCCACTGGGCCTCGCTCCTGGAGGGCGAGGCGGTGGAGCGAAGCGGGCCGGAGTGGCTCGCGGCCGCGACGCGGTGGATCGCCATGGCCGGTGGCGACACGACGGCCACAGGCCGCTCCCGCACGCGGCGGTTCCTGGAGATGGTCGAGGCCAACACGGGATCGGTGATCGACGTGATCGAGGCGGCCGCGGTGGGCCGTTCGCCCGGCGAGCCTGCTGCCATGGAGCAGGGCGACGAGGACGAACCAGACGGCGAGGAACGGGTGGCCTCGGCCTATGAGTCGATGGTGTGGCGCGACTCCGCCGATGACGGCGTCGATGGCGGCATGATCGACGTCGAGGGGGCGGGGGGCGGACAGGCCGGCGGGGTGGCTGCCGTGGAACAGGCGGCGGAGTTTCTCCGCGGCGTGGTGCGGCTCTTCCGCCAGGCGGTCGTGGGCTGGTGCGCCGCCGACGTGGCCAGCGGCGCGGCGTCGGCCCGCGAGGAACTCGATTCCGTGATCGGCTGGCGGCACACGCTGCGGCGGCTGCGGCGGACGATGGTCCGGGCGGCGATCGTCGTCGCCGCCCGTGATCAGGAACCACCGCCGGGCATGTCGCCCACGGAGTTCGATCGGCTCCGGTGGCAGCGCGATGCCGCTGCGGAGCGGCTCGTCGATGCCGCCCTGCAGGCAGGCGAGACACTCTGGATGCTGGCGGCCCGCCTCCATCTCGGCACGCCGGGCACTGCGCCGGCCCGGCGCACGGCCGTCGGCGGCCTGATGGCGGCGCTGCTTCGGGGCGATGCCGCCGATGCCGCGGATCGCTGCCAGGCCGTGGGTGAGCGACTCGTTGGCCGGCCGGTGCTCTACGTACCGCTCTCCCGCGGCGGTCGGCCGGATCGCATCGTGCGGGCGCGCACCCGCGAGCGGCTGCTCGAGCGACTCGCCGCCGCCCTGCCCCGGCTGGGACTCGTGCCGCAGACGGTGACGATCGTGCAGCTGGCCAAGGCGCTCGAAAGCCGCCGCCCGCCCGGCGGTGCGAGCGTCAGTGAGTTCGATCGCGTCTTCGAGGCGGCCACGACGTCGCTCGTGGAGCGGATCGTGGAAAGCAGCGGCGACGGAGATCCCGACGACGACACCCGCACGGGGCGGATTCTCGAAGGGCTCTCGGCGCTGGTGCCGAAACTGCTCGACACGTGGATGACGCATGCCCGGCAGCTTCGGCTGTCGGTGCTCGAGCGGGTTCGCGACGACAAGGCATTTGGCCCCGTCCGTGAATTCGTGGAGCGGTACGGCAACGGCCTGTTCACGCAACACCTTCTCGCCCCGTCGTCGCTGCGGGGAATCCTCCGCGGCGGCGTGCAGTCGTGGCTCGAGCAACTCGTCGACCGTGCCGCCGACCCCACGGAGGCCGACGCCCCCGCCGGCCGACGGCCCACGAGGCTCCTCGAGGATCTCGCGTCGGGCACGCTGCCGATCAAGCAGGCGGCCACGCGGCTCCGGCTCGTGCTCGAGGCGATCGCCGAGAACCACGCCGAATACCGCGACTGGAACTCCACGACCACGCAATCCGATCGTGGGGAGTGCCTCCACATCCTGCTCGACCTGCTCCGCGTGAAGGCCGAACACGATCGCATCGCCTGGACGCTGCGACCGGTCAATATGGCGCATCGCGTGATCGCCCGACGTGGTGCCTCCGCGGCCGCCCATGCCTGGCGGGAGCGGCTCCGCGACGAGACCCGCGACACGGCGGGGGCGCTCGTGCAGCGGCTCGACCGCCTCGAGGCGCACTGGAGCGTGCGGCTGGCAAGCATTTCCGACCGCGTGCGCCGGCCGTTCACGGCGATGCTCGAGCAGGACGAACTCGAGGCGCTCGTGGAACCCGCAGTCGCGGAGCTCGTCCGCGGCACGGCGGCTGCCGCGGGAGAGGCGCTCGAGCGCAGGGCAGAGGCGTTTCTCGGCGTTGCCAGTGGCTCGGGCATCGAGGTGCCCGAGTGGCTCGAGCGGCTCGGTGCGGTGGTCGACCGGGCGCTCGAGCGGATGCCCCGTCCCGGCGACGCGGCGCGTCCGTCCGCCGGGCTGCCCGACTGCGTGCCCTGGCGGCCCATGGCCTGGGAAGCGGTGCGCAAGGCCCTCGCCGACTGATGCCGGAGCCGCCGGCTGCCGGCCGACGAGGTAGGATTGATGATTCCCCGGAACATCACTGCCATGACGCTTCGCCCCCTCCGCGCCTCCGAGCACCTCCACAACGTCCGCTATGAGATTCGCGGGGCGCTCGCCCGCCGCGCCGAGCAGCTCGAGCGGGAGGGGCACGAGATCGTGAAGCTCAACATCGGCAACCCCGGTGCCTTCGGCTTTCGCATGCCAGAGTCGATGCGGGTGGCGATCGTGCAGAACCTGCACCAGGCCGACCCCTACTCGCACCAGAAGGGAATCTTCCCGGCCCGTGAGGCCGTCGTCATGCAGCAGCAGAACCGCGGCATCCTCGACGTGACCGCCGACGACGTCTTCATCGGCAACGGTGTCAGCGAGATGATCATGCTGGCGATGCGGGCCCTGCTCAATCCGGGCGACGAGGTGCTCGTGCCGAGCCCCGATTACCCGCTGTGGACGGCGTCGGTCGTGATCCATGGCGCAAAGGCGGTGCACTACCCCTGCCGGCCCGAGCGGGGATTCGTGCCGGATCCGGACGAGGTCGAGAAGCTCGTCACCGACCGCACGCGGGCGTTGGTGCTGATCAATCCCAACAATCCCACCGGGTCCGTCTACCCGCGGGAGGTGCTCGAGGTCCTCGCGGGGATCGCCGAACGGCGGCACCTCGTGCTCTGCGCCGACGAGATCTACGACGAGATGCTCTACGACGGGGCGGAGTTCGTGCCCCTCGCGACGCTCGCCCGCAAAACGCTCTGCCTCACCTTCTCCGGCCTGAGCAAGGTCTACCGCGCCTGCGGCCTGCGGGTGGGCTGGCTCGTGTTCTCGGGTGAGCGGGACCATGCCCGCGACTACATCCAGGCCGTGGAACTGCTGGCGAGCCTGCGGCTGTGCTCCAACGTGCCCGGCCAGTTCGCCGTGCAGACGGCGCTGGGTGGCCACCAGTCGATTTTCGATCTCACGCGGCCGGGAGGCCGGCTCCATGCCACCCGGGCCGCGATGCTCGGCGCCGTGTCAGGGAGCCGCTGGCTGTCGGTCGTGCCGCCGCAGGGGGCGATGTATGCCTTCGTCCGCGTGCATGCCGAGCGGCTTCCCGGGGGGCTCGCCCGCTTCGACGACCAGGCCTTCGCGCTCGACCTGCTCGAACGCAAGCACGTGCTGGTGGCGCCCGGCTCGAGCTTCAACGTGCCCTACCGCGACCATTTCCGGGTCACGCTCCTGCCCGACGCCGACCAGATGGCCGACGTCTTCGCCCGGATCGAGAGCCTCCTCGACGAATACGCCGCAGCCGGCTGAGCGGTCACGTCACCGCGAGCATCCTCTCGAGTGCGGTGAGGGCCCACGAGGCGGTGTCGTCGTCCACCCGGATCACGTTGACGGGCCGGCCCACCTCGAGGTGCTCGAGGCTCCAGCAGAGGTGGGCCAGATCGATGCGATACATCGTCGCACACATGCAGACGACGGGCGAGAGAAACCGGATCGTCTGCTCCGGGTGGTTCTTCTCCAGCCGCTTCACGAGGTGCAGTTCCGTGCCGATCGCCCAGGTGGTGCCCGGCGGGGCCTGCTCCACCTGGCGAAGGATGTAACTCGTGGAGCCGACGAGATCGGCCTTGTCCACCACCTCCATCGAGCACTCGGGGTGCACGAGCACCTTCACGCCCGGCAGGTTCGCCCGCATCGCGTCGAGATGCTCCGGCCGAAACATCGCATGAACGCTGCAGTGCCCCTGCCAGAGGATCACGCGGGCACGCTCGAGGGCGTCGCGGGGATTGCCGCCGAGCGCGGGATCGTGAGGGTTCCAGAGGGCCATCTCGGCGAGCGGGATGCCCATGGCCCGGGCGGTGTTGCGGCCGAGGTGCTGATCGGGGAAGAAGAGCACCCGCCGCCTGCGGGCGAAGGCCCAGTCGAGCACGGCGCGGGCGTTGCTCGACGTGCAGACGATGCCGCCGTGCCGACCGCAGAAGGCCTTGAGGCTCGCGGCGGAGTTGATGTAGGTGACGGGCGTGACGTCGGCGGTGTCGATCACGGTGCCGAGGTCGGCCCAGGCGTCCTCCACCTGCTCGATCGCCGCCATGTCGGCCATCGAGCAGCCCGCCGCCATGTCGGGCAGCACGACGGTGACGCGACGACCGCCACGGGAGGCGACCTTCGCGGGTGTGTTGGCGAGGATGTCGGCCGTCTCGGCCATGAAGTGCACGCCACAAAAGACGATCGCCTCGCACGCGGCGCGGTCGGCCGCCGACTTGGAGAGCTGGTAGCTGTCTCCCTGGAAGTCGGCGTGGGCGATCACGCCGTCCTGCTGGTAATGGTGGCCGAGGATCACGAGGCGGGAACCCATCCGGCGGCGAACTGCCTCGATCCGCTCGTCGAGCAGGGCATCGTCGAGCCCCCGGTAGGCGGGAAAGGGGGAGGCCAGCGGCACGGCGGGAGCAGCGATGGACATGGTTCGACCAGTATAGGCCCACGATGCGTCCGGCCCGGCAGACGCTATACTTCGGCTCCCATTCGAACTCCTGCACCACCCCTGACGGAAGGACGGCGACGGCGACATGGCGCGGAAAGTAGTCAATCGCAAGGAACTGCGGGCCCAGGCCGATGCGGCGGAAGCCCGCGGCAAGAAGGCGGCACCGAAGGCAAAGCCCGCCAAGGAGAAGGCGGCCAAGGACAAGACCCCCAAGGAGAAGGCGGTCAAGGAGAAGAAGGCCAAGGAGCCGAAGAAGCCCGGTGAGAAGAAGCCCAGCCGCAAGAAGGTGGCCAAGGAGGCCCGCCTGAAGGCCTACTGGGGCGTGTTCAACCAGGGCATGAAGCGGCTCGCGCTTTTCGAATACGCCGACAAGAAGGCGGCCGAGAAGAAGGTGCAGGAACTGATCGCGTCGTCGCGGGTGCATCACTTCGTGCAGCTCGTCAAGGAAGCAATCAGCGAGTAATCGGCTCCCGGGAGGGCACTGCCGGTGCGAGACAACCGCGGATATCGCCCACTCGTTGCGGTGCTGGCCGTGATGGCGGTCACGGTGGGGGGCTGTTCGGCCGATACCAAGAAGCCGCGATCGGCATCCGGTGGAGGGGCGATCGCGGCCGTCGACCCCGACTCAGCCATCACCGTCGACGGAGGGCGGATCAGTGTCCGCTCCCCGGTCGGCTGGCGGCGCGGTGCCCGCTCAGACGAGTACGTGGTGCGGTACACGCCCGGCAAGAAATCGACTCCGTCGATCACCGTCACCGCGGCCGATCCGCCGGCCGGGATCACGGCGGTGACTGCTGACAACCACGACAAGTTCGTGGCGGCGGTCACCGAGGGCCTCGCCGAGACGTTCACCTCCGGCGGCAAGAGCACGCTCCTGAAAAAGCCGGCCGCCACGAAACTCGGCCCTCATCTCGGCGCGGCCTGGACGGCACCGGGCACCGCCAAGGTCGATGGCCTCAAGCAGCCGATCGAGCGGAGCTGCGTGGCCATCGTCACGGCCGGACGGATGTACACCGTCGAGGCCAGGGCACCGAAGGGCAGGCTCGACGACGCCGGACGGGCAGCGGCCCGGGGCGTGGCCGCCGGGATCGGCGAGCCGGTGACCGAGGAGTCGCTGCCGACCGCGGGCGAGGGCGAGGGCGAACCCGCCCCGCCGCCGGCCGAGGAGCCGGTCTCGAGCGAGGAGCCGGCGGCCGTCACCGAGTGAGCCGGTCCGCTGCTCAGAACGGGCTCTTCCAGTCGCCCCACGCGGCGAGATAGCGGGCCAGCCCCGGACTGCCCGCGGCATTCGCCTCGATCCAGGCCCGGCTCTTCTCGAGCAGGGCATGCTCCCGCTTGAGGTCGATGTCGCCCGCGAGCACCCGCGACCGCAGGAAAATGAAGTAGGTGTCGAGCACGTCACCACGGCAGTAGTCGTGAATCTCGGCCTTCTTCCCCGCATCCCAGAGGTCCTGCACCATGTGGCCGGCCACCTCGGTCTTGCCCGGCTTGCCGATCAGGTTGGCGGCCAGGGAAAGCCCTCCGGTGAATCGCGACGCCCCGGAGTTGGTGAGCCACTCGTGAAGGTCGAGGTGGGCGGTGGTGTTGTAGCGATAGCGGGGCTGGTCGAAGTTGCGGGCGTCCTCCGCAAACCAGTCGGGGATCGGGATGCCGTAGCGGAAGGCGCAGAGCTCGAGCAGCGGCAAGTCGAACCCGCGCCCGTTGAACGACACGAGCCGCGGCCGCTGGTACTTCCGCCAGCCATCCCAGAAGAGCCGCGTGATCTCGTGCGGCCGCGACTGCTTTTCGTCGAGGCAGATCAGGTCCTGGAGCGTCAAATCCCTCGCCACCTTGGCGATCACCAGCGAGATCGGCAGCTGGTAGGTGTAGGGAATGAAGTCCTTGCCGTTCTCCGCGAGGAGCTCGGCCCGGTACGTCGCGATCGCTTCCTTCGGCGCCAGCTCCTGCCCCGGATAGCGCAGCTTCGAGACGAGCTCACCGTCGGCGACGCTCTCGATGTCGAACACGAAACACGCGGTGTCGGACGATGCTGCCATGGGATCAGCGCCGTGCCAGCGGGTGCTTCAGCGGCAGCCAGCCGCCGTCGGCCCTGCTCGAGGCGACCGATTGCTCGATGAAATACATCCCCTCCACGCCGTCGTGGATGTTGGGATAGACGGTGTCCTTCCGCTCGACCGGGCCACCGGCCGCGGCCGCCGCCATGGCGTCGAAGCCGGCGCGGTAGACGTTGGCAAAGGCCTCGAAGAAGGCCTCGGGGTGGCCCGAGGGGAGGCGACAGGCGGCCCGGCCCGGCTCGTTCATGAAGGGGGCGTTGGGATCCCGCGTGTAGAGGGAGTGGGGCTTGCCGTTGTGCCGCACGACCATCTTGTTGGGCTCCTCCTGGTGCCATTCGATGCTGCCCAACGTGCCGTCGATCTGGATCCGCAGGTCGTTCTCGCGGCCGTGGCTGATCTGCGACGCCGTCACGGTGCCAAGCGCGCCGTTCTCGTAGCGGATCACGGCATGGCCGTAGTCGTCGAGCGGCCGGCCGGGCACGAAGACCCGCAGGTTCGCGCTGATCGACTCCGGCAGCAGTCCCGTCATGTAGCGGCCGAGGTTGTAGGCATGCGTGCCGATGTCGCCGAAGCACCCGGCCGCGCCGCTCCGGGCGGGGTCGGTCCGCCAGGCCGCCTGCTTCTGTCCCTCGCTCTCGAGCCTGGTCCGCAGCCAGCCCTGGATGTATTCGGCACGGATCGCCTGGATCTCGCCGAGTTCCCCCGCGCGGATCATCTCCCGCGCCTGCCGCACGAGCGGATAGCCGGTGTAGTTGTGGGTGACGACGAACACGCCCGGCGACTTCGCCACCACCTTCGCCAGATCCTCGGCCTCCGCGAGCGTGAGCGTGAGCGGCTTGTCGCAGACGACGTGAAAGCCCGCCTCCACCGCCGCCTTCGCCACCGGATAGTGCATGTGGTTGGGCGTGGCGACCGTCACGAAATCGATCCGCTCGCCGGCGGGCAGGGCCCGCTCCTTGTCCAGCATCTCCTGCCAGGAGCCGTAGGCCCGTGACTCCGACACGTCGTAGTCGGCGGCGCTGGCCTTCGAGCGGGCCGCGTCGCTGGAGAAGGCGCCAGCGACGAGCGCCGCCCGGTTGTCGAGCACCGCGGCGGTCACGTGCACGCGGCCGATGAAGGAGCCCTGTCCGCCCCCCACGATTCCCATTCGCAGTTTTCTGCCGAGCGCGCCGTTGGTCGCCATCGTCGCCGTGTCTCCCCTCGTGAATCGCCTCCAGCCTCCACGACGTGTCGCTGCCGTGGCCGGACGTGCGGGCCCGAATCCTAGCACAGGCCCCGGCACGCGGGCAGGCGCCGCGACGCGGCAGGCCGGTTGCGGGGCGGCGGCGACGGGGCATACGATGCGGTCGTCCCGGGCGTGACTCCGCCCCTCCTCGTGGAACCGCCCGTGGCGGACGCGGCCGATGGGATTTCAGGATCGTGGCTACTACGGCGAGGGACGCTCGTCCTTCGCCCCCGAGTGGTCGGCCGTCAACACGATCATCGCGATCAACGTCGCGGTCTGGCTCGCCAACTTCATCCTCACCGGCGACCTGTTGCGGGAGCTGTTTCCGCTGCGGCTCTCGCTCAACGACATGTTCTGCCTCTGGCCGGCACTGCCGACGCACCCGTGGAACGCCTGGCAGTTGCTCACCTATGGCTTTCTGCACGACGGCCCGAGCCTGGTGTTTCCGAACGCGGACTACTCGCCACTGCACCTCGTCTTCAACATGCTCACGCTCTGGTTCTTCGGCCGTGAGGTCGAGGACGTGATGGGGCGGGGCGAGTTCCTGCGGTTCTACTGTGCCGCGATCGTCTTCGCGGGACTCGTCTGGGTGGTGAGCGAGGGTCTCGGCGGCCAAGGCCGGTTCGGCGGGCCGCTGCTCGGGGCCTCCGGCGGCGTGATGGCCGTGCTGGCGGCGTTCATCTGGTACTTCCCCCGGCAGACGGTGCTCATCTACGGCGTGCTCCCCGTGCCGGCCTGGGCCCTGGGCCTGCTCTATCTCCTCTCCGACCTCCGCGGAGCAGGCGACGGCACGAGCCGGGTGGCTCACGTGGCCCATCTGGGCGGCGCCTGCTTCGGCCTGCTCTACGCCTGGCGGGGCTGGAGCCTCGACGGCCTCACGGGGCTTCCCCGGCGGTTTTTCGCCCGGCGGCCGCGGATGCGGCTGTTTCGTCCCGACGATGAGGCTCGGCGCAACGCTGCCACGCCCGCATTCGACGGCCGGCTGGACGAGGAGGTCGACAGGATTCTCGAGAAGATCAGCCGCTCGGGCGAGGCGAGCCTCACGCCGCAGGAGCGGGAGACGCTCACGCGCGCCAGCCGCCGCCTCAAGGATCGCAGCCGTTCCTGACGGGGCGGCCGGTTCAGCGGGCGGCGCGTGACGCTCCGGCTGCGGGCACGGCGGCCATGCGATCGCGGGCGGCCTGGATTCGCAGCTGGTCGATCACGGACACGACCTCGAGGAACCGCGTTTCGTCGAGATGCCCCGATGTCACGACCTGGGGCCTTCCCTGGGTGTCGAGGATCACGACGTTCGGCTCGTCGGGCACGATGCCGAACCGCTGCCGCATCGTGTCCTCGAAATCGAGCCATACCGACACGAAGGGGGAGTCCTTGCGAAATCGCGACTTGGCGACGGCCTCGAGGGCCTTCGGCACCTCGGGGAGACAGGCGACGGGAATCACGTGCACGTCGGGAGGGGCGAGGCCGGCGGGCCAGCCCGCCGGTGGAGCCACGGGCTGCCGCGACCACTCCGTCGCCGGAGCCTGCGCAGCCGCGGGGTGAAACCGCACGTGCAGCCGCCGGCCGAGTTCCAGCGCCGCCTCGGCGCCCTTGCGTTCCGCGTACACGAGCACGACCACGTCGCCCCGGTAGCGGAGCGTCTCGTGGCGGTTCTTGAACTGGTCCTCCATCGCGACGTTCACGACACGATCGACGCCCGCGGCCGGTGACGGAGCCGCGCCGGAGAGGCCCATGCAGGCGACGAGCAGCGCGAAGGGGCAGAGACGGCTCATGGCGCACCGTGGCGGAGGAAAGGCACCCGAACACGGGGTGAGTACCGCGCGGCTGCCGGCCGGCACAACCGCGGTTTCTCGCTGTCAGGCCGCTCACGGCGAGGCTCGGGCTGGGATGGCAGGCGACCTTGACTCTCACGCAGCCGTACCGTTTACGCGGTTACGCTTCCTGCATCTGGAAGCCCAGTGGCGCAAGCGATGGGGGCTGCCTGGGGCTCACGTGTGAGTAGCGTCAGCGTCTAGGCGGCCTGGACCGCGTCCGCATTGCCGTCGGCCACGTCCGCCTCGTCGGCCTGCTCGTCAGCGGCGGCCGACACGCCCAGCACCACCAGCAGCGCCGGCAGCACGACCATCGACGTGATGGTGCAGCAGGTCACACCGAGCGTGAGCAGACGGCCGAGGCTCTCGAGACCACGATGGCTCGCCACCATCAGGGCGCCGAAGCCGAGGATCGTGGTGAGCGCATCGACGAGCACGGAGTTGGCCGTGGAGGCGCTCATGCGATAGGGGCCGGGCCGCTCGAGCGCGTCGTGCACCACGTGCACCCCGTAGTCGACGGCGATGCCGAGAATGAGCGGGATGCCGATCAGGTTGGCCGGATTGAGATCGATGCCCACGAGCCCCATCAGGCCGAGGGTCTGCAGCATGCCGAGGCCCAGCGGCAGCGCGGCGAGGAGCGAGTTCTTCACGGAGCGGAAGTCGAGCCACAGCACGCCGATGATCACCACGAGAGCCGAGAGGCCGGCCTGCTCGTAGCTCCGCTTCATCTCCAGCGACGCCTCGTAGGCCTGCAGCGGGTTGCCGGTCGCCCGTGGGTCGACGCTGCGCACGTCACGGACGAACTTCTCCAGCGCCTCGAAGTTCCAGATGTCGCCTCGGCCGTAGATCTTCAGCAGGTGACGGCCGCTCGAGCCCACGAAGCGTTCCACGAGGCTCGAGGGGAGGTCGTCGAGCGCCGGGGGCGTGGGGTCGGCCACGCCGGCGAGGGCGTGCAGGCGGCTGAGCAGGTCGCCGGCCGCCCGCTGCTGGAAGGTGGCCACCGCCCGGGCGCATTCCTCCGGGCCCTTGCGGCGGAGGCTGTCGCGGGCCCGTTCGAGGTGCCAGGCCGTCCGCAGGCCGCCCGGGCGCTTCGAAGCCTCGGCCTGCGCCCAGGCGAGCGTCTCCCCGAGGGCGTCGGGGCGGTCGACGGGGATCTCCGGCGGCCGCTCCGGCAACCCGGCGAGCCGGCCACCGATCCGCTCGATGAGGGGCCGCTTGAGTTCCTCGTCGACCGGCAGCAGCGACGCGATCTCGTCGACCCGCTCCACGCCGGGCAGGGCCATGAGCCGATCCTTGCGCTCGAGCAGCTGCTCCCGAGAGTCGGCGATCGAGAGCGCGTACCAGACGCTCTGGTCGCACTCCTCGAGCAGCCGCTTCTCCACCTGCACGCTCTCCAGCCCGTCGGGCTGCATGTTGAGCAGGTTGTGGTCGTAGCGGAGCTCGTGCAGGCCGCCGGCCAGTGCCACCGTGCAGGCCGCGCCGCCGAGAATCACGATCCGGGGGTGACGGAAGACCGGAGCCAGCCAGGCATGCACCGGCACTGGCACGGGAATCCGCCGGCCGAGCGGGCCGCGATCGACCAGGGCGATCACCGCCGGCAGCACGCCGAGTTCGGCGATGCAGCAGAGGAGAATGCCCCCGCCGGCGATCATCCCCAGTTCCGCCACGCCCACGAAACTCGTGAGCGCCGCGGCGAAGAAGGCGACCGACGTGGTGATGGCGCCGGTGAGGATGCCGGGCCCCACGCGACCGCTCGTCTCGAGGAGGGCCTCCTCGCAGCCCATCCCGCTGCGGCGCTGTTCGAGGTAGCGGCCGACGTAGTAGGTGCCGTAGTCGATCCCCACCCCGATCATCGTCACCGTGAAGGTGACGCTGAGGATGTTGAGGTGGCCGACGCTCGCGGTGGCCCAGGCGAAGGCCCAGGCCATGCCGATCACGAGCACGCCGTTGGCCATCATCGCGTGCCGCACGCCGCCGAAGCCGGCGATGATCACCAGCACCACGGCCGCCATCGACAGGCCGCTGGCCCAGATCATCGACTGCTGGCTCGACCGCATCTCGTCGTCTTCCATCACCGGCAGTCCGGTAAGGCCGATCGTCACCGCAGGATGCCGCCCGGTGACGCGGGCGATGATCCGCCGGAGTTCGTCGGTGGCCGCCGAGGCGCCCGCGAAGCCACCCTTCTCCTTTGCCAGCCGCAGGAGCACGAAACCCAGCCGGCCGTCCTTGGCCAGCAGGTGCTCGCTGGAGAGGTCTCGAAGCGTGGACAGCGATTCGGGCATGCTCGGCCACGGAGAGACGTAGTCGCCCCCGCGGGGATCGGCCGTGGCGGGAGTGTCGATGCCGGCGACGAGGCTCTCGGCGTACCGCTCGAGCGCGACGGCCACCGGCTCGTCTCGCGGGCCCTGCGGCGGCGTGCCCGCGACCATCCGGCCGGCGAGCCCACCCACCATCGACGTCACCTTCAGGTGCGCCCAGCCGCCGTCGAGGATCGGGAGCGTGCGTTCGATGAAGCGGTCGATGTCGGCCAGGTCGGCGGGCGACAGGTAGTGAAGCCCCTTGGCGCGGATCTTCGACAGATCGACCTCGTGGAGGACCGAGCGAAAGAGGTTTGGCTCGCGGTCGACCTCCCGGGAGACCTCCTCGAGAACCGCGATCACGTGGTCGCGGTTCTCCCCCTCGACCACGATCACCGCATCGTCGTCCTCGCCGAACTCGCGGATGTAGTCGATCCAGAGCTTGTTGTAATCGCTGTCGGGATCGAGCAGATCGACGCGGCTGACCTTGTAGCCAAGGTGCCTCGCCGTCCACGCACCGGCCACCGCCGCCGAGAGCACGGCGAGCATCACCACCGTGACGGGGTGGGCGATGCAGACGCTCGTCCAGCGGACGAGGAGGCGGCCCAGCAGGCCCCCGCCGTGAGCCACGGGCGATCCAGCATCCCGGCGCGGAGCCTGCCCATGGGTGTCGTGGGGTTCGCTCGTGGTGGGCATCGCGCAGGGGCCTGACGGATCACGGAAGCGCGGACGCGCCGCACGGGGGGGGGATCGTAGGAAACATGCGGCACCGGGCCAAGGCCCGCCGTCCTGGCGCCGGGCAGCCTGGGAAACCGGGGCAAGCCACCGGAAAACCGGGCTGGCCGCCCCCGGAATCACGGGCGGAATGACTGGCCCGAATCGCCCCCGCAGGCCGAAAACCCCTCGTAGGCGGCAGCGTTCGCACACGCGTCGCCGGATTGTCAGGGGGGACCATCATGACCGTGCGCAGGATAGGGTCGTTTTGTCTTGCCATCGCCACTGCGATGGCACTGCCCACGGCGGCCCGCGCCGGCGGCGATCCCGGGTCGCCGGCCGGAGCGGCCGGCGTCATGGCCGAGGCCGGTGCGTCGAGCCGCGAGGCCCGCCGCCGCGCCTCAGACGCCGTGCCGCTGTCCCGCATGCGGCCGGCCGAGCGGCAGATCGCCGAGGAGGCGGTGCGGCAGACCACGCTGCATCGCCGCCTGCCCGCAGTGAGCGTCGGCTGCGACGCAGCACTGCTCGACTTCGTCCTCGCCAAGCCCGAAACGCTCGTCGATGTCTGGCGGGTGCTCGGCATCAGCCGTTTGGAGCTCGATCCCACGGGGCCGGGACGCTGGCGGATGGCGGACGGTTACGGAACGACGGGCGCGATCCGTCTGCTGCACCACGAGCGTCACGACCGCGGCGGCGTCTCCGTGTTTCACGGCCGCGGCAGTTACGACGGCCCGCTCTCCCCCAAGCCGCTGACCGGTTCCTGCCTCGTGGTCGTGCGACACACGACCGCCGCGGCGCAGCCGCCTGGACGGCCGCGTCAGACGGTCGAAATCGACGCCTTCCTCGACGTCGACGGGCTCGGCCTCGAGCTCGTCACCCGCACGCTGCAGCCGATCATCGTTCGGTCTGCTGCGGCCAACATGCACGAGATCGGATTGTTCGTCTCGCAGTTCGCCGCCGCGGCGAACCGCAACCCGGCCGCGGTGGCTCGGATCGCCGATCGCATGACGCGAACCGATCCGCAGGATCGACGCACGCTCGTGGCGCTCGCCAGCGGCGGGGCGGCCCTGCCCGGCAGCGAACGAACCGCCGACCGCGACGACGTGCAGCACGAACTGGCATCCCGCTGGATGACGGTTGATCAGCTCGACGCCGTGAGCCGCCGCTGAGCTACTGCGTGGTGTCGGGCCGGCCAGTGGCGGTCGGCGCCGAGGCGATCCGTACACGCGCCTCCGAGGCCACGACGTAGGGCCGCTTGTACTCGGGCATGTAGCCCTTCGCGCCGCGGACCGACACCTGTTGCCCCACCAGCGGGCCGAGATCGACCCCCGGCTGCGGCGTCACGAAGGCGAGCACGTTGTTGGCTTCGTCAACGACGGCCCACCGCGGCGCGTCGGGCCGTCGTGAGATCACGGTCGCGAGCCGGCCGGTCGTCTCGACCTGGTCGGGAGGCGTCCAGCTGGGCTGTCCGCCGGCGGGCTTGCCGCCGGGCAGCACCCCCGGCCGCACGGGCCTCGAACCCAGGGCCGAGAGGCTCGACCACATGCCCCCGAGTCGCAACGGCTCCGGCTCGCGCGGCTGATCGGCGGCGATGCTCCGCTGCCGCGCCTGGATCTCCTCGAACCGTGCCAGCCTCGCGTCGATCGCCTGGGCGCGGGTGCGATCCGACTGGGACGTGGCCCGGGTGGAGGCCTGCCGGAGCCTGTCCCGGAGTGGCGCGAGATTCCACGCGTCGCTCGGACCGGTGACGGCCAGCGAGAGCGCCAGATCGATGTCGGCCAGTTCGTCACCCGAGGCGGCGGCGGCCCCCGCGCTCACGGCCGGAGGCGGCGTCGTGGCCGAGCGGTCGAAGACGTTGGTGCCACGGGGCAGCCAGCCCGCGAACAGCCCGCCCCCTGCCGGTGCTGGATCGGAGGGAGGCGGAGCGTCGAACTCCGCCACCGCCTGCGTCACGGCCGACCCGGCCTCGCGGATCGCATCGAGTGCCTCGCCGGCCGCGGCGAGCCCGACGGCGGCCGAGTCGGCGACCGCCGGCGCTGGGGCGAGCTCCGGCGGCAGCACGAGATCTTCACCACGGGCCCAGCGAAACTCTCCGGCCGGCGGCTCGATCCGCAGCCACTCGCCGGCATGCCGGCCCTCGGTGATCCGCGCCCGCTCGATGACCCGCACCCGCTCGCCAGCCTCGAGCGCCACCTGGGTCACGTGCCGCAGGTCGTTGAGCTGCGAGCCCACCCGGGCCACGGCGCCGTCGGTGATGACGACGCCCGTCACGGGCCGTGCCTCGCCGGCGGCCGACGACTCCATCTGCACGTCGCCCGCGAGCACCCAGCTGAAACTCCCCCGCACGGGACGCACGGCGCAGTACCCGCCGGCGTCCACCGCCCAGATCTCGAGTTCGGTGCCGGACGAGAGCCGCTCCGTGGGATAGAAGTCGTCGCCCGGCCCGCACCGCAGGTAGGTGTGATCCGCGGACACCCGGGAGGCGAGCGGCAATGCCGGGGAGGACCTCGGAACCTCCGCGGCCCGCACGCCGCCGGTGAACACGGCGGTGACGCCCACGGCGACACAGGCCACGACAGCCGTGCAGCGAGCCGCTTCATGCGGCTTCAGAATCGTGCTGATCATCCTCATCGCCGTGTCCATCCGTGGATCCCGGCACCGCCCAAAAAAAGCGCGTAGACGAGGCTTGGGCGTCCTCGTCTACGCGCTGCGTTCGGGCCGACGAATCGACCCTGCCGACCCCCTTGTAGACCACCGGGGCCGGCCGCTCAAGCCGCGAATTCGGCCGGGGCGGCACCGCGGGAAACCGCCGCGTTTCCGCGCACCAACCCCGCTCTTTCGGGGGGTATGCTCGCTGGGTGGGCCGTGCCGCCGGGGCGCCAGCAGCGGCTGCCAGCACCGCCGAGTTTCACCACCTCGTGACCGGTCGCTCGAGCACCTCGCGAAGCACGACCAGTTGCCGCACCGTGGCGGGGCTGCGAAGCAGCATCGCGATCTCATCCGCCCGCGACAGCTCGCGCGGCGGCGGCGAGGCGTCGGTGTCGACCGTCCCCATGGTGGATGGCCGATGTAGATGGCCGAGTTCGTGGTCGAAGGCATCGTGCACGTGCGCGGACACCGCCGACGTGCCCTCGAGGCTGCCGATGGGACGAGCGAGCCGCGGACCATCGGTGCCTGCCTTCGGGAGCGGCGGTGTCGGGCTCCGCGCGGGCTCGGGGCGTGGCGGCCGCGGGCCTCGCAGAAACTCATCGATCTGCCGTTCCAGATCCGCGCGCGGATCCGCGGCGGGCCGCGGTGGCCTCGGCGGTGCGGGCGGTCGCCGCCGCCCGCCACCCGCGGGCTGCTGGCCACCGCCCCCCGAAACGCTGCGGATCACGTTGATGATCTGCGAGACGATCCAGAAGGCGACAAACGCCAGCGGGAGCAATCCATCCAGCCAGTCGATGCCGGCAGCGAGGAGCGGAGTGACGGGGAGAGCGATCATCGCACGCTGCCCTGGTTCACTGAGCGGGTGCCGAGACCGGGGCCGAGCCCGACGCGATCGACCGCCGCATGTCGGTGTCGGCCTGCAGGTTCCGCAGCTTGTAGTAGTCGAAGATGCCGAGCTGCCCCGAGGCCAGCGATTCGGCCACGGCCTTCGGCACCTCGGCCTCGGCCTCGACGAGCCCCGCCCGGCTCTCCTCGATGCTCGCGATCATCTCCTGCTCGCGGGCCACGGCCATCGCCCGACGGCCCTCGGCGTTGGCCCGGGCCACGCGCGTGTCGGCCTCGGCCTGATCGGCCTGGAGCCGGGCCCCGATGTTCGCGCCCACGTCGATGTCGGCGATGTCGATCGAGACGATCTCGAACGCGGTGTTGGCATCGAGACGCCGGGCGAGCACGGTCTTGGAGATGACGTCGGGGTTCTCCAGCACGTCGCTGTGCCGCTCGGCGGAGCCGATCGCCGACACGATCCCCTCGCCGACGCGGGCGATGATCGTCTCCTCGGTGGCACCGCCGATCAGCTGGTAGAGGTTGGTCCGCACCGTGACGCGGGCCTTCACCTTCAACTGGATGCCGTTCTTGGCGACGGCATCGAGCGACTCTCGGCCGCTGTTCCTGCCGGGGCAGTCGATCACCTTTGGATAGACGCTCGTCTGCACCGCCTCGCGGACGTTGCGGCCGGCGAGGTCGATCGCGGTGGCGAGTTTCCAGTCGAGCTCGGTGATCCGCGCCTTGTTGGCGGCGATCAGGGCCTGCACCACCAGCGGCACCCGGCCGCCGGCGAGATAATGGCCTTCGAGCGCCTGGCGCGTGATGCCGCTGGAATCGCCGAGCCCGGCCTTCACCGCCATGATCGTGCTGCGCACGATGACCGTCGGATTGACCTTCTTGAAACTCATCGCCACCAGGTCGAACAGTCCGATCCCCGTTCCCGACGCGTACGACTGCACCCAGAGGCGCAGGTAGCGGGCCAGCACCAGGGCGCAGAGCAACAGCCCCAGCAGACCGACGCCGAGGAGAATCAGCGGGATATACCGCATCGCGGCGCTCCGGAAACGGGAGCGGTAGCGGCCCGACGACGGGCCCCACCACTCCACCCACGGGGATTCGACCCTCCGGCAAGCCTTGATCCGCCACGGCCCCCAGTCAAGCGGGGGGAGGCTCGAATTGCTCGAACTCGAACGTCTCGAGCGTCGGCGACAGCGATTCGCCCGGCGGGCGGCCGCAGGCGGCACCGCCGGTGGCCGACGGCTCCGCCGATGAACGCCTCGTCGCCACCGGGGCCGGTGCCGGGCGGACGACGACCGCCAGTCCCTTGACTCCCACCACGCAGACCTCGGTGCCCGGCTCGAGCGGCCCGGCGTCGCTGAGCGCTTCGAGTCGTTCCCCGCCCACCTCCACCGCGCCCCAGGGCAGCAGTTCAGTCACGGCGCGCCCCGGCGCCCCGACCAGCGCCCGGAGCCGCTGACGCTCGGCCGCCTGGGGCACCACCTCCTCCCCTTGCGGCGGCGCGGGCAGCACGCGCCGGCCGAGCGGTGTCTCGGGAAACCAACGGAAGGCGAATCCGAGTACGACCGGGACGGTCACCACGACGACGGCGAGGACCACCAATCCCGCTCCGGCCCCCAGTTCGAGGAACGCGGTCGTCACCGCGGCGAGGATCGCCATCACGCTCACGAAGCCGAGCACGCCCCCCGAAGGGACGAACACCTCGGCGACGAGCACCGCGAGCCCCAGCGCCAGCAGGAGCACGACCCACACCAGCGGGCTCATGGAGCGTCGGCCCGGACGAGGATGCGGCTCCCGCGGACGGACACGACCGTCACCGACACGCCCGGTTCGACGAGCGGTCCATCGCTGGCGACGTCGTACAGGCGGCCGTCGATCATCGCCTTGCCCGCGGGTGCGAGGCGGGTGGTCGTGGTGCCGGTGCCTCCGGGCGACGGGAGGACCGAGCCGTCGAGCACGCCATCGGTCGTCTCCACCTGCCCGGCCGCACCGTCACCGACGGCGATCACCTCGCGCAGACCCGGGATGAAGGGCAACCAGCGGCGCATCAGCACCGCGATCACGGCGACGCCGATGGCAGCGCCGAGCAACCCGAGCAGCGACCATTCCAATTGCCGGATCTGGTACTCGTTGGCGGGAAGGATGAACGACTGGCTCGCCAACACCAGCGCCGCCACCATCAACAAGCCGCCGCCGAGGCCGAGGACGCCCAACCCGGGGAGCACGAAGATCTCCATCGCCAGGGTGAACAGGCCGTCGAGGAACAGCATCACCTCGAGCGATCCGCGGGTGCCGCGGAGGTACTGGGCCCAGAAATAGACGACGAACGCGACGGTGGCGACGAACCCCCCCAAACCGATGCCGGGGGTCTGCAATTCGAAGACCAGTGCCGCGCCACCGATGAGCAGCAACAGCCATCCCATCTCTTCGCTGACGATCGCCTTCCTGCCGCAGGGCGTCCGCGGCCATGCCCTGCTGGTGGCCCTCGCC
>JBJTDZ010000089.1:0-18605 GCA_046092585.1 Pirellulales bacterium | reverse complement strand
CAGTCGAGGTAGCGGTCGGTCATGCCCGCGATGTAGTCGGCCACGCTGCGCCGCACGCCGAACGATTCGGCCCGCTGGCGGTAGCCCGGGGGCAGCTCAGCGGCGTGGCCGACATACCAGGCGAAGAGATCGGTGAGCTTCCGCTGGGCCGGCACCCGCAACCCCATGGCCCTCATCGTCCTCCGCGCGATCTTCGTGATGGTGTCGGTGGGCATCGCCGTGCTCATCTTCAACTCGCCGGCCACGCAGGCTGCCCCCGAGTGGGTTCCGTGGGCCGTCCTCGCCGGGATGATCGCCCTCCCGCTCACGGTGATCGGGGTCGACGGCCTGCTGCGGCGCAAGGAACTGACCACGATCACGGCGGTCTACTTCGGGCTCCTCGTCGGCGTGTTCCTCACCTACGTGACCATGCTGGCGCTGCAGCCGATCATGCCGCTCAACCAGAGCGACCCGCTCCGCTCCTGGCTGCCGCTGATCGTCGGCTGCGTGCTCTGCTACGTCTGCACGAGCCTTCTTCTGCAGACCCGCGACGACTTCCGGTTCCTCATCCCCTACGTGGAGTTCGCCCGCGACGTCCGCGGCCTGCGTCCCAACGTGCTCGATGCCTCCGCGATCATCGACGGCCGGATCGCCGACCTCGCCGAGGCGGGCATGGTCGAGAGCCGCTTCGTGGTGCCCGCGTTCGTGCTCGACGAACTGCAGGTCGCCGCCGAGTCGGGCGACCGCCAGAAACGAACCCGCGGCCGCCGTGGCCTCGACGTGCTCGCCCGGCTGCGGGCCAACGAGACGGTCGACATCGACATCATCAGCCCGCGCGACAAGTCGGCCGACGACCTCTCGATGGAGACCCGCGTGGTCGAACTGGCACGCGAACTCGGCGGCCGGATCTTCACCGTGGAGGCGAGCGCCGTGAAGGTGGCCGGCGTGCGTTCGGTGCCCGCGGTCAACGTCCACGAGGTGTCGCTGGCGCTCAAGCCCACATTCGTTCCCGGCGACGCGGTGAGCGTGAAACTCGTGAAGCCGGGCGAGGAGGCCGACCAGGGCGTCGGCTACCTCGACGACGGCACGATGGTGGTGGTCGAGAACGGCCGGGAACAGATCGGCCGCACCGTCAGGGCGAGCGTGACGAGCACCCTGCAGACGTCGGCCGGCAGGCTCGTCTTCGCGCGGCCGGCGTAGCGGGATCCCGGCGGAGCGTTGAAGCGTCGCCAGCCGGGGCGCTCGATCCGGCACCGAGCGCTGGCGGTCGCCATGCTCGCGATGGCACTGGGGGTTCCTGCGGCCGCGGCTGGCCCGCCGGGTGTCCCACAATCGCCTGCTGTTCTCCTTCGCCCACGCGATGGGGCACACGGATCTCGCCCAGTTCGGCAATCCCGACCACTGCGGCGACGACCGGCGTACGGGCCTTGCCTGACCGGCCGCGGAGCATCATGCTGCCGGGGGCATGCCCGCCGTCACGTCATCCGCCGTCTCCCCCTCGAGCGCAGCAGCGACGCTCCTCGCGGCCCGCCGCGTGCTCGTGACCGGCTTTCAGGGGATCGCGGTCGAGGCGGTGCTCGCGGCCTGTGACCTCGCCGAGCGGCTCGGGGCCGCCATCGATGCCGGCGACGTCGAGGGTGTGCGGTCCACGGCTCCCACGATCGCCCGTGTCGGGGAGGTGACGGCCGACCCGGCGGAACTCCGCGACCGCGCGGATCTCGTCGTCTTCTGGTGCTGCGATCCCGAGGCCGCCTGCCCCGGCTTCATCGACCGGTTCGTCGCACCCCCGACGACGCCTGCCCGGCATCGACAAACGCTCACGGTGACCCCGAACGATGCCGCCGGCGGGCCCGACCACCGTCACGTGCAGCTGCCGCACGAGGCGGCAGTCGAGGCCGCCCGCGGCGTGCAGCTGCTCGTGGAAGGGGGCACGCTCGACGCGTCCGATCCCGTCGCCGCCGCCTGCCACGACATCCACAAGGCCATCGCCGCGGCGACGTGCGTCGCCTTCGTGACCGACGACTCCGGTGACCCCTCGGGGCTTGCCGCCTGGAGCCTCGTGCACCTCGTGCGGGCAATCGCGCATCGCACGCCCGCCTTCGAGGTGCCGCTGCGGCCGCGGGCGGCGATCGTCGAGGCGGTCTGCACGTGGCGATATGGTGCCGCCGGGGCGATCGCGCGGGCTGACCGGGCCGGCGCGGCGTTTCTCCCCGGCGAGGCGTCGGCCGAGCGGCTCGTCGCCCGCGGCGAGGTCGACGCGGTCCTCGTCGTCGGTGACGCCACCCCGGCGGCGGAACGGTCGCTCGCGGCAGCCATGCGCTCGCTTGCCGTCATCCGGGTTGCGGGCCCCACGCTCACGAACGACCTACGGGCGATCGAGGCCGCCATTCCCGAACGGGCGCCGGGGGCCGCGCCATGATCCCCACCAGTGCGCATCGCTTCGTGCTCGAGGGCGGCACCATCCACGATCCGGCCCACGGCCGCGATGGCGTGGTGGACGACGTCTGGGTCGACGCCGGCCGGATCGTCGAGCAGCCGGCCGACCCGACGGGCTTCACGCGGATCGACGCCAGGGGACTCGTGATGATGCCCGGGGGCGTGGACCTGCACAGCCACGTGGCCGGACCCAAGGTCTGCGCCGGCAGGCGGATCGCGCCCCAGCTCGCCCCGGCACGGCGACCGGGCCCGGCCGCCGTGCCCACGATCCACGCCACCGGCGCGCTCTACGCGGCGCTCGGCTACACGACCGTGTTCGATGCCGCGATCGCCACGTCGGCGGCAACGCTCGCCCACCTCGAACTCGCCGAGCTGCCGATCCTCGACAAAGGCATCTACCTGCTCGCCGCCGACGACACGTCGGTGCTCGATGCCATCGACCGGAACGCCGCCGGCGAGGCGCAGCGGCTCGTCGCAGCCGCGATCGCGGAGGGACGGGGCTGGGCGGTGAAGGTGGCCAACCCAGGCGGTCCGGCCTTCTGGCGTCACGGCCGCGGCGACCACCACGATCTCGACACCCCGCTGCCCGGCCGCCGCGTCACGCCCCGGCTCGTGCTCGAACGGCTCGCCGACGCCGTGCGTGAACTCGGCCTGCCTCATCCGCTCCACGTGCACACCGCCAACCTCGGGCTTCCCGGCAACTGGCGGACGCTGCTGGAGACGATGCGGTCGCTCGAGGGCCGCGGGGCGCACCTCGCCCACGTGCAGTTTCACAGCTACACCGGCGGCAACCTCGACGAGGTCTCGTTCGGGTCGGGAGTGGCACCGCTGGTCGAGTTTTTCAACGACCACGCCGGCCTCACGCTCGACGTCGGCCAGATCCTCTTCGGCGACACGGTGGCGATGACCGGCGATTCGGCGGCCGCCGAGCATCTGGCACATGCCACGGGCGTGCCGTGGATGTCGCACGACCTGCACCTTGCCGGAGGCTGCGGGGTGCTCCCCATCGCCTACAAGGAAACGAGCCTGATCCACGCCTGGCAGTGGGCAATCGGCCTGGAGTGGTTCCTCACCGTCCGCGATCCGTGGCGGGTGGCGCTCTCCACCGACCATCCCAACGGCGCACACTTCACCGCCTATCCCCACCTGATGGCGCTGCTCGGCGATGCCGCCTTCCGGCGGGCGGCCTTCGCGCGGATCCATCCCGCGGTGCGGCGCCGCAGCCCGCTGGCCGCGATCGACCGCGAATACACGCTCCAGGAACTCTGCATCGTCACCCGTGCGGCACCGGCGCGGATCGCGGGCCTCGCCCGCAAGGGGCACCTCGGCGCAGGCGCCGATGCCGACATCACCCTCTACCGCCCCGACCGCGACCTCGCGAGGATGTTCGCGATGCCCGCCAAGGTCTTCAAGGCGGGCGTGCTCGTGGCCGAAGACGGCCACCTCCGCACCGCGCCGACAGGCACGACGCTCACCGCGACGTGATCAGTCGAGTGCGTCGATCTCCGCCACGAACCGCGCGATCATGCGGTCGGCCGGAAACACGGTCGCGGCCCGCTCGCGGGCGGCATCACCGAACCGCATCCTCGGGCCCTCGTCATCGAGGAGCGTGAAGGCCCGCCGAGGGAACTCGCTCTCGGGCAGCGGCGGCACGAGCCAGCCGCTCACCCCGTGCTCCACCAGTTGGCAGGCCGCGTCACTCTCGACCGCCACAGCCGGCACGCCCCACGGCATGGCGTCGAGAATCGCCCCGCCGCAGGCGATGCTGCCCGACTGCCACACGAGGGCCGCCTCGGCGACGAGTTCGTCGGCGACGTCGCTGTGCGGCACCATGAAGAGCCGCTCGGCGAGTTCCTGCACGCGGGCCCGCCGCTGCACGCGGGCCAACTGCGGTCCGGCGCCCACGAGCACGTGCTGCAGACCCTTGCAGACCACACCGAGTTGGTCGATGCCCCAGAGCAGCCGCTCGAGCCGCGACTCCGCCACGAGCGGCGCCACGCAGAGCGTCCAGCGGGCGCCCACATCGAGGCCGAGTCGCGCGGCGACGTCAGGGCGGGCGAAGCGGCGTTCACCGGCGACGATGCCCGGTGAGATCACGCCGATCTGCGCGGCGGCGACACCGGCGCGAGCGCACGAGGCGGCCACGGTCTCCGACGTGGCGACGACCCGATCCATCCGTGCCAGCGGCCAGCCATCACGATGGCGGACGGGCACTGCCACGTGGGCCACGCGCCGCGTGCCCGACGCCACCCAGCGGGTCGCAGCCGCCAGCCACGCCTGCCTCCGGCCGAAGGCGATCAGCGTTGCGGGACGCAGCCGGCCGACGAGCCGGCAGAGGGCCACGGCCGTCGCGGCATCGGCCACGGGACGCAGCCCCAGCGCATGCACGGGAAGCCCCGTGGCCGCGGCACGCATCGCCAGGCTGCCGCCGCCCGTGGTGGTGGCGACATGCACCTCGCGGCCCGCGGCGGCGAGGCCCCGGGCGAGGAGATCGATCTGGCGTCCCGTGCCCACCGCGTCGAGCCCGCGGGCAAGGATCACGATGGGCCTGCCGGCTACTCGCTGCATCGTATCTGTGCGGCCCGTGCGGCGGCGATGTCGTCGTCGTCGATCGCCGCGAGGTGCGGCAGGTGCCGCAGCCCGCCGTCGAAGTCGAGCCCGTAGCCCACGACGAACCTGTCGGGAATGTCGAACCCCACGAAATCCGGCTGGATCGCCACCTCGGCGCGGCCCGTCTTCCGCAGCAGCACCAGCGACCTCACGCAGGCGGCGCCGCGGCGGCGGAGTTCCTCCAGCAGCGCCGCCAGCGTATGGCCCGTGTCGAAGATGTCGTCGACGAGGAGCACGTTCTGTCCGGCGAGATCGGGCAGGAGGTCGAGACGCATCTCGAGAGCCCCGGGCGACATGGCGGTGCCGCGGTAGCTGCTCGCCCACACCATGCTCACGTTCACGGGCGCCTCGAGCCGCCGAATGAGGTCGGCCACGAGCACGATGCTCCCGGTCAACACACCCACCACGGTCAGCGGGCGGCAGCCAAACTCCCGCTGCACCTCCGCGGAGAGCCTGCCGATGCCGGCGGCAAGCTGGTCGGCGGTGAGGAGGATTTCCATCGCTGATTGGACCGTGGGGCGGCGGTGTCGCTGCGGGGCAGGATAGCCGCACCGCGGGCGGCTAGGATAGGGACGCTCGCCCCCTCCCGCCTCGCCGCCATGCCCCCCCCGCCCCGCGACAACTGGTCGGTGATCGACGTGGCGGGGCATCCGTGCGAAGTCCACTCGCCTCCCGAGCCTGTGGCCGGCCGCGCGGTCATCTACCTGCACGGCGTGCGGGAGCGCTGGCTCCAGGACATACCCGTGCTCTGCGACCTCGTCGAACGGCACCGGCTGCCGGTGCTCGCGCCGAGAACGGGACGATCGTGGTGGGTCGACCGGATCGTGTCCTCGTTCGACGCGCGGATCACGCCGGAGCGATACGTGGTCGACACGATCCGCGCCGAGATCGGCCGGCGGTTCGGCGTCGAGACGCCGGGGATCGCGCTGGTGGGCACGAGCATGGGCGGCCAGGGCGCGCTGCGAATCGCCTACCGGCACCCGGCACTCTTTCCGATCGCCGCCGCGGTGGCCCCGGCGATCGACTTCCACGTCGCGATGCGCGACGCGGCCGACCGCGATGACGGCGAGTTCTACGACACGCTCTGGCAGCTCTACGGCGACGTCGAGCGGGCCCGCCAGGACACGGCGATCCTCCACGTGCACCCGCTCAACTGGCCGCGGCAGCAGCTCTTCGCCAGCGATCCCGACGACTTCCATTGGCACGACGGCGCCATGCGGCTGCGGGAGAAGCTGGTGTCGCTGGGCATCCCCCACGTGTCGCTCCTCGAGCCACGGGGCGGCGGCCACAGCGTGGAGTATTACGACCGCGTCGCCCCCGACGTGATGCAGTTCATGCTCGACGCGTTCGACAAGGAATCGCGGCGGCTCGCCTGACGCCTCCCGCGCCTGGAAGCCCAATCGCGTAAGCGATGGGGACTGCGTCTCTGGTGACGCCGACTCGGGGCCGCCCATGCCCCGTCGCCGGCGTTGCTGGCCAGCGGAGGCATGGATGCCGGAGCGCAGTCAGCATCGAGAGAGCGGCGGGCATGATGCCCGCCGCGAACGTCCGGCGACGGGGCATGGGCGGCCCCGAGTCGGCGTCACCAGAGACGCAGTCCCCATCGCTTACGCGATTGGGCTTCCAGGGAGGCGAACGTCCGGCGACGGGGCATGGGCAGCCCCTCGCGAATGGTGAGCCCGTACCAGCCGCTACGTGCCGGGGGGACGCGGGGGCGGGCGGGTCGGCGCCGCGGCGGGAATGCCCTGCGGCAGTCCTGCTCCGCCGCCGCCACGGAGCTGGTCGAGGTCGAGATACCTCGCATCCTCCACATCGACCCGGTTGAGCGCCCGCCAGTAGAGGATCTTGCCGGCCGACGCGCTCGAGGGCTGGGCGCCCGCCTTGAGTTGGCGGTACAGCTGCGCATCGCTGCGACCGTCCCCCTCGAAGACGAGCAAGTCTTTCGCCTCGCTCCAGGTGAGCCGGGCGCTTCGCGCCGTGAACGACTCGCCCTCCACGAGTACGTTCCCTCCGGCGCCGATCTCGATGCTCGACCGCTGGTGGCCGGGCAGCGGTGGCGACTGGCCGACGGCGAGCACGTCGCAGCCGATGGTGATGGCCCCCTCGGGCAGTCCGCCCGCGGCATGGGAATCGAGCGTGTCGCCACGGCGGGCCACCGGGCCCCAGATCGCCTCGACCCGCTGATGAAACTCCATCGATCGGCGGTGCACGTTGCCGCGGAGCCCGCGCTGGAAATCGACGCCGAGATAGGTGAGGCCGTCGGGCCGCACCGCGGCCGCAACGGGCTGCACGGCCACGGCCCCCGGCCCCTGCGGCCCCGCGGGAATCGACATCGCCGGCGGCTGACCTGCCCGCGTGCTCGTCAGCCGGCCCGGCCCCGTGCCGGCCACGTCGCCGCTCGCCCGGTCGACCACGAGATCGCGCACGAAGAGTTGCTCGGTCGATGCCTGGCCCGTCTCATCGACCGACTCGCTCTCGATCTTCACGCCGGCGCCGCAGGCGATCTTCGCCACGTCGGGCTGCCTGGCGCCGCGGCCCGCCTCGCCGGCGGCGAAGTCGAACGGCCGATCGAAGATCACGTCGAGCGATCCGGCCCGCACCGAGGCGGTCCGCGACGCGGCCACGACCGTGTCGATAAACCGCGCCGTCTGGCCGTCGAAGTCGAGCCGCCCCTGCCACGTGACGTCGAGTTTCTCCGGCTGGCCCGGCGCCGCGGCCGCCGCCCGCGGCGGGCCCGTGAGCGCGAGCGCGTCGAGCCCGCCCGCGCCGCCGGCCATCGGCAGCGAGAGCCGGCCCGCACCGTCGACGGCGAGCCGGTTGTGGCCGCGATCGAACTCGACCATCGGCCCTTCGAGATCGAGGCCGCGGCCCTTCACCACCGCCGGCCTCCCGGAGACGATCGCCTTCGCGTCGGCGGCCGTGGCCCGGGTCACCTGCATCTGGTCGCCGAGGATTTCGATGCCGGGCTCCCCGGGCACTCCGCCGGCGGCCTGCTGCGGGGGCTGCTCCACGAGCCGTACCTGCCCCTCCATCGACATCTCGTCGACCTCGGTGCCGCCGGGCCCGAGCGTCACCTGTCCGCGCACCAGCGCCGCCGATGCCACCATCCGGCCGCGAGTGGGGGCCGGAGCCGGCCGCGGCGGCGGAGTCGGGTGAGCCGCTGCGGTGGCGGCACGTGAAACCGGCGCGGGTGCCGCAGCCGCCTGCTGCGGCACGGCGGGCGCCGCGGGGCGTGGCGCCACGGTACGGAACCAGAGTTCGAGCCTGTCGGTGCGGGCTGAGGCCTGCTCGGCGTCCGCCTCGACCATGCCACGCGCGAGCAGCCGCGAAGGCCGTACACCGGAAAGGTCGGGGCCCGCGGCGGGATCGCGGGCCGTCGACGTGGCCTTATCCTTCACGACATCGAGCCAGAGATGCATCTCCGAGGCGCACAGCCGTCCCTGCGTCTCGACGGTCACGTCGGCATCACCCGAGAGCGAGACCACGTGCCCGGCTCCGTCGGGCCGCATCCGCAGCCACTGCTGCCAACGCGCCTGCGCGGGCGGCGAGCCTGCGGAGCGAACCCGCAGCCAGCCCGGCCCCACCGCCATGAGCGATCCGGGGTCGCCCGGCGGGCCGGGGCAGTAATCGATCTTGCGCGCCTCCATCTCGGTGCCCTTCGCGACGAGCGAGACGGGATCCTCGCCGTCGAGAAGGATGCGCCGGGTCTGGATCTCGTAGCCGAGACGGGCCGCCCGGGCCTCGAGGTCGGCCGCGGTCGAGCGGGCGACCACCGGACTGCCCTTGGCCTGGATCTCCACCGGCTCCAGGCCGCCGCGGCCACCGGCAGGCTGGCCGGCCGCCGGCGGCGAACGGCGGGCCAGCACGATCGCGAGCAGGTCACAGGAGAGCTGGTCGGTGCTGCCGTCGGCTGTCGCCCGCACCACGTCGACGTGGTCTTCGAGCGTGATCACGTTGGCCGACACGTTGAGGCACATCGCCCCCCGACACGTGACGAGCACGGGGGGCTGGTCTGCCTGGTCGACCTGGTTCGCGCCGTCGGCCGCGGGCCGCGAGGCCGCGCCAGGCAGCATGCCGCCGGCCACGCCCTCGATCCGCATCGAGACATCGCGGTCGAGCCGGAGCGAATCGACGCCGCCGATGTTGGGCCCCTTGTCGCCGGGCCCGGGCCCGGTGGCCTGGCTCCCACCCGGCCGCGGCTTGAGCCGGGCCACGAGGCCGCGGCCGCTGCCGCTGGAACGACCGTGGCGAAACTGCACGAGCTCGCCGGTGCGCACCTCGAGTTCGTCGAGCTCGATCTCGCGGGTCACGATCTCGATGTCGTCCTCGGCGCCGGGGGCCGAGGGCGTGCCACGAATCGTCACCTGCCCACGCAGGCTGCCGCCCACGAGCCTTGCCAGCCGACCCTGCCGGAGATCGAGCGGTTCGTCGAACTCGAGCACCGCGCCCTGCGGGGCCCTGAGCACGAGCGTGCGGCCCTGGGGGCCGCTGCCAGCGGCACGATTCCTGTCGGGCAGCACCACCAGCGTGCAGGGTGTGAGGTTCACCCTGCCGTCGGGGAGGGAATGGTATTCCTTGAAGAGCAGCCGCATCTGCCGGCTCTCGAGCATGATCGGGCTGTCGCGTTCCCAGGATCCCGGTGGGAAGATGTCGCCGAGCGATGCAAGCCGCTGGTCGGCCCGGGCCCGGATGGCGGCGGCCTCCTCCGGCGACATCTCGTGAAGGGTCGCCGTGTCGCGCACCCTCGGCTCCACGATCGGCACCACGGCGAGCCGGTAGAAGCCCGCCGCCGCGAGAACGACGAGAAACACCCGCAGCGTGCGTCCGAGTCGATGATCCATGGCGTCGTGCCGCGTGGGGATGTCTCAGCCGCGAGCCGCCGCATACCGGGCCACGATCGCGTCCCACGTGCCGCGTGCCCTGAGCATCCGCTCGATCACCTCGCGGACCGCGCCACGGCCGCCGGGCAGGCTGGTCACGAGGCTGGCGGCGGCGCGAAGTTCCGCACAGGCGTCGGCCACGGCCACCCCGACGCCGCATCGCGACACGACAGGCAGGTCGGGAAGGTCGTCGCCGACGAAGGCCGTCTGCTCCCAGGTCAGCCCGCACTCGGCCACCAGCGCGCCGGCGGCGGCGAGCTTGTCGTCGACGCCCTGCCGCACGAAGTCGATGCCCAGTTCGTCGGCCCGCAGTTGCACCACGTGGCTGGAGCGACCGGTGACGATCCCCGTGCGGCCTCCCGACTTCTGCCAGGCCCGCAGGCCGAGACCATCACGGATGTGGAAGGTCTTCGACTCGATGCCCTGGTTGTCCCAGGTCACACCGCCGTCGGTGAGCACGCCGTCGACGTCGAGCAGCAGCAGCTGCACGCGGGCGAGACGGCGGTCGAGGTCACTGGTATCGGGCATCGGAGCCGGCGTTCGTGGAGGCAAGGGAACGATCAGGCGGCGGCCCGCGGCGTGGCGACCGCCTCGGGGGACACGAGGCCCACGAGGTCGACGATGTCGAGCAGCCCGACGGGCCGCCCGTCCCGGTCGAGCACGGGCAGTTCGCTGAGGCGGCGGGATTCGAGGATCGAGACGGCATCACGCAGCCGGGTGCCCATGGGCAACGTGGTCGGCCGGGCCGTCATCACGCGGCCGATCGCGTCGTCGAGCGCCGCGTCGTGCCGCCGCTCGAAGAGCCGGGCCAGGTCGCTGTCGGTGAACACGCCGGCCAGCGCACCGGTGTCGTCGATGATCATGACCGCGCCGGTTCGGCGGGCGGGGAGCGGCCGGGCAAACACCTCGCGCACGGTGTCGGTTGGCCGTGCCAGCCGGCAGCCCGCGAGCGGCCGCATGGCCTCCTCGACGAGCATCAGTTGGCGGCCGAGGCTGCCGCCAGGGTGGCGGGCGGCGAAGTCCTCGGGGGTGAACTGCCGCAGGCTGCTGGTGACCAAGGCCAGCGCGTCGCCGAGGGCGAGCATCAATGACGTGCTGGTGCTGGGCGCCAGGCCCAGGGCGCAGGCCTCGCGGAGCTCGCCCGTGGGCACCACCACGCGGGCGGCGCGTCCGAGCGTGCTGTCGGGCCGACCGGTGAGGGCCACGATCGCCACCCGCCGTGCCGCGAGGTGCGGAATGAGCCTGGTGATCTCCTCCGTCTCGCCCGACTGCGAAAGCGCGAGCACCACGTCGTCGGACCGGAGGGCGCCGAGATCACCGTGCATCGCCTCGGCGGGATGGAGGAAGTGGCTCGGCGTGCCGGTGGAGGCGAGCGTGGCCGAGATCTTGCGGGCCACGAGGCCCGCCTTGCCGATGCCGGTCACCACCACGCTGCCGGTGCAGCCGAGGAGCAGCTTCACGCCGCGGCAGAAGGCGGCGTCGAGCGTGTCGGCGGCGCGGAGCACGGCCGCCCCCTCGGCGCGGAGGATCTCCCGGCCGTGCGCGAGAATCGACTCGTCGTGCGCGTCATCCATGCCGCCGCTCCTCGTCGGCCCGCGCGTGCGGCCGCGCGGGGGGCGGGATGATAGGCCGACTGGGCAAGCACCGCAACGGCTGTTTCCCGGCCGATCGGCCTCACTTGGCCGGTTGCTTCACGACCTCGCGGATCGAGACGCCGTCGAGCAGGATGTCGGTGAGGATGGCCCGGCCGTCGAGCAGGTGAACTTCGGCGACGGTCTTCTTCCGATCCCGTGACCACTCCGCGACGAGCTTGTCGGCGTCGGGGGCGAGCCGCTCGTTGAGATAGAAGCGGTCGAAGGGCCACTCGAGCGAAATCACGTCCGTGCCGTTGGTCGTGCCGCACCACCGTGCCGTGAGCGGAATGACGGTCGGCCCCGACACCAGCTCGAGCGAGACCGACCTGATCCGCGCGAGCCCGTCGTCTCCTGCCTCGAGCGTGGCCCACACCGGTGTGAAACCGCCGCCCCGAGGAAACCCTTCGGGCTTGGAGACACTCGACTGCGTTGGCCGCACCGCGAGGTAGCGGCCCCGGAGCGGGTCGTAGGGGTCGGGCGCCCCGCACTCGATCTTCACGAGCGTTCCCCGGGAGATCACCCGCTCATGCTGCCAGATGCCCGAGAGCGGCAGGAGCCACTGGGCGACGGCGGCCACGGCGAAGACGGCGAGTGCGGGCCTCATGCGGGCGATCCTCCGGCGGCGGCGACCCGGCGGCGGGTGATGAAGGCGTTGAAGGCGAGGAAGCCCGAGCCGATCACGATGAAGGCCAGCCCCTTGACCAAGAGCGACACGTCAGCGTCGGCCATCCGCAGGATGACGAGCAGCGCGATCAGGGCGGCCCCGATCCGCGCGGCCCCCTGCCGCCCGAGGAACTCGAGTGCGATCAGCACGATCGCGGTGGCCAGGAGCACGAGCGAGTAGGTGATCGCCACGGGCCAGCCGCTCGTGTCATCCGCCGACAGCGGGGCCGCGAGGAGCGGCACGAGCGCGAGCCCAGCCACGGCCAGCACCGCGAACCTGCCCTGCCGGAAGGCGATGATCGCGAAGGGCACGATGACCGCGAGCAGGAGCCAGCACCACCCGATCGCTGCCGTCACTCCGACACCCTTGACGAAGTCGCGGGCCGGACCCTCGAAGGTGCTGATCAGGGCCAAGACGACCAGGGCGCCACCCCCCAGGAGCACCTGCGGCTTCCGCACGAGCGGCTCGGCGATGCCGCCGCGGTCGAGCGGGAAGAGCAGCACGGCCGCGGCCGAGAGCATCGCCAGCCAGGGAAATCCCGTGAACGACGGGAACATGTGCGCGGGTCGAACGGTGGCATACGCCGCGACGGCGAGGAGCCCGAGGAGTGCCGAAGCGGCCAGGACGAGCCGGCTGCCCGGCGCGGGCCGGTCGCGGAGGTCGGGCCCGGGCCAGAGCGGGAGGACGCCGGCAAGCAGCGAGGGAAACCAGAGTCGCACGTCGGCGATGCCGATGGCACCGGAGTAGTTGGCCCGCTCGAAGGACTGCGTGAGCGTCCAGACAGTGATCCCGATCAGATACGCGATCGCGACGGCCTGCGACCGCAGCACCCAGGCCAGCGGCACGCTCACCACGCACCACCAGAAGACGAGGTCGGTCCACTTCCCCGGCAGATTGTAGATCTGCGAGACGAGCGCCATCGCCGCTCCCACGGCGAGCGTCTGGACGACCGCGGCCGCCTCCCGCTGCCAGGGCTTCGCCGCGTCACCACGGCCGAGCACCCACCAACTCACCGCCTGCGTCACCGCCAACGGCCCCAGCGCGAGCACCAGCCGCACCCAGCGAGGAAAGTCGTCCCAGTTGTAGGCGAGCACCGAGATCAGCCCGGTGCCGATGAGCAGCGCCCCGACGGCGCCCACGATCATCTGCGCGAGGCCGCCCCGTGGCTCGACCGTATACCGCTCGCGAAGCGTCCGCACTCCATCGCTCGTGACGATGCCCTCCCGCTCCCATGCAGGGAGTTGCTCGGCAAGCCAGCGGTGATGCAGGAGGCTCATGGGAGAAACCGCGCACCCGTCGGAAGACCTACTGTATACCGCCTGCGATCCCCAACGACCAGCGAGGGACCGCCGGTTCCCCATCGTCAGCCGAGTCCAGCGTGCTCTGCGAGGGGCTGCCGGTTCCCCGGAGCCGGCGTTGAAAACCGAGCGCAGCCTGGAAGGCGAAGCGAGGTTTTCATCGAGCGAGCGGAAGGCAGGATGCCTGCAGCGAGCGTCCGGGCGACGGGGACCGGCAGCCCCGAGCGTGCGTCACCCAGACGACGCAGTCCCCATCGCTCACGCGATTGGGCTTCCTCCGAAGCGAACGTCCCGGCGACGGCGACCGACAGCCCCGAGCCGTGTCACCCAGCCGCATACCGCTTCGCCATCTCCGCGAGCGTGATGCACCTCACCTTGCCGGCGTTGCCGGCCTGGCCGAACTGCACCATCCGCTCGGCGCACACCTTCTTCATCGCCTCGCGGGAGGGCTTGAGGAAGTCGCGCGGATCGAACTTCTCGGGGCTTTCGGCGAGCACCTTGCGGATCGCGCCGGTGATCGCCATCCGGCAGTCGGTGTCGACGTTGATCTTCCGCACGCCGTGCTTGATGCCCTTCTGGATCTCCTCCACGGGCACGCCCCAGGTCTGCGGCATCTTGCCGCCGAACCTGTTGATGATGTCCTGCAGATCCTGCGGCACGCTCGACGAGCCATGCATCACGAGGTGGCAGTTGGGGAGCTTGCGGTGGATCTCCTCGATCCGCTTCATGGCGAGCACGTCGCCATCGGGCTTGCGGGTGAACTTGTAGGCCCCGTGGCTGGTGCCGATCGCCACCGCGAGGGCGTCCACGCCCGTGGCCGCCACGAACCGGGCCGCCTCGTCGGGGTCGGTGAGCAACTGGTCATGCGAGAGCTTGCCGGTGGCACCGTGGCCGTCCTCGGCCTCGCCTTCGCCGCTCTCGAGCGAGCCCAGACAGCCGAGCTCGCCCTCCACCGACACACCCTGACGATGAGCCAGTTGCACGACTTCCTTCGTGACCTTCGCGTTGTAGTCGAAGTCGGCCGGCGTCTTGCCGTCCTCCTTGAGCGAGCCGTCCATCATCACGCTGGTGAAGCCGTGGTCGATCGCGCTCTGGCACGTGGCGGGCGAGTTGCCGTGGTCCTGGTGCATCGCGATCGGGATCTTCGGATAGAGTTCGGCGGCGGCGAGCATCAGGTGGCGCAGGTAGTTGTCCTGCGAGTAGCTGCGGGCGCCCCGCGAGGCCTGCACGATCACCGGCGAATCGGTCTCCTTCGCCGCCTCCATGATCGACTGGATCTGCTCCATGTTGTTGACGTTGAACGCCGCGAGGCCGTAGCCGTGTTCGGCGGCGTGGTCGAGCAGGATCCGCATGGGAACGAGGGGCATCGGCGGGTCTCCGGGAGGGCCAGGCGGGAACGGAACGGTGCTGCGGCGGCGATCATACTCCATCGCGCGGCGTGCTAGAATCCCCGCATCAGCCTGGATGAGCCCGGGATCGCCCGCCCCCATGGATCTCCGCCCCGTCACCGATCCGCTCCGCGGCTTTCTCTACGTGACCGGCGGCTGGGCCTGCCTGGCGCTGGCAGCGCTCGGGGCGCTGCTGCCGCTGCTGCCCACCACGCCCTTCGTGCTGCTGGCGAGCTGGTGTTTCTACCGCGGCTCGCCCCGGATCCATGCGTGGCTCCACCGCTCGAAGACGTTCGGCCCCACGCTCGACGACTGGCAGCACTACCACGGCATCCGCCGCTCACTGAAGTATCGCGCGATCGGGATGGTGCTCGCGGTCGTGGCGGTGAGCCTGCTGCTCAACAGCCTCCACTGGGCGGTCCGCTGGGTGTTCCTCGCCGCGGTCGCGATCGGCCTCTACGTGATCTGGACGGTCCCCACGCTCTCCGACGACGCCCCGCGATCGCCGCGCACGCTGGTCGAGTAGCAGGCGCGGGAGAACGCCGTGTGGGCTTGGGGCTCCCGTGCCCGGAAGCGTAACCGCGTAAGCGGTACGGCTGTGCGACGTGCGGCGTGGCCCCCATCGCTCACGCGATTGGGCTTCCAGATGCGGGAAGCGTAACCGCGTAAGCGGTACGGCTGTGCGACGTGCGGCGTGGCCCCCATCGCTCACGCGATTGGGCTTCCCAACACGGGAATCCGCACCGTGACTGCGCTACGGCAGTCCTTGGTGACGCGTCAGTCGTCGATCGCGCCGGCTGCCGGCTCGGGGAGAAGGAAGCTCACCGCGAGGCCGATCAGACAGATCGTGGTGCCCACGATGGCGGCGGCCGAGGAAAACTTGAGGGCGGCCGACTCATAGGGCAACAGGCCGGCCGCGAGCGAGGAGATCGCCGCTGCCGAGGTGCCCAGCATGCGGCCGCCGATGTTCGCGGCGAAGCTTTCCCCCGTGCCCCGCAGGTGCACCGGAAACACATGCGGCAGGTAGTTGCCCCAGAAGGAGAGTTGGCCCACCGTCACGAGGCCCACCAAGAACATGCCGACCGACATCGTCGTCACCGGCAGCCGCCCCAGCCAGATCCACTCGAGCGGAATCTCGAAGAAGGTCGTGTTGGGCACCCGGAGAAAAAACCAGAACACGAGCGGCGTGAGCAGCAGTCCCGGGATCTGCAACAGTCGGAGCTTCCAGCCCCAGGCGATGCCGGCGGCGAGCACCACCGCCATCAGGCAGCGACCCACGAGGCCGCCGATCTCCTGCATCTTCGTGTACTCGGCGGCGATCTTCTGCCCATGGCGGGCGGCGGCAGGCTTGGCGATCGCGGCGAGCTTCGCCGGATCCGTCTCCCCCTTGGCCCGAGCCGCCGACGCGGCCGCCGCGCCGGCCTTGTCCGCCGCCGCCTGCACGTCAGCCAGCCCCGGCACCATCTGCGGCATCTGCTGAATCGCCCCGAAGGCCACGCCCAGCGTGCAGGCGAAGCCGATCGCGGTCACGATCGTGGTGCGGCGGAGGTCCGGGGCGAAGAGCGCGGCGATGCTCGGCCGCTGGAGCGTTCCGGCCGCCCGCTTGGCGGCCCAGATCGGCGACTCCGGCAGGAAGGGCCGGATCAGGATCAGCGGCAGCGCCGGAATCAGGCCCGACATCAGCGTGTACCGCCAGGCCTCGTGCTGGTGCTCGGCGCCGATCGTGCCCAGGAACGACAACCACGAGGGCAGCTGGATCGCCGGGAAGCCCGCGCTGTTCTGAATCGCGATCCCATTGGCGACGGCCACCATCAGTCCGCCGATCGAGGAGAAGGCCTGCGTGGTGCCGAGCACCCGCTCCCGCTGCCGGGGATCGGGGAACAGTTCCGCCAGCCAGGCCACCGCCGCCACGAACTCCACGCACACGCCCACGAACACGAAGCAGCGGCAGACGAGCAGCATCCACAGGTTCGTGGAGAAGCCGGCGGCGAAGGCGGCAAACGCATAGATGAGGATGCTCCAGGTGAGCACCCGGCGGCGGCCGAGCCGGTCGGTGAGGTAGCCGCCGAGCAGGCCGAAGATTCCTCCGCACAGGGCGGGCACGTAGAAGAGCAGCCCCACCCAGCGGAGAAAGCCCGGGCTGCCGGGCTGGAAACCGCCGAGTTCGAGGAGTGCCGGCCGCGCGATCAGCGGCAGCATCAAGAGTTCGTAGATGTCGAAGGCGAAGCCAATGGCGGCGATCGCACACACGAGCCAGCCGGAGACCGTGAGCCTGCCCGAGGAGGTCATGCCCGGCGCGAAGTCACCCGATGCGGCTGCCATGTGAGAATCCCCTGAGTCCCGAGAACGACGCTGCCGGTGAGGCCGAAGAGCCTACCGGCGGGGATCGTTCACGCCCAACGCCGTGAGGCGTCGGGCCGTTCGCCGGCGGGGCCGTGCTACTGGGGCCCGATCGACGGCGGGCACTTGGCGAGGAAGTCTCGCGGGCCGCGGGTGGTGTAATACGGATAGGCCACCGCGCCCGTCGGCGGGCCGGCCGGCTGCGTGGCGCCGTAGTCGGAGCCGGCGAGCGCCGCCTTCTCCTCGGGCGTGAGGTGGTGCTTGGCGAGGCCGCCGTAGCGACCCACGTGCCGCGGGTGGCAGGCGCCCCCCTCGCACTCCTGGCAGGCGCCGCCCGGCTGGCAGGTGCCGGTCGGGCAGCCCTCGGGACCGCACTGGCCGTCCTGGCACATGCCGTCGCGGCAGGCCCCGCCGCCCTGAACGGCATGGTGGCCGTGTGGGCCGTCGGTGTTGAGAAGGAAGAGCCGATCGATGATCGAGCAGCCGCTCGACGTGGCGACCACGGCGGTCACGACGGCGAGGCCGAGGGCACGCGAGAGCGATTTCATGGCGGGAATCCCCGATGGGCGGACGCTCCACGCGGGCACGCCGCCCGCGGTCGATCGTCCGCATGTCACCGGTGGTATCGGTCGCGCCGCCGGCGCCGGTTGAGGAAACCCTGCGGCCGCGAAGCTGGGCAACCTGGCTCAGCCGCGGAACCGGCCGGCGATGAGCGAGATGTTCTGCCCCCCAAACCCGAACGAGTTGGAAAGCGCCTGCTCCACCCGTCCCTCGCGAACCTTGTTGGGCACGTAGTCGAGGTCGCAGTTCGGGTCGGGCGTCTCATAGTTGATCGTCGGCGGCAGGAGGCCGTCGCGGATCGCCAGCAGGCAGACGATCAGTTCGGTCGCCCCGGCTGCGGCGATCAGGTGGCCCATCATGCCCTTGGTGCTCGACACCGGGATCTTGTAGGCCTGCTCGCCGAACACCTTCTTGATGGCCAGCGTCTCCACGCGGTCGTTCACGCTCGTGCTCGTGCCGTGGGCGTTGATGTAGCCGATGGCGGCCGGCGCGAGGCCGGCGTCGGCGAGCGCCAGGCCGATGCAGGCGGCGGCCCCGCGGCCCTCCGGATGGGTGTCGGTGATGCGGTAGGCGTCGGCGGTCGAGCCGTAGCCGAGGATCTCGCCGTGGATGGTGGCGCCCCGCCGGCGGGCGTGCTCGAGCTCCTCGAGCACCACCATGGCCGAGCCCTCGCCGATCACGAAGCCGTCGCGGTCGTTGTCGAACGGCCGGCTGGCCCGCCTGGGCTCGTCGTTGCGCGTCGAGAGCGCCGTGAGCAGGTTGAAGCCCGTGATGCCGAAGGGATGGATCATGCTGTGGGTGCCGCCGGAGAGCAT
>JBJTDZ010000088.1:0-8944 GCA_046092585.1 Pirellulales bacterium | reverse complement strand
GAGGATGCCCACCGCCACCATCACCACGACCACGGGATAGACGAGCGCCCCCTTCACCTTCCGCTTCAGCGACTCGCTCCGCTCCATGAACTCGGAGAGCCGGCGCAGGATCACCTCGAGCGCACCGCCCGCCTCGCCGGCGCGGATCATGTTGCAGTACAGGCGGTCGAACGCCTTGGGACTCTTCGACATCGCCTCGGAGAGCGTGGCTCCGCCCTCGATCTCGTCGCACACGTCGAGGAGGCTGTTCTTCAGCCGGCCGGGCTTCTGCATCTCCGCGAGGAGCTTGAGGCTCCGCAGGATCGGCAGGCCGGCGTCCTGGAGGATCGAGAGCTGGCGGGTGAAGAGGGTGAGTTCCTTCCCCTTCACGCCGCCGATCGCGAACGTGCGGCCGGGCTTCTTGCCGCCCCCGGCGGACCCGGCCTTGCCGGCCTTGGCCTTCTGGGCCTTGAGCTTGGTGACCATGTAGCCCATCGACCGGATCGTGGCCTGGGCCTCGGCCTCGGTCGCCGCGTCGACGGTGTCGCGGATTTCCTTGCCGGTCGCCGCGTCGATGGCTTCGAACAGGTACGTGGGCATGATGGATTCACAGGTTGACAACCTGTGCTACTGGTGTGGGAAGGCGGATCGCGTCAGGCGTCCAGGATGGTTTCGCGGATGACTTCATCGGCCGTCGTCGCGCCGCTGTAGATGCCCTCCATGCCCGATTCGCGGAGGGTCACCATGCCGTGGCGACGGGCGGCCTCGCGGAGTTCCTCCGTGGAGGCGTTGCGCATCACCATGTCGCGGAGTTCGTCGTTCATGAGGAGCAGTTCGTAGATGCCGAGACGGCCCTTGTAGCCGGTGCGGTTGCACCGGTCGCAGCCCTTGCCGCGATAGAACTTCTTGCCGATCGTCTGCTCGGTGGTGAGCTCGAGGTCGGCGAGCACGTCGGCCCCCGGCACCACCTCCTCGCGGCAGCCCGTGCAGATCCGGCGCACCAGTCGCTGGGCAAGGATCGCCTCGACCGTGGCCGTGATCAAAAACGGAGGCACGCCCATGTCGCGGAGCCGGGTGACGGTCGACGGGGCGTCGTTGGTATGGAGCGTGGAGAACACCATGTGGCCGGTGAGCGAGGCCTGCACGGCGATCTCGGCCGTCTCGACGTCACGGATCTCGCCCACGAGGATGCGGTCGGGATCCTGGCGGAGGATCGCCCGCAGGCAGGCCGCGAAGGTGTTGCCGATCTCCGCGTCGATGGGCACCTGCACGATGCCGTCGATGTCGTATTCGACCGGATCCTCGGTCGTGATCAGCTTGTCGTCGACCTCGTTGAGCTCCGAGAGCGCCGAGTAGAGGGTGGTGGTCTTGCCGGAGCCCGTGGGGCCGGTCACCAGCACGATGCCGTTGGGACGCTTGATCACCTCGCGGAAGGTCCGCAGCATCGCCGGCTCGATCCCGAGCTTGTCGAGGTTGAGCGAGACCACGCCGCGGTCGAGCACCCGCATCACCACGCTCTCGCCGAAAAGCGTGGGCAGCACGCTCACGCGGAGGTCGACCGGGTGGCCGCCGACCGTGAGCTCGATGCGGCCGTCCTGCGGCAGACGCCGCTCGGCGATGTCGAGGTTGGCCATCACCTTGATCCGGGTGGTGATCGCGAAGGCGAGGTGCTTCGGGGGCGGCACCATCTCCTGGAGCACCCCGTCGGCCTTGATGCGGATGCGAAACTCCGTCTCGAAGGGCTCGAAGTGGATGTCGCTGGCACCGTCGCGGATCGCCAGCAGGAGCACCATGTTGAGCAGTTTCCGCACCGGCGCGCTCTCGGCCAGCGCCTCGACGCTCGTCAGGTCGGTGACGCCCTCCTTGCCGGCCGCGGCGGCCGCGGCGGCCAGCTCGTCGTCGGCCTCGAGATCCTCGACGAGCGACTCCACGCTGTCGTTCTCGGCCGAGTAGAGCTTCTCGATCGCCTTGGTGAGCTCGGGCTCGGTGGCCACGCAGACACGGATGTCGTAGCCGAGCAGCGTCTGCAGTTCGTCGGCGATCTGGATCTTCTGGGGCTCGGCCGTGGCGATGGTGAGGCGGTTGCCGTCGAGCTCGAGCGGCACCACGCGGTAGAGCTGGGCCATCGGCTCGCTGATGAGGTGCACGACGTCGGAGGGGATCTGGCGGTCGTAGAGCGTGATGAAGGTGGTGCCCCACTGCTCCGCCAGGGCCTCGCCGAGCTGCTCGTCGGTGTAGAAGCCGAGGGCCACGCCGATCTTGCCGAGCAGCTCACCGCCCCGGGACGACTGCTCCTCCAGCATCGTCGCGAGCTGCTGCTCGTCGACGAGCCCGAGGTCGGTCAGGATTTGTCCGATTCGCTTGAGCGCCATCGCCTACCTCTCCAGATCCTTCGCCGCCTTGCGGGACACCGTCTCATCGTCATCGAAGATGCCCTGCTTCGCGTTGGCGATCCGTTTCGCCAACTCGTCGACGTTCTGGGCCTTCGCCAGCACGTCGTCCTCCGTCACCTTCTTCTCGTTCCAGAGGCGGAAGAGGTCGTCGTCGAGCAGCTTCATGCCGAGCTTGGCACCCGTCTGGATCGCCGAGTTGATGCGGAAGGTCTTGTTTTCGCGGATCAGGTTGCCGATGCCCGGGGTGACCACAAGCACCTCGTAGGCCGCACAGCGGCCGCCGCCAATCTTCGGCAGGAGCGCCTGCGAGACCACCCCGAGGATCGCGGTGGAGAGCTGGGTGCGGACCTGCTCCTGCTGATTGGTGGGGAAGGCGTCGATGATGCGGTTGACCGTGCCCTGCGCACCCGTGGTGTGGAGCGTGCCGAACACCACGTGGCCCGTCTCGGCGGCCGAGATCGCCGCCTCGATCGTCTCCAGGTCGCGGAGCTCGCCCACGAGGATCACGTCGGGATCCTGCCGCAGGGCACGGCGGAGGGCCTCGGAGAAGCTCGGCACGTCGGTGCCGATCTCCCGCTGGTTCACCGTGCTCTTCTGGGAGTAGTGGTAGAACTCGATCGGGTCTTCGATCGTGATGATGTGGTGGTCGTAGTTCTTGTTGATGAAGTCGATGAGCGCCGCGAGCGTGGTGCTCTTGCCGGAGCCCGTCGGCCCGGTCACGAGGAACAGCCCGCGGGGCCGGGTGACCAGCTTCTTGCAGACCTCCGGCACGCCGAGCTGCTCCGGGGTGAGCAGCTTGTTGGGAATCTGCCGCAGCACCATGGCCACGCTGCCACGCTGCTTGAACACGCTCACGCGGAATCGGGCCAGATCCTTGAAGGCGAAGCCGAAGTCGCAGCCCCCCTTCTCGGCGAGCTCGGCCTGGCACCGCTCCGGCGTGATCGCCTTCATGAGGCCGTTCGTGTCGTCGGCCGTCAGCACCTTGGTGGCCTGCGGCTTCATGTGCCCGTCGATGCGAAACACCGGCGGCAGGCCGGTGGTGATGTGGATGTCGCTCACGCCGTTCTTGACAGCGGCCGTGAGGAGCTTGTCGATCTGCACGTTGCCGCCGGCGGCCTGCGGCATGGCGTAGTCGTCGGCCGCGGCTCCGGCCGCGGCGGCGGCGGGGAGCTCGTCGCGCTGCAGGTCGAGCTCGAGCGGCATGTCACCGGACTCGGCGGCCGCACCGGCGCCGGGCTTGATCACGAGCACCTTCGTGCCCTGCACGTCGAGCAACGAGCCGGTGCACGGCCCCAGGGCGGTTGTGAATGCGAACGCGGCCGCGTCGCCCCCCGGCGGCAGGATCGCTGCGGCGAGGGCTGGCACATCGGCGGGGCCGAGCGGCGTCTTGCCGACCGGCCTCCATTGTCCGTCGATCAGCACCCGCGCCGGGGCACCTGCGCCGAGGCGGATCTCGGTGGCGGCGTTGTCGAGCGCGACCTTGACGATCTTCTCGATCTGCTGCGCGAGCGCGGAATGTCCGGCGGTGGCCGTCATGGGAGCGTCCCCTGGCACGAGCGGTCTACGGGCAGACTGGCGACTTCGGAGCACCCTCCGAAGACGACCCTATTTTGCCCGGAAAGACGCGGGGCGAACAGTTGCCAGCCAAAGAGCGGGCCGGAACCCGCCGGGGCGACATGCCGCCGAAACAGGACGCACACGGGTGGTGATGTCCGAACGTCGGACGTGCCCCTGACGGCCGCCGACGCTTCTTCCTGCATTATGGGCAGGATCGGCGGAAAAGTCTCCCCCACGCCAGAAAAATCCGCGGGAGCCCCCCGCCCTGCCGCCGAACGCTGCTCACGGGAAGCCCAATCGCGTAAGCGATGGGGACTGCCGTTTCTGGTGACGCAGGCTCAGGGCTGCCCGTGCCCGGTCACCGGACGCTTCCGCCTCCCGGGAAGCCCAATCGCGTAAGCGATGGGGACTGCCGTTTTTGGTGCCGCAGGCTCAGGGCTGCCCGTGCCCGGTCACCGGACGCATCCGCTTCCCGGGAAGCCCAATCGCGTAAGCGATGGGGACTGCCGTTTTTGGTGCCGCAGGCTCAGGGCTGCCCGTGCCCGGGAGCCGGCGTAGGTGGCCAGCGAAGCCCGGAGGGCGAAAGCGCAGGCACCTTCGAGTGAGCGGAGGGCATGGATGCCCGGAGCGAACGTCCGGCTCCCGGGCACGGGCAGCCCTGAGCAGGACGAGCCGAAGACTGGAAACTATTCCGTCCGCTTCGCCACGCGGAACACCTCGTCGAGCGTGGTAATACCGCGAAGCGCCTTTTGAACGCCGTCGTCGAACATCACCTTCATCCCCTGGCTGACCGCCGCCCGGCGGATCTCCTGGGTGGCCGCCCCCTGGAAGGCGAGCTCCCGGATGCGGTTGTTCATCACCATCAGCTCGAAGATGCCCAGCCGCCCCTTGTAGCCCGACTTCTGGCAGTGGCTGCAGCCCCGTCCCTTCATGAACGTGGCGCCCTGGAGCATCTCGGGCGTGATCCCGGCGGCCTCGATCTGGGTGTCGAGCGGCTGGTGGGGCTGCTTGCACTTCGAGCAGTTCACCCGCACGAGCCGCTGCGCGAGCACGGCGATCACGCTCGATGCCACGAGGTAGGCAGGCACGCCCATGTCGATCATGCGGGTGATCGCCCCCGGGGCGTCGTTCGTGTGAAGGGTGCTGAACACGAGATGGCCCGTGAGCGAGGCCTGGATGCCCATCTGGGCCGTCTCCGTGTCGCGCATCTCGCCGACGAGGATCACGTTGGGCGCCTGGCGGAGCATCGCCCGGATGACGCGGGCGAAGTCGAGGCCGATCTGGTGCTTGATCTCCACCTGGTTGATGCCGGCGAGGTAATACTCGACCGGATCCTCGGCGGTGATGATCTTCGTGTCGGGGCGGTTGAGTTCGTTGAGCGAGGCGTAGAGGGTGGTGGTCTTGCCCGAGCCGGTCGGCCCCGTCACGAGGATGATGCCGTTCGGTCGCCGGATCAGGTTCTTGAACTGCCGGAAGTCGTTTTCCGAGAGCCCGAGCTGGCGGATGCCGACACGGATGTTCTCCTTGTCGAGGATCCGCATCACCACCGACTGGCCGTGGTTGGTGGGGAGCACGCTGACGCGGAGGTCGTAGTCCTTGCCATCGGCGGTGAGCTTGATCCGGCCGTCCTGCGGCCGCCGCCGTTCGGCGATGTCGAGCTTGGAGAGGATCTTGATGCGGGACAGGATCGCGCCCAGGAGACGGCGGGGCGGGTTGTCACGCTCCTGGAGCCGGCCGTCGATCCGGTAGCGGATCCGCACCCGATCCTCGAAGGGCTCGATGTGGATGTCGCTCGCCCGCAGCTGCACCGCCTCGGTGATGATCAGGTTGACGAGCTTCACCACGGGCGCGTCGGAGTTGTCTTCCTGGGCGGCGGCCGCCTGCTGCTCGACGGCCGTCTCGGTGAAGTCGATGGCGGTGTCGGTGAACTCCTGCAGCATCGAGTCGGCGCTCTCGCCGTCGGAGAGGCCGTAGTTGCGGTTGATCGCCTCGACGATCTGCTCGCGAACGGCCAGCGCCATCTCGATGTCGCGGTTGAGGATGAACCGCAGCTTCTCCTGCGCGTCCATGTCGGTGGGGTCGCAGGTGGCGATGCGGAGCGTGCCCCCCGACTCGGCGAGCGGGAAGATGGTGTTTTCGCGGGCCACGCTCTCCGGCAGCAGGGTCACCACCTCCTCCGGCACGGTGATGTCGGCGAGGTTGACGAACTTGAGGCGATGGGCCTTCGCCAGCACCTTCATCACCTTCTCGGGGGCCGCGTAGCCGAGGCGGACCAGCTCGTCGTGCACCTTCTTGCCGGAGGTGCCGGCCATCCGCAGCGCCTCCGCGAGCTGTTCGGCGGAGACGATGCCTTCGGAAACGAGGATCTGGGAAAACGCGTCGGCCATGGGGCGAGTCGGTGGTGCGGGGCGGGCTGAGGTCAGGCGGGGGCACGTTCCAGGAACGTGTCGGAATGCTCGTAGCCGGGGGCACAGGTGCAGAGGAAGACGAGTTCGGCGGACCCGGTGTTGCGGATCGTGTGCCGCAGGCCGGGCGGGATGGCGATCGCATCCCCCGGGCCGACCGGCCGCGTTTCATGGCCGAGGGTCATGTCGGCCGTGCCGGTAAGAATGTAATAGATCTCCTCGGTCACGGCATGGTGGTGGGGCGTGGTGGCGCATCCCGGCGCCAGGCGGGCCTCCGCGAGGCTCTGCTTGCGGATCGACGAGTTGCGGTGGGCGAGCAACTCGCGGATCTTCGAACCGTCCACGGTCGTGAACGGCGTCGCGTCGTCCAGATTGACCACGTCCATCGGCATGGGCTGCCCCCTGTGTGGATGTCCCCAGTTTCGCGTATCAGCTACCCTCGACTCCCAAAACATAGCAGACCCTCCGGCATCCGAAACGTGCCCTCACCCGCCATCACCACAGTGCCCGATTCCCGAGGCGCCTGGAAAACCTGGCTTGCGATCGGGGCGGGTGGCTTCGGCGGGCCGGCCGGCCAGGTGGCCCTGCTCCACCGCGAGGTGGTGGAACGCCGCAGGTGGCTCGGGGAGGAGGAGTTTCTGGCGGCGATGCGGCTGTGCATGCTCCTCCCCGGCCCCGAGGCGCAGCAGTTGGCGACCTACGCGGGCTGGCGGCTCGGCGGCATCCCGGGCGGGCTCGTCGCGGGCACGTTGTTCGTGCTCCCCGGGGCCCTGCTCGTGGCGCTGCTGGCGTGGGCCCACGCCGCCGGGGCGGGCGTGCCGCTCGTCGCAGCGGCCTTCGCCGGCATGCGGCCCGCCGTCGTGGCGGTGGTTGCCCTCGCCGCGTGGCGGATCGGGCGGAGATCGCTGACGGCCTGGTGGCTCGGGATTGTCGCCGCGGTCGCGGTCGGATCGCTCGTGGCCGGCTGCCCATTTCCCGCGGTGGCCGTCGGGGCCGCCCTGCTCGGGGCCGTGATTCCCGCGGGATCGGCCGCGGCGCGGGAGCCGAGCGATGGTCGCCTGCCACGTGGCCCATCGGCTCGTCGCCATGCCGCGATCGTGGCCGCCGTGGCCGTCGCCCTCTGGCTGGCGGCCTACGGGCTCGTGGTGATCACCAACGCCGCCGGCGGCCGCGGGCCCGCGATCGCCACGCTCTTCAGCGAGACCACGCTCCTCTCCCTCGGCGGCGCCTACGCCGTGGTGCCGTGGGCGCTCGACGAAGCGGTCGCCCGCGGCTGGCTCGAGCCCCCGGAGCGGTTCGACGCCCTGGCGATGGGCGAGGCGACTCCCGGACCGCTGATCCTCGTGGTCACGTTCATCGGCTTTCTGGCCGGCTGGCGGACGGGCGGTGGCACGGACATCGTGGCGGGCCTGCAGGGAGCGTCGATCGCCACGCTCTTCGCCTTCATCCCCTCCTTTGCGATGGTGCTGCCGCTGGCGCCCTTCGTGGCACGGATCCATCCCGGTTCGCGGCTCGCCCGGGCGATGGCGGCGATTGGGGCCGTGGTGGTGGCGGCGATCGTGCTGTTGGCGATCCGGCTGGCAGCGGCGGCCTGGTTGCCCGATGGCGCTCCCGAAATCGTACCGATGGCGGCGTCGCTCGTGGCGGCGTGTGCGCTTGCCATCGGGAAGGTGCCGACGCCCATCGTGATCGTCGCCGCCGCCGCCCTCGGCATCGCCACCGCAGCGGTCGGTGGCTAGAGCGCATCTCGGATATGTGGAGCGTCGACGTGGCCAACCAGAGAGGGTAGGCGAGGGGGTCGGCGAACGCTCGAGGAGCCTTGGGCGTATCCACGCCCCGGCGACGAGACTTTTGCCGCCCCCGAGCCGGCGTTCAGGTATCTCGAACGCGTTCTACGGAATGTGGTGCAGGTGCAGCACGGCTGGCGGCAGTGGGCGGTGATCCCAGGCCTCGGCGACGGGCAGGCTCGCCTCGTCGAACGCCGTGTCGGCCTCCACGACGAGCGTGCTGCCGGAGGGGGCGGCGCGCTGCATGGCATCGATGAGCGCGAGGAGCGGACCCCGCTGCGGGTGATCAATTCCGAAGAAGGCCCACGGTGGCGACACGAAGACCGTCCACGGCAGGTCGCGCGGAAGGTCGGGAAGGCGCCGGGCCCAGAGAAGCACGTCGCCGGGGCGGATCTCGCACCGGTCGGCGATGCCGAGTTCGCGGGCCGAGCGACGCAGCGTGTCGGCGGTGGGGAAATGCCGCTCCGCGAACACCGCCCGCGCCGCCCCCCGGCTCACCGCCTCGAAGCCGAGCGCCCCCGTCCCCGCGAATAGGTCGATGGCGAGGCTGCCCCGCACGCCCGTGCCCACGAGGTCGAAGAGCGTCTCGCGAACGCGATCCTTCATGGGTCGGGTCGGGCCACCGGGCTGGTGGGCCAGGCGTCGGCCCCGGAGGTCGCCGCCGATGATCCGAGGCGGGCTCGTGGCCTCGTCGAGCCGCGAGAGCACGAGCGCCGCGGCGGCCGCGGTGGCGAACAGGTCGGCATCGACGACGCCCGCCTGCGAGAGTCTCGTCGCCTTCTCGAGGGCCACCTCGGGGGCGTCGGCCTTCAGGGCCCCGGCC
>JBJTDZ010000087.1:0-37788 GCA_046092585.1 Pirellulales bacterium | reverse complement strand
CGGTGCCCCGTCGCCGGCGTTGCTGACCAGCGGAGGCATGGATGCCGGAGCGCAGTCAGCATCGAGTGAGCGGCGGGCATGATGCCCGCCGCGAACGTCCGGCGACGGGGCATTGGCAGCCCCGAGCCCGCGTCACCGGTGATGCTGTCCCCATCGCTTACAAGAGTGGGCTTGCCGTAGCGGGAACGTCCGGCGACGGGGCAGGGGCAGCCCCAAGCCCCTTGCACACGGTCGTGCGGATGCCGGGCAACCGGCGGCACCGTGGCAAGCCGGGCCGCCGCGGGGGACCGCGGAAAGTCGTCACGTCGTAGCGATCGTGCCGACCGGACGGCGAAAAAACCGCGGAAAAACAGGGCTCCATTCGTTGAACCGCGCCGGGGCGTTGGTATCGTCGGTTTCGGTCGCCCAGGCATCCGGCTCCCTGCCGGCCGCAGGCGACGACCTCCGAGGAACCGACCCGGCATGCCGCTCGCACGTCATCCCGAACCGGACGAAATCGACTGCCTGCTTCGCAACGGCGAACTGCGGAACGAGATCGAGCCCTACCTCGACGAGTCGATCTGGGAGATCGACTTCCGCACCCTGCCCACGCCGGTCGAGAACCGGTTCCTCGAATCGATGCTCGCCTGGGAGTTGGCCCCGCTGACGCCGGTGGCCCGCTGGTTCGAGCCGCAACTCGCCCTGCAGCCCGCCTGCACGCTCGACGACGACCGGCTCCGTGAGCGTCTCTGGGAGACGATCGAGCGGCTCTACGCCAAGCGGATCGTGCTCGACTTCACCGACCATCTCTCCGACCGGGAACTCTACGTGCTCATCCGCCGCGACATCCTGCCCGCCAAGATCAAGCAGGTGGACGTGCCCGACAACTTCGTCCACTGGGACTGCAGCGCCACGACCGACGCCGACCCCACGACCTGGCTCGTCTACTACGCCAGCGACGAGGAGCGGGAGGAGTGGCGACTCGAGGAGGGGCGTGACCCGCCGCCCAAGCAGGTGCCCGCCCACCCGCGGGCCCTGCCGGTGGCCCCGTAGGCGTCCGCCGGAACCAGACCGGTCGTGGGCGGTGAAAACTTCCCCGGAGCCGGGCGGTTTCCCAGCGTTGGCGCCCGCCTCTATCCTTGGACGACGGTAGCACCATGCTCCGCCCAGTCTTCCTCCGGGAGCCCGCCCCATGGCCCGTTTCACTCGCGTGGTCCTCGCCGTCGTGGTCTGCTCGGCCTGCGGGCCGGCGCTCGCCGCGGATTCCGCCGCGATCCGGGCCGCGCTCGCCAAGGGGGCCGCGTTCCTCGTCGAGAAGGAGCAGGCCGCCGACGGCAGTTTCTCCGCCGACGTGGGGCCTGCCGTCACGGCGCTGGCGGTGACGGCGCTCGTCAGGTCAGGCATGCCCGTCGACGCGCCGCCGGTGAAGAAGGGCCTCGCCTACCTGCTCTCCTTCCGGCAGCCCGACGGCGGCATCTATGCCCCGGGATCGCCGGTGGCCAACTACGAAACCTCGATCGGCCTGCTGGCGCTGGCGGCCTGCAACGCCGACGGCAGCCTCGACGAGGCGATCAAGGCAGCCGCGGAGTACGTCAAGAAACTCCAGTGGGACGATGGCGAGGGCAAGGGACCGAGCGACCCGGCCTACGGCGGCGCCGGCTACGGCAAGAAGTCGCGGCCCGACCTTTCGAACACGCAGTTCATGATCGAGGCGTTGCGGACGGTGGGCACCAGCGAGAACGATCCGGCCATCCGCCGGGCGCTCGAGTTCGTGTCGCGCACGCAGAATCTCCCCGGCCCCAACAACCCGCTCCCCTTTCCGGAGAAGAACCCCGACGGCGGCTTCTACTACACGCCGGCGGCCGGCGGCGAGAGCCAGGCCGGCACGACGGAGAACGGTGGCCTTCGCAGCTACGGCTCGATGACCTACGCCGGCCTCAAGAGCATGATCTACGCCGGCCTTACGAAAGACGACCCGCGGGTGCAGGCGGCCCTCGCGTGGCTGGCGAAGCACTACACCTTCGAGGAGAACCCGGGAATGGGTGACGCCGGCCTCTACTACTACTTCCACACGGCGGCCAAGTCGCTCGACGTGTTCGGGGGCGAGGCCTTCGCCGATGCGGAGGGCCGCGAGCATCCCTGGCGCGACGAACTCTCCACGGCGATCATCGCGCGGCAGCGGGACGACGGCTCGTGGAAGAATGCCAACGAGCGGTGGATGGAGGGGGAGACCGACCTCGCCACCGCCTACGCCCTGCTGGCCCTCTCCTACTGCCTGCCGAAGTAACGCGGCGCGAGCACGGCCGTGGGCTCGGGGCTGCCCGTTCCCCGTTGCCGGACGTTCGCTGCACGGGAAGCCCAATCGTGTGAGCGATGGGGACCACGCCCAGCGGTTCGCTGTCGTACCGCTCACGCGGTTACGCTTTCCGATCGATTGCCAGCCGGCATAGCGGGCAGCCCCGAGCGATCATGCTTCGGTGCCGTGTCGCTACGCGGCCTGGGCGGCGGCCTTGTAGAGATACGGGTTCATCGTCGGGTCGTTGTACATCTTCATCTGGCGGAACACGCGGAGCGGCCGCTGGCCGGAGGAGATCTCGGCGAGCAGGCGGTCGGCGGCCTCGATGAGATGCTGCCGCTGGAGGTCGAGGATCGCCATGCGTGCGGTCGCCTTCTCGCGGTGCTCCGGCGTGGCGTCCGCCCGCTCCATCTGCTCCCGCATGTGGTAGCGGCGCAGCTCGAGGATCGAGAGGCGGTCGAGGGCGGCGCCGGGCGTCTCCGTGGCGGCGGGCGCACCGGCGGCAGCCGTGATGCCCTGCGCCGCGAGATCGGCCACCAGCCAGTCGTCGACCTTCTCGATGCAGTCGTTGCGGAGTTGGTTGTAGCGATCGATCGCCCGCTTCACCTGGGCGATCCGGCCGTCCGTCACGTTCGGGGAGCGGGCGATGTCCTCCTCGTGCCAGAGCAGGAAGTTGTAGCGGTGCAGGTCGCAGACGCGGCCCCGCAGCCCCTCCTCGGAATGCTCCGGCTCGAAGTGGTGCCAGTGGTCCACGAGGTGCGAGAGCAGGGCGTCGAGCGTGGCCACGTCGGCCGGGGGTCGCGAGGGGCTGGGCATCGTGAAGGCTCCGCAACGGGATGGAAGAAGGAACACCGCCGCTCAGGCGGCACGGAGGACAAGACAGAGGTTCGAGCCACCGAAGCCGAACGAGTTGCTGGCAGCGACGCGAACGCGGTGCCGGCGCGCGGCATGCGGCACGTGGTCGAGACGGCACTGCTCGTCGGGGCGGTCGAGGTTGATGGTCGGGGGCACAGCCTGTCGGTCGAGGGCGGCGAGGCAGGCGATCGCCTCGAAGGCCGCCGCGCCGCTGATCAGGTGGCCCGACATGCTCTTGGTGGAGCTCACTGGCACGCCGTCCGTGGCGGGGCCGAGCGCCAGGCGGATCGCTCCCGCCTCGGCGACATCGCCCACCGGCGTGCCGGCGGCATGGGCATTCACGTAGTCGACGTCCTCGGGGGCCACGCCCGCGTCGGCGAGGGCCGCGACGATCGCCCGCGCGGCATGCACGGGATCGCTGCTCGGGATCACCATGTGCGAGGCGTCGCTCGACATGCCGACGCCCGCGAGTTCGCCGCGAAGCCGGGCCCCTCGGGCCGCAGCCTCGGACCGTCGCTCGAGCACGAAGAACCCGCCCCCTTCGCCCATCACGAAACCGTCACGCTCGGTGTCGAACGGACGCGATGCCTTCGCGGGATCGTCGTTCCGCCGCGACAGAGCCCGCAGGTTGTAGAAGGCGGCGATCGCCGTGGGGCTGAGGATGTCGCAGCCACCGGCCACCACGGCATCGACCCAGCCGGCATCGAGCCAGCTGCGGCCGAGCGCCAGGGCATAGCCGCTCGATGCACAGGCCGCCGCCACCGTCACCGCCGGACCGCCGATGCCCACCCGGCGGGCAAGGCGGTGCACGAGCGTGGTGTCGCGGGAGTCGCCGAACACGCGGCCGCCACCGTCGAGGAAGTCGAGTTCCCAGGTCTTCAGATGTTCCGCGCCCAGCCCGAGCACGAGGCCGATCCGCAGGCCGCCATGGCGGGGCAGCCCCGCGTCGGCCAGCGCCGCCGCCACCGGCGAGAGGCAGAGCCGTTCGAGCCGGCCGAGGGCGGCAAACGCCTCCGCATCGAGGCCGGACAGCGACGGCGGAGGGGCCGGGATGGCGGTGACGGGCGCCGCGAACTGCACCGGCTCCCGGGCATGGGGCCCCGGGTCGATCGCCCGCACGCCGCACCGGCCCGCAAGCAGGTTGTCGGCGATCTCGTCGAAGCCGGAGCCGAGCGGTGAGACGGCGGCGACACCGGTGATCATCACGGGCTCGCGGCCCGGGTGCAGGGCTGGCGTCATGCGGCCTCCCGCATGCGTGGGCTGGCCGTCCGAACGGGCACGGTGGCCGCGCGGGACGACACGCGGATCTGACCGCCCCACGGGCAGACGATCGCCCAGCCGGCCAGGGCCGCGCCGGTCGCGCAGCATTCGAGGGCCGCCGCGAACGCCCTGAGGTCGCTTTGAAACTCGTCCGCGGGCAGCGTTTCCGCAACGATCGGATGGTGGATCGCCACGTGCAGGGCGGCGCCGTCCGCGGCCGCAGCGGGCGCCAGCAGGAGGGCCAGCGCCCGGCAGACCGGATCGCCGGTCGGATCGCCGGTGGAATCGAGAAGCGGCTCGGCCGCCCACTCGGTGGCCACCAGCCAGACGGCCTCGCAGGCCGAGGCAGCCCCGGGCTCGAGCAGCGTCAGCGCCGTGAAGAGTCCCTCGGCCAGCGCATCGGGGCCACCCCCGACACCCACGTGTGGTCCGTGCATGCCGAGCGCCACGCTGATCGCTCCGGCGAGCGAATGGAGCGAGCACTGGGGCACGATGTGCGGCGAAACCATCACGGCGCCGCCGACTCGCAACTGCGCCAGCGATCGGGCGGTGGCGATCCGGCCGGCCTGGCACGGCGCCGCCACCACGCCGCAGCGGGCACGATCGACAGACTGGCCGGCCAGCGCCGCGAGCACCGCCCGAACCGCCACGACCGTGTGCTCGTCGCAGTGGCGGAGAAACCTCGTCGGCAGGGCGGGAGCCTCGGCGGGCGACGGCGCGTCGCGCAGCGCTGCCAGCTCCGCGTGCCGCGCCTCGATGAAGGCATGCGCGCGAATCGCGTGCGGACGGTGCTTCGACGGACGCGGCGCGGCGGTCATCGGTCGCATGCTCGCCGCTGGTCAGGCCGCCTGCCGGCCGGACTTGGCGGCCAGCTTGGCGTCGAGCACGTCGAGCATGTCGCCGACGGTCGTGATGCCCTCGAGCATTTCGGTCTCGATCTGGATGCCGAAACGGCTCTCGATGTGGAGCACGAGGCCAGCCATGTCGAGGCTGTCGAGGTTGAGCCCCTCGCGGAGCGACGTCGATTCCTGCAGGCCGGGATAGGTTTCGCCGGTCTCCTTTTCGAGCAGCTCGTGGACGACGGCCGCCAGTTCCTGACGATTCATCTGCTGCACCTCCATGCGGGTGGTCGGGTAGGAAGGCCGGGAAGGTAGCGGAGGGGGCGGCGCGGGCGAAGAGCAAAAAACCGTGTATTCTTGGGCTCGACGGGGGTCCGAGGCGGTTCCCTCAGCGTTGCCCCCGACGGCCACAACCCGATGCCGGCACAGCCACCACGCACGCGACGCCCGACGGCAGCGACCATGCTGGCGGTGGCCACGGCGGCCTTCGCCGTCGTGCTCGTGTTCGCCACGCACTACCCGAAGCCCGAAGAGCTTCTCGGCCGCCGCCTTCCCTCCGACAAGACGCTCCACTTCGCCGCCTATGCCATGCTCACGACGCTGGCGGCGGCGACGCTCGCCGCCGCGGGCCGCTGGACGTCGGCCACGCTCGTGCGGCTCGGGTCCGCGGTCGCCGTGTTCGGAATGCTCGACGAGGCGACGCAGCCGCTGTTCTCACGGGTGGCTGAGCCGCGCGACTGGATGTTCGACTGCCTGGGCATCGCCGCCGGCATGCTGGCGGTCGCCGCGGCCCTGGCGCTGGTCCGGCGCCCGCGGGGATCTCATGCGGATCGTACGTGAGCCTCAGGCTGTCCCCGTCGCTCACGCGACTGGGCTTCTCGATGCAGGAAGCGTAACCGCGTGAGCGGTACGATTGCAGTGGCGTTGATGTCGCCCCGCATTCGAGCCTGAAGCCCAAGTGCGATCAGGATCAGTAGTTGGGCGTGGGGGCGCGGAAGTCGGCGAGCCGCACCGAGCGGAACCAGTCGATCGTCCGCCGGAGCCCCTCGCGAAGCGGCACCGTCGGCTCCCAGCCGAGATGCTTCGTGGCCAGCGTGATGTCGGGCCGCCGCCGCTCGGGATCGTCGACTGGCAGCGGTTTCTCGACGAGCGCCGACCGTGAACCGGTCAGTTCCAGCGTGAGGTCGGCAAGCTGGCGGATCGTGAACTCGCCCGGGTTGCCGAGGTTGATCGGCCCCGTGACGTCGTCGGGGGCCTCCATCATGCGGATGATGCCTTCGACAAGGTCGTCGCGGTAGCAGAAGCTCCGCGTCTGGCCGCCCGACCCGAAGATCGTGATCGGGTCGCCGGCCAGCGCCTGGCGGATGAAGTTGGACACGACCCGGCCGTCGAAGGGATGCATCCGGGGGCCGTAGGTGTTGAAGATCCGCACGATCCGCACGTTCACGCCGTTGGTGCGGTGGTAGTCCATGAACAGCGTCTCGGCGGCCCGCTTGCCCTCGTCGTAGCAGGCCCGCGGGCCGATGGGATTGACCGCGCCGCGGTAGGTCTCCGGCTGTGGATGCACCTCCGGATCGCCATAGACTTCGCTCGTGGAGGCCTGGAGCACCTTGGCCCGGCATCGCTTCGCCATGCCGAGCACGTTGATCGCCCCCATCACGCTCGTCTTCATCGTCTTGATGGGGTTGTATTGGTAATGCCCGGGCGCGGCGGGGCAGGCGAGGTTGTAGATCTCGTCGACCTCGAGCCAGAGCGGGTGGACGATGTCGTGGCGGAGAAGCTCGAAGTTGTCGCGGCCGAGCAGGTGGGCCACGTTCGACTTCTGGCTCGTGAAGAAGTTGTCGACGCAGATGACGTCGTGGCCTGCGTCGACGAGTCGCTCGCAGAGGTGGCTGCCGAGAAAGCCGGCGCCGCCGGTCACAAGAATGCGTTTGAGAGATGGCATGGTCGTCCTCGGGTGAGGTGTCCGGGCGACGCTTTCGAACGCCCCCGGGGAATGGTAGTGTACGGCGCCTCGGGTCGGCGGCGGTTCCGGCCTCGGCAGCCGGAGCCGTTGCCGTAACGGGTCCGACTCCATTTGTCACTGCCGCCGCAGGAGCCACCGCCATGCCGCTCAAGGGAAACATCAACCATTCGATCGTCTTCTGGTGCTTCAACGCCTGCGGCGACAAGTGGAGCATGGACAAGACCTGCGAGGTGGCGAAGCAGCTCGGCGTGAAGTCGATCGAGCTCACCGGCCCCGAGGAGTGGCCGACCATGAAGAAGCACGGCATCACCAGCGCCATCTCGATGAATGGCATGCCGGGCGCCCCCTTCATGAAGGGCTTCAACAATCCCCGCTACCACGAGGAGGTGATCGCCAGCACCACGAAGATGATCGACGCCTGCGCCGAGGCCGGCGTGCCCGCGGTGATTGGCTTCACCGGCTACAAGTGGCGCGATGCCGAGGATCCGAAGAGCGGCGAGATCTCGCTGCAGGAGGGGGCCGACAACTGCGTGAAGGGACTGAAGCAGATCGCGGGCCTGGCGGAGAAAAAGAGGGTCACGATCTGCATCGAACATCTCAACACCCGCGATGACTCACACCCCATGAAGGGGCACCCCGGCTACCAGGGCGACGACATCGACTACGTGGCGAACATCGTCCGCCGCGTCGGCTCGCCGCACGTGAAGGTGCTGTTCGACCTCTATCACGTGCAGATCATGAATGGCGACCTGATCCGCCGCATCGAGCAGTGCAAGGACGTGATCGGCCACATCCATACCGCGGGCAATCCCGGCCGCGGCGAGCTCGGCGCTGACCAGGAGATCAACTTCCCGGCAGTGATGAAGAAACTCGTCGACATCGGCTACAAGGGCTACGTGGGCCATGAGTTCATCCCGACCCGCGACCCGCTCGCGGGTCTCACGGAAGCCGTGACGCTCTGCGACGTGTGAGCGAAGCCACCACAGGAAGCCCAATCGCGCAAGCGATGTGGGCTGCGTCTCGTGGTGACGCGAGCTCGGGGCTGCCAATGCCCCATCGCCGGACGTTCGCGGCGGGCATCATGCCCGCCGCTCGCTCGATGCTGACTGCGCTCCGGCATCCATGCCTCCGCTGGTCAGCAACGCCGGCGACGGGGCACCGGCAGCCCCTCGCGGATATCACGGCATCGCGAGGATGATCCGCACGTCGGCCACGTTCGTGCCCGTGGGGCCGGTGCGCACGAGGCCCCCGGCAGCGGCGAGCGCGGGGTGGGCGGCGCACCGCGTCACGGCCCGGGCGATGTCGGTGGCCAGAAGCCGACCGACGACCCCGGCGTCGGCGAGGCCGCCGGCGGCGTCGGTCGGTCCGTCTTCCCCATCGGTGCCCACGCTCGCGATCACGAGACCGGCGGGCCAGCGCCGCATGGATGGGTTCCACTCATTGACCGCCGCGAGCACCGTCTGCTGGTTGCGGCCACCCCGCCCGTGATCGGCGGGCACCACGACCGTGGCCTCACCGCCTTCGATCACCGCCCGCGGGCGGCCGTCGCCCGACACAAGCGATGCGAGGGCCAGGGCCTCGTCGGCCAGCCGCCGCCCGACGTCGTCGGCGGTTTCCGCGATGTCGCGGGCCTCGCGGGCGATGGTGTCGTAGCCGAGCGCGCGGGCCACGGCCGCCGCGGCGACGACGGCGGCGGCGTTGGTGCCGAGGAGCACGTGGCTCACCCGGCAGCCTGCCGGCGTGGTCCACTCGCCAGCCTCCGCACCGGACGCGGCCATGCACGGCCCGGAGGCGACCAGGTCGAGCGGGTCGCCGATCACGTCGGAGAGCACGAGCGCCACGAGCCTGCCCGCCGTGCAGGCCCGGGCCAGGCCCCCCGCCTTCACGCGGCTGAGCGTTTGCCGCACGGCATTGATCTCCCGAATGCCGGCCCCGGCATCGGACATCTGCCGGGTGCGGGCGATGATTTCCTCGAGACTCACCCCCTCGCGAGGCTCCTCGATGAGTGCCGAACCGCCCCCACTCACCAGCACGATCGCCAGATCACCGGCGCCGAGGCCTCCCAGCAGCAATCGCATCTTCGCCGTGGCGGCGACGGCCGCGGGGGTCGGCAGATTCCCGCCGCCGGGGCGGGTCTCCCTGGTCTCGATGCGGTGGAGCGCGAGCCCACAGCCCTCGGGCACGCTCACGAGCCCGGTGAGCCGCTCTGGGTCGACCCCTGCGTCAAGCAGCAGCCGTTCGACCTCGGCCGCCATGCCCGCCGCCGCCTTGCCCCCGCCCACCACGACGATGCGGCCCGCGAGCGACGCCGGCGGATCGAAGGGCTCGCCGGCACGGAGCAGATGCGTGCCGCGGCACGCCAGCCGCCGCGGCACGAGCCGCTCCGGCCGCACCGCGTCGATCGCCGCCTGCAGAATCGCCTCCGCGTCGCCTCGCGCGCCGGCGGATGTCATGTCTCGGGCAACTGGGGAAAGTTCTTGGGATCGAACCGCGAGAGGTCGATGCCGCCGCGATTCTCCTCCTCGAGGAGTTTCACCCGCATCTCCAGCCGCTCCAGCCGCCGCGCGAGCAGCGCCGGCGACTCCGCGGAGGGCGCGGCCGGCAGCACCCGCGGCACCGCCGGATAGCCGAGCTGCCGTTGGAGCGCGGCGAAGAAGAAGAGCGGATCCTTGCCCCGATTGGCCCGCGCGATCCTCCCCTCCTTCTCGCCGAAGAGGATCCTCCTGTCGGGCTCGGGGGCGGTGCGGCCGGCGAGCAGCGCGTCCCGCCTCCCGACCCGCCAGTATTCGGGGCTGCGCACGAAGACGAGGTCGGCGAGGTCGACGAGCCCCACCTGTCTCGCTACCGTCTCGATCCATGCCCTCCAGTCGGCGTCGAAGATGTCGTCGGCTGCGGTCGCGGCGAGGCCCCGTGCGTAGTCGAGCCTGTTTCGCGACAGGCACTCGAAGCGGTAGAGGAAAAGCCCCTGCGGCGACGCCCCCTCGGCCCGATAGTTCGCCTCCCGTTCGAGCATCGCCAGTGCCGTCCGCATGTCGAACCGCCCACCCTCCTGCTCCGCGGAGGCGATGACGAACGTCTGAAAGTCGGTGAAGTAGTGCCGCAGCCGGGCCATCGCGGTCGACAGGGTTCCCACGAGCTTGAGTTCACCGACGAGGTAGTCGATCGCCATCGGCAGCTTCGCGGTGGCGAGCACCTCCTGGCCGATCGCCACGAGCGATTCCTGGGCGGCGATGCCGGCCACGAGCCGCTCCGCGAACGACCGGAACAGGTAGGCCTGTTCGATGTATTCCTCACGGTCGAGCATGGAAACGCCACGAGCCGGACGAGCGGGATTCCGGAGCCGGCGGCCCCGTCAGCCCCGCATCCTATAATGGAGAATGGCGAATCACGATCGCTCCCGCCCGCAGGAACGCCGCATGCCCACCCGCTTTTCGACCGTGGAAGACGCCGTCGCCGCCATCGCCCGGGGCGACGTGGTCATCGTGGTCGATGCCGAGGACCGAGAAAACGAGGGGGACTTCGTCTGCGCGGCATCACGAGCCACGACCGAGGTGGTCAACTTCATGATCACGCATGGGCGGGGGCAGGTCTGCATGCCGATCCTGCCCGACGTCGCCCGGCGGCTCGACCTGCCGATGATGGTGGAGGCGAACTCCACGCCCCTGGGCACGGCCTTCACCGTGCCCGTCGACCACCATACCGCCCGCACCGGCATCACCGCCGCCGAGCGCGCCACCGCGATCGCCGCGATCCTCGACCCGGCGAGCACGTCGGCCGACTTCGTCAGGCCCGGGCACCTCTTCCCGCTCGTGGCCAAGGAAGGGGGCGTGCTGCGCCGCGCCGGACACACCGAGGCGGCCGTCGACCTCGCCCGCCTTGCCGGCTTCCCTCCCGCGGGCGTGCTCTGCGAGATCCTCGACGACTCGGGCGAGCGGGCCAATCGCGACACCCTGTTCGACATCGCCCGCACCCAGAAGCTCGAGATCATCTCGATCGAGCAACTGATCCGCCACCGCCGCACCCGGGAAAAACTCGTCGAACGGATCGCCGAGGCCGACCTGCCCACGACCTGGGGCCGCTTCCGCATCATCGCCTACGGGGTGAAGTTCGAGCCCCAGCAGCCGATCGTGCTGGTGATGGGCGACGTGGCCGCGGCGGCCGCGCCGCTCGTACGGCTGCACTCCTCGTGCTTCACCGGCGACCTGCTCGACAGCCTGCGGTGCGACTGCGGCGACCAGCTCCGTCTGGCGCTGGAGATGATCGGCCGCGAGGGATGCGGCGTGCTCGTCTACCTGCCGCAGGAGGGCCGTGGCATCGGCCTCGTGGAGAAGATCCGCGCCTACCAGCTCCAGGACCAGGGGCTCGACACCGTCGAAGCCAACCTCGCGCTCGGCTACAAGGCCGACTCCCGCGACTACGGCATCGGCATCCAGCTCCTCAAGGATCTCGGCCTGCGAAAGGTGCGGCTGCTCACCAACAACCCGAAGAAGACCGACGCCTTCATCTACGGCGGCTTCGACCTCGAGGTCGTCGACCAGGTGCCGATCCTGCCGCCGGTGCACGAGTTCAACGAGCGCTACCTCGCGACGAAGCGCGAGAAGCTCGGCCATCGCTTCCCCACGTGAGCCCGGCGCACGTTGACCCGGCCGCCTCCGCCCCCGTAGCATCGGGGCTCGGATTCGTCCCGAGGCACGCATGCCCTCCCCTCTCCTTTCGCCGGCCTCGGCCGCCATTCGCCGCGTCGGTCCGTGGCTCGTCTGCGTGATCGCAGTCGCCGGCGCTGGCTGCGGGCCCCGCTCGTCCGGCCCGGCGCTGCCCGTGGAGCCAGAATCAACGCCGGCACAGGCCACGCCGCCCGCGGCCCCACCAGCCACCGGGGAACGAGCGGCCTTCCAGCCGCCCCCTCTCGCCGACCTCGAACGCGACGCCCGCTGGATCGACCGACCCGTCCGGGACGCGATCGAGCTCCTCCGCGAGGAGTTGATGAAGGAGCCCCCGCTGTGTGACGTCGCCACGGCGCTCGATCTGAGGAACGACTCGGCCGACGCCAACGCCCGGATCCTGTCGGCCCTCGGCAGGCTGCCCGAGACAGGGCAGGCCGACCTCGCCGCCCGGATCGATCGCCACGTCCCCGGCGATCTCAGCAGCACCAACCCGATCCTCATCAGCTCCACGGCCGAGTTCGATATCCTCGGCCTCACCGGCTTCGGGCTCTTCTCCTACGACCGACGGCTCGAGCCGTTCGCCAACGCCGAGACGGTGGTCAACTGGCAGACGAGCGCCGACGGACTGCTCGACAAGGTCGTGCTGCGGGATGACCTCGTGTGGAGCGACGGCCGCCCGATCACGGCGCGGGACATCGCCTTCACCTATCGCGTGATCATGGATCCGCGGGTGCCGGTGCCGGCGGTTCGCAGCGGCACCGACCAACTCGAGGGCGTGCATGCCTACGACGACCGCACCGTGGTGTTCTTTCACCGGGAGCCGCTGGCGACCAACGTGTGGAACATCAACTTCCCGGTACTGCCGAAGCACGTCTACGAACGCTCCTGGGAGCAGGATCCGACGCTCAAGGACAGCCCCGAGCACGTGGCGCTGGAGGAGAAGCCGGTATCGGGCGGCCCCTACGAGATCGTGTCGCGAAAGCGCGGCCAGGAGATCGTGCTCCGCCGCCGCGAGAGCTGGAGCACGGTCAAGGGCCGCAAGGTCCGTGAGCGGCCGTTCTTCCGCGACATCCGTTTCCGGATCATCGAGGATCCCAACACGGCGCTGCTCGCGCTGAAGTCGGGCGAGATCGACGAGATGATCCTCCAGCCCGAGCAGTGGACCACGCAGACGACCGATGACGACTTCTACCGACTCAACACCAAGGCCACCGCCCCCGAGTGGGTCAGCTTCCACTTCGCGTGGAACATCGACACCCCGTTCTTCGCCGACCGGCGCGTCCGCCGGGCGATGAGCTACGCCTTCGACCACGACCGGATGCTCGAGAAGATCTGCCTGGGGCTCTACCAGCCCTGCGCCGGCTGCTTTCCGCCGGGCTCATGGATGGCGGGACCGAAGAAGCTCGAGCCGTCCCGCCAGGATCTCGACCGGGCCGAGGCGCTCCTCGACGAGGCGGGCTGGACCGACCACGACAACGACGGCATTCGCGACAAGGAGATCGACGGGCGTTCCGTGCCCTTCGAGTTCACGATGCTCGTCAACCAGCAGCCGTTCCGAATCGCCATCTGCACGCTGCTCAAGGAAAATCTCGAGCAGATCGGCGTGATCGCCAACGTGCGGCCGGTCGAGCCGACGACGCTGCAGGAGATGATGCAGAAGCGGGGCTTCCAGGCCTGCTTCTCGGGCTGGGGCTCGGGCACCGATCCCGACACCACCGAAAACATCTGGAAGACGGGCGAGATGCGGAACTACTGCGGCTACTCCAATCCCGAGGTCGACCGGCTTTACGCGGAGGGCCGCCGCGAACTCGACCGCGACCGCCGTGCAGAAAAATATGCCCGCATCCAGGAGATCCTCTCCGAGGATCAGCCCTACACCTGGCTCTTCTGGCGCAACAGCTTCTACGGCTTCTCCAAGAGCCTGCGGGGCTACGTCTTCAGCCCACGCGGCCCCTACCACTACTCCCCCGGCTCGGCGAGCCTGTGGAAGCCGCGGGCCGAGTGATCATGGCCAGCTACCTGCTGCGGCGGCTCGTGCTCGGAATGGCCACGGTGGTGGCGATCACCGTGGTGGTCTACGGACTGGCCCGGGCGATGCCCGGCAATCCGCTCACCGCCCAACTCGGCGAGGATCCCAGCCGGAAGGTGAGCGCCGCCGACTACGAGCGGATGCAACGGGCCTACGGCCTCGACAAATCGTGGCCCGAGGGCTACCTGCAGTGGGCCGGCAACCTCCTCCGCGGCGACCTGGGCCGCTCCATCACCCGCAAGCAGCCGGTGGCCACGCTGATCGGTGAGCGGCTCGGCCCCACGCTGCTCGTGTCGGGCAGCGCCTTCCTGCTGATCTGGGCCCTGGCGATCCCGCTGGGCTTGTATGCCTCCGCACGCTCCGGCACGGTCGACGAGCGGGGCGTGAGCCTCGTGCTCTACGCCCTCTACTCGTTTCCCACGTTCGTCGCCGCGCTGCTCCTCCAGATCCTGTTCTCCGTGTGGGCCAAGGGGACGGCCTGGGAACTGCCGCTCTTCGGGATGACGGACCTGCCTCCCGATGCGCCGCTCGCCACGCGGATCGTCGATGTGGCCCGGCACATGATCCTGCCGGTCGTCTGCCAGACGTACGTGAGCCTCGCCTACGACACGCGGTTCATCCGGGCCACCATGGCCGAATCGCTCCGCCAGGACTACATCCGCACCGCGCGGGCCAAGGGGGCCGGGCCGTGGCGGGTGCTCTTTCGGCACGCCTTCCGCAACACGCTGATCCCGCTGGTGACGCTCCTGGGGCTCTCGCTCCCCGCGCTCGTCGGCGGCTCGATCATCATCGAACAGATCTTCACGTGGCCCGGCATGGGCCGCCTGTTCTTCGAGAGCATCCGGGAGCGCGACTACCCGACGATCATGGGCCTGACGCTGATCTTCAGCGTGCTGACGCTCCTCGGACAGCTTCTCGCCGATCTGCTCTACTCCGCCGTCGACCCCCGGGTGAGCGTGGAGTGATGGACGCCGCACGGGGATTCTGGGCGGAGGCGTGGCGACGCTACCGGCAGCGGCCGCTGGCGCTCGCCGCGCTGGTGTTCGTGGGCTTCCTCGTGCTCGTCGGCGCGTTCGCCCCCGCGATCGCCGGCACGAAGCCGGTGCTCTGCCGCTACAAGGGGCGGCTCCATGCCCCCTGCCTCGGTTACTTCGACCGGCGCCTCGAGCCGGCGATCTTCGCCCGCGACAAGTTCCGCGGCAGCTACCCCGCGAACCTCGCTGCGAAGGATCCCGAGAGCTGGGCCGTCTGGCCGCTGGTCTTCCAGGATCCGTACCGGGCCGTGCGGGCCGACGAGTGGCCGGGCCTCCCCGAGAACCCGGCCATGGACCGCGGACGACCGACCTGGCGAAACCTCTTCGGCACCGACCAGGCAGGTGTCGACGTGTTCGCCAAGATGGTGCACGGCACCACGGTGGCGCTGCTCGTCGGCTTCGTGTCGATGGGGATCGCCGGCGCGATCGGCGTGACGGTGGGCGCCCTCGGGGGCTACTTCGGCGGCTGGGTCGATGCCGTGCTCGGCCGGATCACCGAGATCGTGATGTGCATCCCCACGCTCGTGCTGATCCTGGCGATCCTCGCGATCATCGAGAAGCCGACGATCTGGCACACCATGGCGATCATCGGCCTCACCGGCTGGACCGGCATCGCGCGGCTCACCCGTGGCGAGTTCCTCCGGCTCAAGGGGAGCGAATACGTGACCGCGGCACGCGCCGCCGGCGCCGGGCCGCTGCGGATCATGCTCCGCCACATCCTCCCCAACGCGCTGGCGCCGATTCTCGTGCCGATCACCTTCGGCATCGCCGCGGCGATCCTCGTGGAGAGCGGCCTCTCGTTCCTGGGATTCGGGCCGCCGCCACCATCGGCCAGCTGGGGCTCGATCCTCAGCGGCGGCCGGTCGAACCTCGGGATGTGGTGGCTCGTGGTCTTCCCGGGCGTGGCGATCTTTCTCACCGTGCTGGCCTACAACCTCGTGGGCGAGGGCCTCCAGGAAGCCACCGATCCCCGGCTCCGCGAGGCCCGGAAATGACGCTCGCCTTCGGCGTTCATGCCGCCGCCTGGGGGCTGGCTCTCCACGGAGCAGCCGGGTGCCGGGGGACGTCGAGCCGAGTAGGCATACCGTTGCCTTCCGAAGGCGAGGCGTTCCCCGGCTCCAGGCGGCCGAGGCCTTGACGATGCCACTGCTCGACATCCGTAATCTCGTGACCGCGTTTCACACGGCCGCAGGCCGTGTGCCGGCGGTCGACGGCGTGTCGCTCGCGATCGAGCGGGGCCGGATGCTCGGCCTCGTGGGAGAAAGCGGCTGCGGCAAGAGCGTGACGGCGATGTCGATCCTCCGGCTCGTCTCGGCGCCCGGCGTGATCGAGTCGGGGACGGTTCTCCTCGACGGGCCCGGTGGCCCCGTCGATCTCGCGGCGCTCCCCGAGGCCCGGCTGCGGCATGTTCGCGGCGGCCGGATCGGGATGGTGTTCCAGGAGCCGATGACGAGCCTCAATCCGGTGTTCACCGTGGGCGACCAGGTGGCAGAGGCGGTGCTCCTCCACCGCGACACCACCCGGGCGGCGGCCCGGCGACGGGCCCTCGAGATGCTCCGTCTCGTGCGGCTCGCTGATCCCGAGCGGCGGCTGCACGAATATCCGCACCAGCTCTCCGGCGGCATGCGGCAGCGGGTGATGATCGCGATGGCGCTGGCCTGCGAGCCCGATCTGTTGATCGCCGACGAACCCACCACGGCGCTCGACGTGACGATCCAGGCGCAGATCCTCGACCTGCTCGCCGACCTGCGCCGACGGCTCGGCATGGCGGTGCTCCTGATCACGCACGACCTGGGCGTCGTGGCGGAAACCTGCGACGACGTGGCGGTGATGTACGCCGGTCGGATCGTCGAGCAGGCTCCGGTGGAGCGGCTCTTCGCGGCACCGCGACATCCTTACACGTCCGGGCTGCTGGCAGCCCGCCCCGGGCCCGAGAGCGGCGCCGCCGCGCAGCGGCAGCCGCTGCGGACGATCCCGGGATCCGTGCCACCGCCGCAGTCGTTTCCCACCGGCTGCCGCTTTCATCCCCGCTGCGAGTTCGCCCGCACCGAGGCTTCGGCCGCGGGCCCGGCCTGCCAGGCGGTCGTTCCCGAACTCACCGCGATCGAGCCGGGGCACCTCGTCCGCTGCCACTACGCTGCCTCGCTCGGCCCACCGCGGCACGAGGAGGCTTGCCGATGAGCACGCCCGAATCGCCGCCGCTGGTCGAGGTCGTGAATCTCGCCACCCACTTCCCGATCCGCCGGGGCCTGCTGCGGCGGCAGGTAGGGGCCGTGCGGGCCGTCGACGGGGTGAGCCTGTCGATCTCCCGGGGCCGCACGCTCGGACTGGTCGGCGAGAGCGGCTGCGGCAAGACGACCGTGGGCCGCAGCATCCTCCGGCTCGTCGAGCCGACAGCGGGCAGCGTGCGGATACGCGGCACCGACGTGGGCACACTCCGCGGCCGGGAGCTGCGCCGCTTTCGCCGGCGGATGCAGATCGTCTTCCAGGATCCCTATGGCTCGCTCAATCCGCGGATGACCGTGCGGCAGATCCTCGAGGAGGGGCTCGTGCTCCATGGCATGGGCGATGCGTCCGTGCGGCTCGAGCGGATGGCCGAGGCGCTGCGGCGCACGGGCATGCCGCCCGACGCGCTCACCCGCTATCCCCACGAGTTTTCCGGCGGCCAGCGGCAGCGGATCGCGATCGCGCGGGCCGTGGTGCTCGAGCCCGAGTTCCTCGTGCTCGACGAGCCGATCTCGGCCCTCGATGTCTCGATCCAGGCGCAGGTCGTCAACCTGCTCGTCGAGCTCCGCGAGCGACTTGGTCTCACCTACCTCTTCATCTCCCACGATCTGTCGGTGGTCGACCATGTCGCCGACGACGTCGCGGTGATGTACCTCGGCCGGATCGTCGAACGGGGGCCGGTGGAGGCCCTGCGCCGAGAGCCCCTGCACCCCTACTCGATCGCGCTCTTTTCCGCCGTGCCCACCATCGACGTCCGGCGGCGGCCACGGATCGTGCTCACCGGCGATGTGCCCAGCCCCGCCCGGCCTCCGGCCGGCTGCCGCTTCCACCCCCGGTGTCCGCTGGCCGAAGCGGTCTGCCGCTCGATCGACCCCCCGGCAACGGCGGTGGGCCCGCACGAGGTTCACTGCCACGTCGCCGCGGGCATGCTCGAAGCCGCCGGCGGTGATCCGCTGGCGGCCTCCCGCACGATCACCAGGGCGGTGGCGGACGCCGCTGGAGCCTCCGTAGAATGTCCGGCATGAGTCGTCCTGAAGCTCTGGCACCACCTGCGAAGAGGCCTTGGATGCCGGCTGTCGCCCTCGTCGGCCTGACCATGCGCCGCGGCCTGCACCGTGCGGCCATCGTGGTTGGCATCGCCACCGTCGCCTGCAGCGCGACGGCCGGAGCCGACGAACTCGACCCGACCGGGGGCCTGCGGGCACGGGCGTCGTCCGCCCCGGAGCCGGCCCCGACGGGCGCCAGCCGCGACGAACTCATCCGCCGCTGGGATCTCGACGGCAATGGCAGGATCGACGAGTCCGAGGCATCGATCGCGCGGGCGAGAATGCGGCGGGCCCGGGTCGAACTGGAGCAGGGGGGCGGCATCGACCCGCTCACCGGCGCCCCGCGGATCGTGGCCGACGACAACGCGGCCGATCGCGAGGAACCGGCCAAGCCGCTGCCGTCGGTGACGGATCCGCCCGCCGCGTCCGGAGATTCGCAACCGCCATCGGGTCCTCCCGGCACCCGCGTGCCAACCGTGACCGGCACCGGCACCGGGCCACGACCACCCGCCACGTCCGAACGCGCCTCGGCGGTGCAGCCGCGGACCACGGGCAACCGACCTACGGCGATCACGGGGGGTGTTCGCGCCGGCGCCCCGGCCGCCCGCGCCGGCTACGGATCGCTCATGCCCGGCACGACGCTCAACGCCGGCAGGCCGGCACCCATGCCGCAGCCACGGAGCCTTCCCGGCGGTGGTCGCCGCGGCGGACTCGTGCCCACGTTGCCGGGCCGTGGCGCGGTCGCGAGACCGGCCATGCCGACACGGCCCGCGCCGCCGACCCTCAGCCCATCGACCACGCCGCGGATCACCGCCGACGAAATCGGCGGCTTCTAGACCGCATCGACCGTTCCGGAGTGGTGATGTGAGACCGGACGAGGACGGGAGCACACGGCGAACGCGGACGGCGCCTGGGGCGCTTGCTCTCGTCGGCGCAGCGGCCCGCATCGCCGACGAGATGCGCCGCATGGGGCTGGGCGGGCCGGTGCTGGTGATCGCCGATTCGGCGGCCGTGTCGCGGCTGGCACCCACGTGGGCGGAGGCATTCGCCGGGGCCGGCTGGGTGCATCGGGTGATCGGCTTCGGCGGCACGGGGGGACGGCGGGAGATCGCCGCGCTTGCCCGCGAGGCCGCGTCGCTCGGCGCAGTGACGATCCTCGGCGCCGGTGGCCGCGAGGTGCTCGATGCCGCAGCGGCGGTGGCCTCCGCGACCTCGGCGGGGTTCGTCGGCTGCCCCATCTGACGAGCAGCCGGGGCGGCCGAGGCGACCGTTACACTGGCGTCCTTCGCCATCACCTGCAGCCATCTCCTGCATCGGAGTCGCCATGCGCATCACCCGCCCGTTCGCCGTCGCGTCGTTCGTGCTCGCCACCGCCTGGCAGGCGGCGGCTGAAGAGCCCGCGCTCCCGGAGGCCCCCGGCCGCGACGATCCTCCGCGGGTGTTCGTCAGCGGCGTGAAGGACGACTTTCCCAAGGCCCGCGCCGCGATCGCCAACGCGAAGCGGGCCGGAGGCCGCGACTACCGCGTGGTCGTGGTCGACGAAGCCGGCACCGCGGGCACCGCCAGCAGGCTGCTCGACCAGCTCGTCTCCCGCTGGCGCGACGAGAGCCGCGGCCGCGATGGTGGCTTCAACCCTGCGGGCGACGTGACGATCGTGGTCGACGTGGGCGACCGGCAGATCGCGATGGACGTGCCGTGGGCGCTGCAGGCCTCGGCTGGGCTCGACCAGAAAACACTGGAGTCGGAACTCATCGCCACGCAGTTCGTGCCCCGGGCCCGTGACGGGCTCTTCGACGAGGGGCTCGCCGACCTGGTGACGGGCACCGAGGCGTGGGTGCAGGCCAAGGCCGATGCGCGGCAGCGCCGCGAGGAGGCCTCCCGTGTGTTCCGCACGCGAACACTGCCGCTGGGCCTGATGGCGCTCGGTGCCGCGGGACTCGCGGGCGGCCTGCTCGTGCAGTGGGCGAGGCACGGGCGGCGGCTGCGGGCCGCCCGGGAGCGGCTCGCGGCCTTCAAGGCCGACGTCGTCGCCATCTCCGACCTGCTCGACGAGCAGCAGGAGCGGCACCGCATGCTGCCGCACACCGACCCCGACTTCCGCACGCCGATGCAGGGCCTCACGCGCTCGACCTACGATGGCGTCCAGGCCGCGATCCGCCGGTACCGCGAGCGTTGGCTCGCGCTGATGGAGGTGTGGGAGAAGGCGCAGGCGACGATCGAGTCCGAGCGGCTTCTGGGCACCGCGGCCGCCGACAAGGCCCTGCGGCTGCTGGAATCGGCCCAAGCGCGGCCGCCGCTGGACGACATCGCCGCCGAGTGCCGCGGCCCGCTCGACGCGCTCGAACAGGCCCACGAACTGGCCCGCGAGGCGGCCACGACGCTCGATGCCGAACTCGCGGAGTCCACGGCGAGGCTCGACGCCCTGGCCGGCCGTGGCCGGTCGGCCGCCGTCTGGCGACCGACCGGCGCCGACATCGCCCGAGCCCGACAGCTGGCGGGGGAGCGACTCGAAAGCGACCCGGTGTCGGCCCGCGGAGGTCTGGCCGAGGCCCGCTCGGCGCTGGAGGCGATGCTCGCGCGGCTCGATGCCGCCGACGCTGCCGACGACCGGCGCCGCGCGGCGGCGGCCACGACCGCAGCGGTCGGAGACCGCGTCCGCACGCGCCGCGCGGAGGGCTGGCTCCTCGTGGAGCCGGGCGCCGATCCCGACGAGCGGCTGGAGGCCGCCGCCAAGCACGTCGACCTCGCCCTGCAGTTGATCGACGCGGGCGACACGGAGGCCGCACTCGCCACCGTCGAACGCGCCGAGCAGGCCAATGCCGAGGCGGCCGCGCTCGTGGAGAGCATCGTGGCAGCCAAGGCGCGGGCCGACGAACTCCTGCCGGCCTGTGCCGCGCGGACCGAGGCTCTGGCAGGGCGGCGGCAGGCCGCATCCGCCGCGGCGACGGCGCTGCATGCGTCCTACGCCGAGAGTTCGTGGTCCGACGTGGCCGACAACGTGCCGCGGGCCGACGACGGTCTCGCGCGGGTGCGGCCCCTCGTCGACGAGGCCCGCGCGGCCCTCGCCCCGGATCGCCAGCACTACCTCCGGGCGGTGGCGCTGCTCGACGAAGCCGTGCGCCAGCTCGACTGGGCCGAGGGCTGCCTCGAGGCCATTGTCGATCGGAAGGCCGAACTCGACGGGCTCCGCGGCTCGCTTCCTCAGCGGCGCGACCGTGCGGCCGAGCGGATCGTGGCTCTCGCCCGGCGGCTCCAGGCCCAGCGCACCGACCGGGCGCGGGCCAACGAGCGGTGCCGCGAGGCGGAGAGAATCCTCGAGGTCGCCGGCGCCGGGCTGGCCACGTCTTGCCCGGACCTCAGGCAGGTCGCACAACTCATCGAGGCCGCGGACACCGCCGTGGTCCGTGGCGAGGAACTCGCCGCCGAGGACGACCGGCTCGCCCGGCAGGCCGCTGCCGACATCGACGAGACCGACTCGCTCGTCCGTCGGGTCGCCGCGTGGTATGCCGAAGGGGTGCAGGCCGACGTCCGCGGGCCGGCGACGGCCCTCGATACGGCACGGTCGCTGCTCGATCGCCAGCGGTACGAGGACGCGATCCACACCGCGGCCGAGGCCTCCCAGCAGGCCCGGCTGGCCTACGCGACTGCCACCGCCGAGGCGGAGCGGCGGCGGATCCGGCGGCAGCTGGAGTTGCAGCGGCGGCAGCTGGAGGAGTCGTTCGCCCGGATGTCGCGGGGAGCAGGCCCGTGGGTGGTTCGCCTGCCGGGCGGCACGTTCACAGGTCCGGATCCGTGGCGGTCGCTCCAGCAGCCGGCCTCGCCGCGGTCGACCACCGCCGGCGGCGGCTGGTCACGAGACATCGCGCAGGTCAGCTGGTAGCCGCCCGTCGCCGCGGCAAGCTGGGAGACCTCGGGGGCCGTCGCGAGGAAATCGGCCTGCGGCGACGGCGTGATCCGACGGCGATCGAACCGCCCGCCCGGCCACCCGGGCGAGTGGGTGGCCTGTGCCGGCCGATACGGATGTCAGGGCGGACATCGACCGCCTCGCCAGCATCCGTGTCGGAGACGTGCCGATGTCCAACCGCCCTCATGCTTCGTCGTCGCTCGTGCGCCTGGTCTGCGGCGCCGCGGCACTCGCCGTCGTCACCGGCATGGCCGTGGCTGCCGGGAGTTCCTCCGGCCGCGGCAGTTCTCAGGGCCAGGCAGCGAAGCGCGTCGCCACCGCCGCGGCCCCCGCGCAGCCGCCGGCCCCGAAGAAGCCCGTGCTCCTGCCGGGCACGGGATCGCTCGTCAAGAACGTGGTCGACGACTTCGAGGACGAAAAGTGGTCCTGGAAATACAACCACCCGAAAAGTTCCGAGGAGCAGGACAAGCGGATGCGCGGCCCACTGGCCAAGAGCGTCAACGGCCGCTGGTTCGAGGGCCCGAAGCGGGGCACGCCCGACGTGGTGAAGCGGGTCGAGCTTCCGGCGCCGGGCCTCGAGGGGAGCGGGCATGGCCTGCTGATCGCCACGCTCCGCGGCGGCATCCCGGGCCGCGTCACCGGCACCATGCAGCAGGACGACCTGATCTACAACCTTTCGAAGTACACGGGCCGGAGCATGTCGGTGGCCGACAGCCCCAGCATGACCGTCCGCGTCTACATGCCGCCCTTCGACCAGTGGGAGAACCGCAGCGGACCCAGCTTCGGTTTTCGCGCCGGATGCTTCACGCACGCGATCATCACCGGCGACGATCACCCCGACGAGGGTCGGTATGGCCTCGAGGAATACTGGCCCGGGATGTTCATCTGCTTCGAGAGCAGCCACACCGGCCGCTACAAGGAGGACGGCGCCTTCATCCGCGTCCGCAGCGGCCGCAACGGCGGCGAGATCCGCGGACCGCGGATCGAGCAGCTCGGCTGGTGGACGCTGGGCATGTCGTTCACGCCCGATGGCATGGTGCACTACTTCGCCAGCCCGGGGGTCGATGAACTCACCATGGACGACCACATCACCTCGCAGTTTCCCTACGGCTACCGCACGGAGATGGTGAAGACGTTCTTCTTCAACGTCTGCACCCATGACGACGGCCGCACGTGGAGCACGCCGTGGGTGATCGACGACCCGAAGGTCTACTTCGTGAAGCGGCCGCAGATGGCGAACACCCGCTCGACCACCCGCTCGACCAAGCGCTGATCCGCGTCAGCCCCGCAGCCGCCACCAGCCTGCCAGGCCGCTGCCGATCAGCGAGTGGACGACGCTCGAGATCGCGCAGGGCACTGCCGTGAGCGGCTCGGCGGGAAAGTGCCGCTGGGCGAGCACCACGCCCAGCCCGGAGTTCTGCATGCCGACCTCGATCGAGATCGTGCGCGACACGACGCGGTCGTATCCGAACGCCCGCGAGAAGGCATAGCCGAGGGCGAAGCCGATGCCGTGCACCGCCGCGACGGCCGCCAAGAGCATGCCGCCGCTGGTCCGCACGGCTGCGGCGTTCTGGGCGATCACGCTGCCGACCACCAGTGCGATCGCCAGCACGCTCACCACGGGCGCCGCGGGCTGCACCAGCGCCGCCGCCCGGGGCAGTGCCCGATTGAGGACCACGCCGGCCGCCACGGGAAGCACGACCACCTGCAGGGTGGAAACGACGAGCGCTGCCGCATCGACCTCCACCAACCGCCCCGCGAGCAGTTTGGTGAGCAGCGGCGTGAGCACCACCGCCGCGAGCGTCGAGCAGGCCGTCATCACCACCGAGAGCGCGACGTCGGCCCGGGCGATGTAGGTGACCACGTTGGAGGCGGTGCCCCCGGGGCAGCAGGCCACGAGGATCAGTCCCACCGCCAGCGGCGTGTCGAGGCCGAGCGCCGTGCCCACGCCCCAGCCTGCCGCCGGCATGATGAGAAACTGGGCCACGAATCCCGTCACCACCGCCAGCGGGCGGCTCGAGACGCGCACGAAGTCGCCGATCTCGAGGGTCAGCCCCATGCCGAGCATGATCACGGCCAGGGCCCAGACGATCGCCGATCCGTGAAACCACGCGAGCCACCCGGGCCGCACCAGGGCTAGCCCGCAGGCGACGAGCACCCAGAGCGGGAAGGCATTGGCGACGAGGTCGAGCAGCCGCCGCACGACGTGATCACCTCGCCGTGCGCACGAAATCGCAGACCGGGGCGAGGGCCGTGCCGAGCCCTTCGCCGGCGCCGCGGGCCGACAGGCCGTCGTCGCCCTGGCGGACGAGCGTGCACTCCCAGTTCCGGCCGGCATCGGCGCCGCCGCCCGTGAACCGGACCGTCCAGGCGCCGCCGTCGCGCGACCACTCGCCCTCGGCAAACCGCCCTGCCGAGGTGAACGCCCACGACCGGATCGCCTGCCGTTCCGGATCCCAGCCGATGATCTCGGTGACCTCGCGAGCGGGCACCTCGCCCGCCGGCAGCAGCGCCGGAATGTGCGCGTCGCCCGGCCGGGGCGGCGACGCATCGACCGCGGAAGCGGACACCGCGTGCGTACGGATCAGGAAAGAGTTCCCCGCACTCCAGAAACAGCGGGTCGTCGCCGTCATGCCCGGGGCGTCGTCCTCCCAGGTGCCGACGAGCCAGGCAAGGTCGTCGAGCGGTCGCCGCGGCTCCGCGGCCTCGACGAGCGCCGCCTCGCGGACGCTTTCAAGCAGCCAGTGGCCATCCTGCCGCACCACCACCGCCGAGAAGCGGCTGCCGGCACGGCCCCCGTCGCCGAACGTGATCCGCGACGTGCCGTCGACCACCGCCACATCGGCCCGGACAGTCCGGATCGTCTGGATGTCGATATCGATCGTCGACGCGGGCTCCTCCGCGAAAAGCGTGGCGAACACGTCACGCACCGCCTCACGGCCGGCAGTCACCTCACCCGAGTCGAGGTCGACGTTCTCACCGCGATCGCTCCAGTGGGCGACGAGCGCCGCGGGATCGTGCCGATTGAAGGCCTGCAGGTAGCCTCCGAGCATGTCGCGGATGGCCGCGACATCTCCGCCGGCGGCCGGACGGGCGGCCGCGGTGATCCGAGCGGCAGCGGGCAGCAGGCGGCGCGGCTCGGCGGCCGGCCGACCCGCGCGGGCCGCCAACTGGGCCGCCGACCACGGCCGCGGCGGGGTGATGACCACCGGCACTCTGGGATCACGGTGGCCGGACCCCGGCACGACCGCTGCCGAACGTTCGAGTTCGGGCTCGACGCGGGCCGACCCGAAGCCGCGGTCGCCCCCCGCACGGGAACAGCCGCCCGCCAGCGATGCCACTGCCGCCACGATGCCGCACATCAGCACGGCACCACCGGAAAATCGTCCGCTCACGAGTCGCCCTCCCTGGTCGTGACGCGGCGCACAGCGGATCGCGAGCGCCACCTGAGTCGCGTGCCAAGGCTACCCGTTTTCCGGCGGGCTGGACAGTCAGCGGGCATCGGCGGCGTCCGGCCTCCGAGCGTAACGCTGATCGCCTCGTCCGGATCGGCCTTGCCCCACACCCACACCTTGTTGCGGATGCCCTGCTGAAGCACCATGTGGTAGCCGACCATGCTGGTGAGCGACGCGACGCATTGTCCCACCTCCCTCGCTGGAACGGCGCCCACGGGCCGACGCCATCGTGAAAGACGTCGAGAGTACCGGTTCGGAACACAGGAGACGCACGATGCCGCACGGGAATGGCGACCAGGGCAGCGACCCACAGCCGGAGCCCGCGGGTCGCGCGACGACCTCGGCGGTGGCCATCCCGCTGGTGGCGCTCGGGCTTCTGGCGGCGGCGATCTGGCTGGGATCGAAGCCGGCCGTCGCCCCGGATGCCGGCGGCACGCGGCCGGTCGCCCCGGCGGCGGCCAGCGATCCGCTGCCCTCCTGGAACGACGGCCCCGCGAAACGGGCGATTCTCGACTTCGTGGCCGCCGTGACCACGGAGAAGACGCCGACGTACGTTCCGCCGGCGGAGCGGGTGGCGGTCTTCGACCATGACGGCACGCTCGTCTGCGAAAAGCCGGTGCTGCACGGGATGTTTCTCGTCGACCGGATCCAGCGACTCGTCGAACGGCGTCCCGAACTCGCCCACGAGGAACCCTACGCCACGCTGCTGACGGGCGATCTCGACTTCGTTCGCCGGCTGGGCAAGCGGTTCTTCGCCGAACTCACCTTCGAGGCCCTCGCCGGCGTGCCAGAGGAGCGGATCGAGGCCGAGGCCCGCGACTTCCTCAGGACGGCGCGCCACCCGGTGTTCGACGTGCCGCTCGGTGACGTCACCTACGCACCGATGAAGGAACTGCTGGCGTTCCTCGGCCGCAAGGGCTTCGGCGTCTGGATCTGCTCGGGAAGCGGCATCCATTTCATGCGTCCTGCCGCCGAGCTCTGGTACGGCCTTGGGCCGGAGCGGGTGATCGCCTCCCGCCCCATGACGCACCTGCGGGAGACGCCCGGCGACGAACGGCCTGCCGGCACGCCGGCACGTCCCCGGCTCGACCTCGTGGTGCTGCCCCAGCTCCGGGTGCTCAACGACGAGGAGCAGAAGCCGGTGAGCATCGGCGAGTTCATCGGCCGCCGGCCGATCCTCGCGGTCGGCAACGTGGGTACCACGGGCGACATCGAAATGCTCCGCTGGTCGCAGTCCGACGACCACCCGAGCCTGCAGCTCCTCGTTCTTCACGACGATGCCGAGCGGGAGATGGCCTACGGCGAGCCTGGCAATGAATCGCTCGACGCCGCGAAGGCTCATGGATGGACCGTCGTGCGGATGGCGTCGGACTGGAACCGGGTCTTTTCGAAGCCGCTCGCCCGCCGTGGCCAAAGCTCCGCCCCGACCTCCGCCGAAGGGGAAAAGACCGCCGCTCGCTTCTCCGAAGAGATTGCCGCCTACGAACTGCTCGATGCCGCCACGCCGCCTGCCGCCGGTGGCGTGGCGATGCTCGGGTCGTCGAACATCCGGCTCTGGAACACGTTGGCCGAGGACTTTCCCGGCATGAACGTGCTCGGCCGCGGTGTCGGCGGATGCCGGCTGACGGAACTGGCCGAGGTCGCCCCCCGACTCGTCGCCAAGGCGTCGCCGCAGGTGATCGTGATCAGCGCGGGCACCAACGACATCGCCTCCGGCGCGACGGCCGACGACGTGCGCTCCGCGTTCGAGCATGTCGTCACCGCGCTGCGGCCGGCACATCCCGACGCGACGATCGCGTTCCTGGCGATCTCGCCGACGATCAAACGGTGGGAGCAGCGGGATCGCCAGGACGCGGCCAACGCTGCGGTGCGGGAGTTCGTCGAGGGCTCCTCCGACGATCGGCTGGCCTTCCTCGACGCCAACGCGGCGTTCCTCGGCCCTGATGGCACGCCGGCCGCGGAGTGCTTCCTCGACGACCAGCAGCATCCCAGCACGATCGGCAACGCCCGCCGGGCGAAGATCCTCCGGCCGTTGCTCCGCGACCTCCTCGAAGGCCGGTAGGGCTCAACCACGACGGGTCATCACCGGCTCGGGGGCGGACCCACCCAACTGTCTCGCGACCCGCCGGCCCACGTTTTCCCGGTGAATTTCCCCCCAAACTGGGGTCGCGGATGGCCGGCGAGCGGCCAGCCGGGATGATTTGGCCGATTTCGCAGAAACGGGCGTTTTTTGGAAATCGGGGAATCTCGGCCCCATCCCTTGAAAGCCGTTCAAGTCCACGTAATCTATCCACCTTATCAGGCGGCCGAGTGGTTCGGTCGTCGGGAGAGATGGGTCTCTTCGACCGACCGACGCTCGGGCGCGTTCGAAAAAAGCCTGCTCGATTGTCTTCCTGTTCCTTTTCTTTTTTCCGGAGGTTTGCGTGATTCGCAAAGTTCTTTCGTGCCTCCTGCCGGCCTTCGCCGTCGTCGCCCTGTGCACCAGCACGTGGGCGAAGGACTGCGGCGCCTGCGGTGGCGACTGTGCCGGTGGCTGCGAAGGCGGCGCCGTCGTGAGCGGTGGTGAGTGTGGTGGTTGTGCCGCGTCGTGCGGCACGAAGACGGTGTACCAGAAGCAGTACGTGACCGAGATGAAGACCGTCACGTCGACTGAGTACACCACCGAGACCCGCGAGCGGACCTACACGGTCAACAAGCGAGTCCCGCGGACCGAGACGAAGACCCGCACGGTCACCGTGCAGGTTCCCGAGACTCGGACCAAGACCGTGAACTACACGGTCAACAAGAACGTGACGGAGACCAAGACGGCCGAGTACACCGTCCAGGTCCCCTACACCGAGGAGGTCGAGCAGACCTACACGGTGAACGTTCCCGTCTCGGAAGAGAAGACCGCCACCTACACGGTGATGGTGCCGAAGCAGGAAGAGAAGACCTCGACCTACACGGTTCAGGTTCCCTACACCGAGCAGGTCGAGCAGACCTACACGGTGATGACCTCCGTGCCGGAAGAGAAGACCTCGACCTACACGGTCCAGGTCCCCTACACCGAGTCGGTCGAGCAGACCTACACGGCGATGGTGCCCGTGACGGAGGAGAAGTCCGCCACCTACACGGTGATGGTGCCCTACACCGAGGAGAAGGTTTCGACCTACACGGTGAACGTTCCCTACACCGAGCAGGTCGAGCAGACCTACACGGTGAACGTGCCCTACACCGAGGAGATGGCCGGCAGCCGGACCGTGCAGAAGCGCGTCCCGGTCCAGTCGTCGAAGACGGTGCAGGTCCGCGGTGGTCACTGGGCGACGCAGCAGGTCGAGGTCGCCTCGGCCGGCACCGACGCCTGCGGCTGCCCCTGCCCCCCGAAGACGTGCTGCAAGCGTGTCTGGGTTCCGACGTGTGAGACGAAGGAAGTCCCGGTCACGACCTACCAGTGCACGACCGAAGAGGTCCCCTACTCCTACACGGTCACCAAGTGCCGTCAGGAGCAGCGGAGCCGGATGGTGAACGTGACCAAGTGCCGTTCCGAGGAGCGCACCCGCACCCACACGGTGTCGAAGTGCCGCCCCGAAGAGCGGACTCGGACCTACACGGTCACCAAGATGGTGCCCGAGCAGAAGACCCGCTCGGTCAACGTCACGAAGTACCGGTCGGAGGAGCGGACCCGCACCTACACCGTCACCAAGTGCGTGCCCGAGCAGAAGACCCGCTCGGTCAGCGTCACGAAGTACCGGCCGGAGGAGCGGACCCGCACCTACACCGTCACGACCTGCGTGCCGGAGGAGCGGACCCGCACCTACACCGTCACGAAGATGGTGCCGGAGCAGAAGACCCGCACGGTCAACGTGACCAAGTATAAGGCCGAGACCAAGACTCGGGAGTACACGGTGACGAAGTGCGTGCCGGAGACCATGACGAAGGAAGTGTCCTACACCGTCATGGTGCCGCAGCAGAAGGAAGAGTCATACACCGTCACGGTGTATGACTGCGTGCCGGAGACGAAGACCGCCACCTACACGGTCCGCGTCCCCCACACGGTCACGAAGGAAGTGCCGGTGCAGAAGTGCGTGACGGTCGCCGTCGAGGTGCCCGTCTCGAACGGCTGCGGTGCCTGCGGCGCCGGCTCGGCCGGTGACGCCGGCGCCTGCGGCGGCTGTGGCGAGGCTTCGGCCTGCCACAGCTGCGGTGGCCAGTCGGCGGCCTGCAACGAGTGCGGTGGTCGCCGTCGCGGCTGCCGTCGCTGCAAGTAAGCACCCTTCGCTGCGGGCCCAGGCCCGCACGTGACGTGCCCACAGGGGGGCCGGGCGTGAAAACGCCCGGCCCCCCGCTTTTTGCCGGCGGGTTGCCCGGCCGGCCGGTTTGTGGTCGAGTACTGCGTGGTTTTCGAGGGTTCCCGCAGGAAGGCGGAACGATGCTCGAGCAGGTCACGGAAAGCACCGCGTCGCTCGCCACGGCCGATGGCTCCGAGGGCCACGAGGGATCCTCGTGGATCCACGACGTGCGCGAGGCCATCCGCACCGCGGAGGCCGATCTCTTCCGCCCTTCACCGGTCCGCTACTGGGCCGACTTCCTTCTGAGCATGGTGGCCGCCTATGCCGCGACCGGGGTCTATCTCACGGCCCCGCTCGGCTCCTGGATGCAGCTGATCGCCTTCCCGCTCGCCGCCTTCTGGCTCTACCGGATGGGATCGCTCGTGCACGAGGTCTGCCACCTCGGGGCGCATGAGATGCCCTTTTTCAAGGCCGCATGGAACGTGCTCGGGGGCGTGATGATCCTCATGCCCAGCCCGTTTTTCACGCGGCACCACCGAGACCATCACAGCCAGCGGTACTATGGAACGCCCCAGGATCCCGAATACGTCGCCAACATGGTCGAGGGGGGCAACCTGGGGAGCGTCATCGGCTATGCCCTGAAAATCATGGCGATGCCGATCCTCGTGTTCCTGCGGTTCCTGCTTGTTCCGCTCACGTTCGTGACACCACAGGTGCGCGAATGGACGCTCCGCCACGCCTCGGCGCTCACGTTCAACCGCCGCTACGAGCGGCGGCTCACCCCGGCCGACCGTCGGGCCATCCTGGCCGCCGAGATCCCCTGCTTCCTCCGCGCCCTGATGATTCCGCTGCTGGTGGTCATGGGCCTCAATCCCGTGAGCCGTATCCCGCTGCTCTATGCCCTGGCGGTGGCGACGGTGGCCCTCAACCACCTGCGGTTCCTTGCCGACCACCACTGCGAGAGCGACGGCAGCCACAGCGACATGGAGTCGCACATCACCGACTCCTGCAACTTCACGACCAACGACCCGCTGACGCTGCTCTTCTTTCCGTTCTCGATCCGCTACCACGCCCTCCACCACCTCTTCCCGTCGATGCCCTACCACACCCTGAAGCGTGCCCACGAGCATCTGGTGGTGACGCTGCCGGCCGACTCGCCCTACCGGTCGCTCGAGCGGCCGGGCTGGTGGAGCGTGGCCCGGGGGGCGATCTTCGGCAGCCGGGCGGCGACCTGCTGACGCGACGAGCGTGACCGCCGGCTTGCACGGCCGCACGCGACATGGTCTTTTAAGTCGCAGGTGCATGGGCCCGCTGGAGGCCCGTCGACGAGGCGGAGGACGGATTCATGAGCGCGCCGTGCCTGCGGACGAGAGTGGCTATGTCGGTGACGGCTGTGTCGGTGAGTGCCCGCACGATGATGGCATCCCTGGGGATGGCCGCCTGGCTCGCCTCCGCGACGGCGTTCGCGGCCGACCCCGTGGCACCGCCCGCCGGGGCTTCAACGGCTTCTGCCGCCGTCGCCGCCACCGCGGCGGCGACCGTGAAGGCCTTCAACGCCGGCGATGCCAAAGCACTCGCCGGGATGTTCCTCGCCGACGGCGAACTGGTCGACGAAAACGGCACCGTGACGACGGGCCGGGCGGAGATCGAGGCGCTGTTCGGGAGGTTCTTCGCGCGCTTTCCCAAGGCGACGCTCGAACTGGAGGTCACCGACACCCGGGGGGTGGGCGACGAAATGCTGATCGAGGAGGGCGTGCGGCGGATCACCGCCGACCAGAACGCCGCCGTGGCGCAGGTCCGCTATGTGGCGGTGCGGATGAAGGATGGCGACCGCTGGCCCCTCGCCTCCTACCGCGAGTTTGCCGACGATCCGCTTCCCACCGGCGCCGAAATGCTCGCCCCGCTCGACTGGCTGGTGGGGGAATGGGTCGACGAAAGCCCGGAAGGCACGACCCGGATCTCCTATCGCTGGAGCGACGACGGCAACTTCCTGCTCGGCGACTACAACCTCTCCGTCGGCGGTGCGCCGACCTCCACGAGCCAGCAGCGAATCGGCTGGGATCCGGTCGAGGGCCGCCTGCGTTCGTGGACGTTCGACTCCGACGGGGGCTTCAGCGAGGGCGAGTGGACGGCGGCCGATGACGCCTGGCTCGTGAGGTCGGAGGCCACGCTCCCCGACGGCACGACGGGATCGGCAACGGTCACCATCCGGCCCACCGATGCAGATCACTTCGTCGTGGAGAGCACCGATCGCGTCGTCGCCGGCGTCGAGGAACCCGATTTCAGGCTCGTGATCGCCCGCACGCCACCCGCGCCAGCCAAGTGAATCGAGCCACCCGGCCACGTCACCCGCGCCGGTCGCATGGTGCGGTCCACATTCGTTCTTTGGAGATCCCTTCGATGCGACTGTCGACTGCCCGTGCGTGGCTCGTGATCGTCGCTCTCGTGCTCGGCGGCTCGGCCGAGGCCCGACCCGGCGGCGGGCACCCGCCCGTGGGCCGCGTGGGCGGGGGTGGTGCGCGACCCGCGATGGCGACCAGGCCCTCGATGCCCCAGGCTCGACCGCAGATGCCCCAGGCGAGGCCGCAGATGCCTCGTCCGCAGATGCCGGCAACGCGGCCGGCGCTGCCGACCGCCCAACGGCCGATGGCGCGGCCCGCACCGGGCGGCATGGCACGGCCTCAGTCGCCAAACTTCCAGCGGCCGAGCGTCGGGGCTGTCCAGCGTCCGAATCCCCTGCGGCCCTCGCTCCCCAATGCCATGGCCCGCCCACAGCCCGCCGGCCCGCAGCCGGGCCTCGGCGCCAGGCCCGGGCTCGGCTCGATCCGGCCCTCGTCGCCCGCAGCCACGCTCCCCGGTCGTCCGGGTGCTGCGCCCGGGATCGGGATGACGAAGCCCGCCCCGCAGCCGGGTCGCCCCGGATTCGGTGCCGGCCTGGGTGCCGCCAGCAGGCCCGGCGGCGGATTCGCCACCAAACCTGCCCCGCCGCCGCGGCCCGGTCCGATCGGAGGTGGCCCTGGCGCCGGAGGTGGCCTTGCCGGAGGCAATCGTCCGACGCGCCCCGGACTCACCGACGTCAATCGGCCCACGTTCAATCGACCGACCACGCTGCCGGGTGACCTTGGCGCGCTGGGTGGAGGCAACCGTCCAGGCCGCCCCGGGATCGGTGGCAATCGTCCCGGGATTGGTGACGGCAACACCATCTGGAACAGTGGCAACTGGAACGGCAACAACTTCAACAACATCAACGTCGGTGGCGGCTGGGGCTATCCCGGCTGGGGCCATGGCGGCGGCTACGGCTACAACCACGGCTGGGTCAACCCGCACTACAACGGCTGGTACAACGGCGGCTGGGGCGGCAACTGGGGTTACAACAACGGCGGCTGGTGGGCGCCCTTCCTGACGGGCGCTGCGACGTGGGGCCTGATCTCGAGCCTCGGGAACTGGGGTCTGGGCTACGGCACGCTCGGCTACGGTGCGGCCGGCTACGTGAACCCCTACTACGCCGCCATGCCGGCGGCGGTCGTAGCCTCCTCCCCCTACGACTATTCGCAGCCGGTGATCATCAACAACTTTATCCCGGCCGATGCCTCGTCGACGACGACCGAGGCGGCCGCCGAGTCGCAGCCGGCCGAGCAGCCGACTCCGACCGACGCCGCGGTCGATGCGGCGCTTACGAAGTTCAAGGCCGGCGACTACGCGGGGGCACTGGCGGGCTTCGACCAGGCGCTGCGGCTCTCGCCGAACGACTCCGTCATCCACGAGGTTCGGGCCCTGGCGCTCTTCGCGCTCGGCCGCTATCCCGAGGCGGCTCTGGCCCTCAATGCGGTGCTCGCCACCGCGCCGGGTATGGACTGGACCACGATGAGCAACGTGTACGGCTCCATCGAGGCTTACACCGATCATCTGCGAACGCTCGAGGCGTTCTGCCGCGCACATCCCGACGATGCCGCAGCCCACTTCGTGCTCGGCTACCACTACCTCGTGGGTGGCCATGGCGACATGGCGGCCGCCGCCCTGCGGATCGTGGTGGCGAAGAAGCCCGACGATGTCGTCGCCAAGCGGCTGCTCGAGGCGATCTCGCCCCCGGCGGATGCGCAACCGGCCCCGGATTCGGCGCCGGCTCCCGCACCAACCGGCGCGACCGCTCCCGGTGGCGCCGCCGCACCCGACATCGACCTCGTCGGCACATGGAGGGCGACCGCCGGCAAGGACACGATCCAGTTTGCGGTGACACCCGCGTCGACCTTCCGCTGGAAGGCCCAGCCGTCAGGAAAGCCGGTGATCGAACTCGAGGGCACCATCGAGACGAGCGGCGACGCGATCGCGCTGGTGACCGAGGCGGCGGGCACGATGGTCGCCCGGGTGACGCCCAAGACCGCCGACTCCTTCGAGTTCGCGCTCCCCGCCGCGCCACGGGGCACGCCGCCACTCGTCTTCGCCCGCGAGCCCTAGGCGGCCGACGACCTACCAGCGGGCCTCGAGGCCGAGGCTCGCGCCGTGCAGGAACACACCCCCGGCGCCGGCCACGCCGGTGCCGCTGCGGGTCGTGTCGGTGAAGTCCCACTGGTTCGGGGCGAGGGCCACCCCGCTGAGCCAGGCGAGGTCGTAGCCGAGCCGCAGGCCCCAGGTTTCGGAGAATCGATACCCGAGCGCCCCGTGCATGCTCGACAGGAAGCCCATGCCGGTGTCGGCGGCCTCGCGACCGGGCCGCCACTCGAACCCACCGCTCAACGGGCTCGTGATCGGGGAGGCCGACTGGGCAAGCCACGCCCCGCCGAGGCCGGCCTTCAACCAGCCCTCGAGCGTGAAGCGATCCCACGTGCGGCGGCCGCGCACGCCGAGCTGGCCGCCGAAGAGGTTCGACGAGGTGGCCACGCGGTAGGCGGAAGCGGGGTCGGCGGGCGAAACGGTCACTCGCAGGGCGGCCTGCTCCTCGAGCCCCGCCCAAAAAAGTCCGCCGATCCAGTCGAACTCCGTGCGGTGGTGGCAGCGGCGCGATGGCCATGGAGACCCCGGCTCGCAGCCCGACGAGACATCGCCACGGAGCAGGTTCATCTCCACCACGTTGAGCGACGACGACCAGCCGGCCGAGATCGTGGTGGCGGCGTCCCAGCCCGTCACGACCCGGCCCAGGTCGCCCGGCACCGCGAGGCCGCCTGCCTGGTCGGCCCGCACGTCGCCATACCAGCCGTATGCGCTCCAGTAGCCCACCTCCCAGCCGTCGCCATCGCAGTCGTGCGTACCGGCGAACAGCCGCACGCCGGGGGCCGTGGTCGGCGTCATGCTCCTCGTGGTGAGGATCGTGCCGCCACCTCCGGGCAGCGCGGCGGGCTGCGTGACGATCGCCTGGTTGTCGGTGGCATTGTCCCGCTGCAGGAACAGCACGTCGAAGAGGACGTAGTCGGCCGGCTCGCCGACCCGGTCGGCCGCGGAGGCCGCGGAGGCCGCGAGACCCGCGGCGATGACACACCAGATGATCCGTCGGCCCAGCATGGATTCATCCCTCCCCGGAACTCAGGGCTGCCGGGGCCACCGGCCCTGCATCCGGCACGACCCCTTCATCCGGTGCGATCGGACTTTTTCCGCCCGGGCATGAGAATGACTCCGACACGACCCCGCCCCCCGTTCGAGCCGGCAAGCTGCGGGGAGCCTGCGGGCGTGCCCCGCTGGTGGCAGCTGGGATGGCGAAACGTTAGGCTCTCCGGCAGAGTTTCCGCCGCCTGCCCCTCTTCACTCCATTGCCAGGACGGACGTCTATGGACCAGTACCGCCGCATCCAGACCGGGAAAAAGGGGGACGTGCACCTCGTCCTCTTCAAGGACAAGAAGATCCTCGACGACACCGTCCTCGACGAGATCCGCTCGGAACTGACGCAGCTGATCGGCAAGGCCTCGGGCCCCGACATGCTGCTCGACTTCGCCAACGTCGAGTTCATGTCGAGCGCCATGCTCGGGCTTCTCGGCCAGCTGCACCGCAAGATCACCGCCGGCCAGGGTCGGCTGAAGATGTGCGGGATCCGTCCCGAGATCCTCACCGTCTTCAAGATCACGAATCTCGACAAGCTCTTCAGCATCCACAAGGATGCGCCCACCGCCCTCGCGACCTTCACCTGACGAGGCGGCGCGTGGCAGGCGGGAGCACATCCGCGGCGGCCGGCCCGCGCGGCGGCGTCGACGTGGTGATCGCCGAGGACAGCCGGATCCAGGCCCGGATGCTGATCCGGCGGCTCGAGGAGGCTGGCCACACCGTCCGCTGGGGCGAGACCGGGGCTCTGGCACTCGCGCTGGCCCGTGAACGCCGGCCCGACATCATCGTCTCCGACATCGAGATGCCGGAGATGACCGGCTACGAGTTCTGCAAGGCGGCGAAGGCCGATCCCGCCCTGCGAAGCGTACCCTTCATCCTGCTCTCGACGCTCTCCGATCCGATCGACATCATCCGCGGCCTCGACGCCGGCGCCGACAACTACGTCACCAAGCCCTACGAGCCCGACTACCTGCTCGGCCGCATGCAGGCGCTGCTCGCCACGCCGCTGGAGGCGGCCGACGACGCCGACGCCGCAACGCTCGAGGTGACGCTCGCGGGGCAGACCTTCCGGGTGAAGGCCGGCCGCCAGCAGGTGCTCAATCTGCTCGTCTCCACGTTCGAGAACGCCGTCGCCAAGAACCAGGAGCTCGTGGAGGCCAACCAGGAACTCTCGGTTGCCCGCGACAGCCTGCAGAAATCCAACGACGAGCTCTCCACGGCCAACGAGGAGATCTCGCGGATCAACGCTCACATGATCCGCGACCTCAAGGCCGCGGCGAAGGTGCAGCGGTCGCTGCTGCCGGGCGACGACGTGGCAATCCCCTCCGCCAGCGTCGCCTGGCGGTATGTCCCCTGCCAGAGCCTCGCGGGCGACTTCCTCAATGTCTTCCCGCTCGACGACGAGCATGCCGGGCTGTTCGTCGTCGACGTCAGCGGCCACGGTGTTCCCTCGTCGCTGATGGCGGTGACAGTGGGCCGCTTCCTGACGCCGAAGGTGACCGACCAGTCGCTGCTCGTGCGGCAGGGAGCAGACGGCCGCATCGCCGTCGCGCGGCCGGCCGACGTGGCGACCCAGCTCAACCGTCTCTTCCAGGCCGACGAGTTTTCCGGGCTCTACTTCACGCTCCTCTACGGCGTGCTCCACATTCCCACGGGACGATTCGACTACTGCTCGGGCGGGCACCCCGCGCTCGTGCGACTGCCGGCCGATGGCGGCCCCGTGGAGTTCCACGCCACCGAGAGTTTCCCGATCGCCTTCGTGCCCAACGTGGAATACGAGCAGAAGACGCTGCAGCTCGCCCCGGGCGACCGGCTGTTCCTCTACTCCGACGGCGTGCCCGAGGCGATGGACAAGGACCGCAATGCCTATGGTGACGACGCAATGGCCGCCTGCATCGCCGCCTCGCGGTCGGCACCGATCGAGACAGGCGTGAAGAACCTGCTCGGCGCGGTCGAGACCTGGTGCCAGCCCAACGGCCCGCTCGACGACGTCTCGATCCTCGGACTCGAGTGGCGGCCGTAGACACCGCTGCAGGAAGCCTGATGCCGTCGCCAATGGGGCACTGCGTCGCGCCCCTGGAAGCCCAATCGCGTAAGCGATGGGGACAGCGTCAATGGTGACGCGGGCTCGGGGCTGCCCATGTCCTCTCGCTGGACGTTCGCCTCGGCCCTCCTGGCCGAGGCTCTCTGCGGTGGAAGCTGCGCTTCGCAATCCTTGCTGCGCTTGCTTCCACAGCCCGCTCGAGGACACGGGCAGCCCCGAGCCGGTGGTGGCTGTGTTTCGCGTGGGGACACCTGGAAGGTGGCCGGGGCGGGGAGGCGAACCTTGGCTTCGACTCCGCGGGCCACAAGCGAAAACTGGCAGGATGCCAGTGTTTCGCGTGTATTCAGTCGAGCCAGTCTTTTTCTTCGAGCCGCTCGGGCGTGTAGGTGTCGGT
>JBJTDZ010000086.1:0-43663 GCA_046092585.1 Pirellulales bacterium | reverse complement strand
GTGGGCGGGGTGGACGGGGAGATCATGCCACGAATCGGGTGCAAAGTCCGCGCCACACCCATCGGCACCGCGGGCAGCGGGGCCTGGAGAGTTTTTCACGGACGATGCGCTGGGCCCGGGGTATGCTCGCTCCCATGACGCCCGCCGCGATCACGAGAGCCTCGAGCCGTCCGTGGGCTGCCGCTTGGACTCTGGTCTGGGTGATCGGGATGGCCGGTGCCCGGGCCGCCTGCGGGGGCGACGTGGCGCCGCCGTCGGTGGAGCCACACGCGGCCGCCGCGGATCCGATCCACGAGCTTCAGGCCGCGGCGGAGTCTTCCGGGGCAGCCACGTGGGGCCACTGGGGCGATCAGCCCGCCAGATACGTGTCGTGGTCGAACCATTCCAACCGGCTCATCCCGGTGTACACGTTCGGCATGACGCTCGACTCCGTCAGGGGGGCGAAGAGCGTCTACCGCGATCCCGTCCGGCTGGAGGCTCTCTACGGTCGCCTGCCCGAGGCGACCCTCAACGCGTCGGCTGACTACTTCGACCAGACCGACATCCACCGGCTGCAAATGCAGGCCGCCGAAGCCGGCAAGAAATACATCGTGCTCGTGGTGTTCGACGGCATGGACTGGCACACCACGCGGACGGCCGCCATCGCGACCCGCGGGAGGGTCGACTACTCCGAGGGCCGCGGCAGGGGGTTTCAGTTTCAGGACTACCGGGGCGTGGCCGGCGACTTCGGCGTTTGCGTGACCAGCCCGGCCAACGATGGCACGAAGCGGGACGTGGACGCCCAGGCCGTGATGAATCCGGGCGGGGAGCGGGCCGGCGGCTACGATCCGCGGCGGGGCGGGGAGACCGCCTGGGATCGTCGGGCCGACATGTGCTACCTGATGGGCAAGGACCGCGACATGCCCCACGCGGTGACCGATTCGGCGGCCTCGGCCACCTCGCTCTGCACCGGCCGCAAGACCTTCAACGACGCGATCAACGTGGACGTCGCGGGGAGGCAGCTCGAGACGGTCGCCCACGCCCTCCAGCAACGTGGCTATGCGGTGGGAGCCGTGACGAGCGTGCCGGTGACGCACGCCACGCCCGCCTGCTCCTACGCCCACAACGTCTCCCGCGACGACTACCAGGATCTCGCCCGCGACCTGCTCGGGGAACCCTCGATCGCCCATCGCGACGAGCCGTTGCCGGGGCTCGACGTGCTCATCGGCGGAGGGTTCGGCGTGACCGCCGACGCCGAGAAGGATCAGGGCCGCAACTTCGAGCCGGGAGGCAAGTATGTGGCCGACTCGACGCTCCGCGCGGTGGATGCGGCCCACGGCGGACGCTACCGCGTGGCCCGGCGGTCGGCGGGCCGGCGGGGCGACGAGGTGCTCGCCGAGGCGGCCGCCGACGCGGTCGCGCGGAAGCTGCGGCTCTTCGGTCTCTTCGGCGTGAAGGAGGGACACCTGCCGTTTCGCACGGCCGACGGCGACTTCGACCCTGCTGGCGGCCTCGATCCGGCCAGCCTCGCCGACGCCGAGCCACTCCGCAAGAAATACGGCTCCGCGATCCGCTACACGGCGGCCGACATCGACGAGAATCCCACGCTCGCCGACATGACCCGGGCGGCGCTCGATGTGCTCGCCAGCCGCGGCCGCTTCTGGCTGATGGTCGAGGCGGGCGACGTCGACTGGGCCTGCCACGCCAACAACATCGACACCGCGGTCGGGGCGGTGGTGAGCGGTGACGCCGCGTTTCAGGCGGTCGTGAAGTGGATCGAGCGGAACGACGCCTGGAACGACTCCGCCGTGATCGTGACGAGCGACCACGGCCATGCCTTCGTGCTCGACGAGCCCGAGGCTTTGGCCCGGGCGGTCAGGCGATGAGCGACTTCATCTCGCGGACCGCCTGGGTGAGCCCCACGAACACGGCCCGGGCCACGATCGAGTGGCCGATGTTGAGCTCCCCCATGCCCTCGAGCCGTGCCACCGGCACGACGTTGCGGTAGGTGAGGCCGTGGCCGGCGTTGAGCTCGAGGCCCGCCTGCCGGACCATCACACCCGCCCGAGAGAGCTTCACGAGCTCCTCGTGCCGCCCCGTTTCCGTGGCCGCGTTGGCATAGCAGCCGGTGTGCAGTTCGGCGGCGACCGCGCCGAGGTCGACGGAAGCGTCGATCTGGCGGGGGCAGGGGTCGATGAAGAGCGACACGGCAACGCCTGCGTCGCGGAGCCGGCGGACGGCCTCCGCCGTGGCCGCATGGTGGGCGAGCACATCGAGGCCGCCTTCGGTGGTGATCTCCTCGCGCTTCTCGGGCACGAGCGTTACCTGGCAGGGCTTCACCCGGCAGGCGACGTCGATCATCGCCGGGGCGATCGCGCACTCGAGATTGAGCTTCACCTGCACCGTCTGCCGCAGCACCTCCAGGTCGCGATCCTGGATGTGGCGGCGATCCTCGCGGAGGTGCACCGTGATCGCGTCGGCGCCGCCGAGTTCGGCGAGCGCCGCCGCCCACACGGGGTCGGGCTCCACCGTCCGGCGGGCCTGCCGGACGGTGGCGACGTGATCGATGTTGACGCCGAGGGTGGCCATGAGGGGATCAGCGTCCCCGCCGGCTACCCCTTTTTCAAGAGGATCACCGCGTTGCCGCGGGCCGTCCGCACCTGGAGCACCACGCCGTCGGCCGCCGACGCCTTGCCGATGGCGGCCTCGAACTCGGCGACGCTCGACACCGGGGTCTTGCCGACCTTGCGAATCAACACCCCGGGGCCGATGCCCGCGGCTGCCGCCACGCCGTCGTCATCGACGCGGTCGACGACCACGCCCTCGAAATCGGCGTAGGCATCCTCGGCCATGGAGCCCTTGTCACGGACCTCGAGCCCGAACTCCTCGGAGTAGAACGTGACACCTTCTTCGGCCTCGACCTCCGGCGTGACGGGGCGGCCGGCCTTGGCCATGTCGGTCGGCAGAGGCTTCACGGTGATGGTGAGCGTGAGCTGCTGGCCGTCACGCACCACCGTGAGGCTGTGGGGCTTGCCGATCGTCGCCCGCTCGACGATCTCCTGCAGCGCCCGCGTGCCCTTCACCGGCTGGCCGTCGAATGCGGTGATGATGTCGAGCTCCTGCACGCCCGCGGCAGCGGCCGGCGATCCCGGCACGATGTCGTTGACGAGCACGCCGTTGCGGTCCTTGGCCCCGAGCTTGGCGGCCATGCGGGCATCCAGCGGGCCCATCTGCACGCCGATGTACGACCGCTCCACCTTGCCCGTGGCGATCAGCTGATCGGTGACCCAGCGGGCGAGGTTCACCGGGATCGCGAAGCCGATGCCCTGGTAGCCGCCGCTGTTGGACGCGATGGCGGTGTTGATGCCGACCACCTCGCCCACGAGGTTGATCAGCGGGCCGCCCGAGTTGCCGGGGTTGATGGCGGCATCGGTCTGCAGGAACTGGGCGCGGCGGATCCCGCCGAGCTCACGGCCTTTGCCGCTGATGATGCCAGCGCTCACGGTCGTCTCGAGCTCGAAGGGATTGCCGATCGCGATCACCCAGTCGCCGATCTCGAGCTTGTCGGAGTCGCCGAGCTTCGCCGTCGGAAGGTCCCGCGCATCGGCCAGCCTCACCACCGCGAGATCGCTCTCGGGATCGGTCTTGATCTCGGCCGCCTTGAACTCGCGGCCGTCGGCAAGTTCCACGATCACCTCGTCGGCCCCCTCGACGACGTGGTTGTTGGTGATCACGACGCCGGCAGGATCGACGATCACGCCCGATCCCACGCCGGAGCGGCCCGGTGTCCGGCCCCCCTCGGGCATGTCGAACTCGAAGCCCTCGGGCAGCCCGTCAGGAAACATGCCCTCGAACGGCGTGCCCTTGAAGGGGTTTTCGCCGCGCCGCTGCGGACCCCGCCCTGACACCTTCTTCGGCTTCGACTCGCTCCGCACGACGACCACCGCGGGCGTGGCGATGCCAGCCGCACGACGGAAGGCGTTGGAAAGGGCGTTGGCATGGCTGATGTCGTCGATAGGAGCCTCGGCGGCCCGGCCCACGGCCGGCGCGAGGGCCACGACGAAGGCAGCGGCCGCCAGGGCCGCGATACAGGCCACGCATGCCAGCCGTGGCTGGCGGGCGATCCGGGAGCAAACGGTGGAGGACGAGGCACTGGGCATGAGGCACCTGTGAGGGGGAACGGAACGCTACGAGATTCTATTCCTGCCACGGCCCGCGGGCACCGGCCGGATCCTCTCCGACGGTGCCTCGCGGTGGCGGCTTTCCGGTTCTACGCAGCGTGGTGGGCGGTTGTTCGGCCGGGTGGACCGGGGCTGCCGGCACCCCCCTCCGGCGCTGCGGCATCGCGTTGACTTTCGGCGTGGGGCGGCCGATATTTCTCGCACAAGGAGGCGTTCGCGCATGGCCGGTCAGGAGCAGCGGGCGGCTGGCGACGGAGGCATCGACGTCGCCGAGTGCCAGCGACGGCTCGGGCACGTGTTTCGTGACCCGGGCCTGCTGGTGGCCGCTCTCACGCACGCCTCGGGGGCCCAGCACCGGCTGGCGTCGAACGAACGGCTCGAGTTTCTCGGCGACGCCATCCTGGGCTTTCTCGTCTGCGAGACCCTCTACCGTCGTTACCCTGATTCGCTCGAGGGGGATCTCACCCGGATCAAGTCGGTGGTGGTGAGCCGGGAGACGTGCAGCCGCATCAGCGAGCAGCTCGAACTGGTCGATTTCCTGATCGTCGGCAAGGGGCTCACGGTCAACAACCGAGCCGTGCCTTCGTCGGTGCTCTCCGACCTGTTCGAGTCGCTCGTCGCCGCGATCTACCTCGACGGCGGCATCGATGCGGTGCGGCCGCTGGTCGATCGCATGCTCGCCCCGGAGATCGAGAAGGTGGTGAGCGGGGAGATGGGCTCGAACCACAAGTCGCTCCTCCAGCAGTGGGCCCAGCGTGACTTCGGCGTCACGCCGACGTACGAGGTGATCGAGGAGATGGGGCCCGACCACAGCAAGAGTTTTCACGTGTCGGCGCAGATCGGCGGCCGGCGCTACGCCCCGGCCTGGGGCCGCAACAAGAAGGAGGCCGAGCAGCGGGCGGCCTCGAACGCCCTGGTGGAACTGCGCGCTGAGGGCCGGCCCGGGGAGAACGCGGTTTGACCCCGCCCCGTCTTCGGCAGGGCCGTTGTCGTGGAAGCCCAATCGCGTAGGCGGTGGGGATCGCGCCATGCGTGACGCAGTCGTACCGCTTACGCGGTTACGCTTCCTGGAGGCGATGTCGGCCGGAGCGTCGCGCAGCTTCGGTGAGATCACTGTCGTGGAAGCCCAATCGCGTAAGCGATGGGGATCGCGCCATGCGTGACGCAGTCGTACCGCTTACGCGGTTACGCTTCCTGGAGGCGATGTCGGCCGTAGCGTCGCGCAGCTTCGGTGAGATCACTGTCGTGGAAGCCCAATCGCGTAAGCGATGGGGATCGCGCCACTGGTGATCCGTATCACTCGTCGCCGGAGCTCTTGTCGTCGGCTCCCTGATCGCCCTTTTCGGGCTTACCGCGCCGCCGTGGGCGGGTGTCGTCGTGGCGGCGGAACACCGCCACGACGTCCTCGATCGGCACCACGTAGAGCAGGTTGTTCTGTTCGAAGTCGACCGGGATCGAGTTCTTGGGGTGGAAAAGGACCTTGTCGTACTTCTCGATCGGGAAGTCGGCGTCGCGCTCGACCTGGAGGCTCACCTCGACCACGCGTCCGGTGATCGTCGGGATCTCGGCCTGATCGGGCAGGACGATCCCTCCTCGCGTGCGCTGGCGGCTTTCGTCCTTGCGGATCAACACCCGCATGCCCAGCGGCTCGACGAACTCGTCCATGATGCATCTCCCCGGGGTACGCCCGGGAGGTTCTCCGAAATCGATGCGGCGTGCAAGGCCGTGAACGGCCGGCCCGGCGGATCGGATCGGGCTTTGAGCAGCGGGCCGGGTTTCGTACCGTCTTGACCCAGGCGGGCCCCTTGTCGGCTCGCGGAAACATCGCGGAACACTCGTCAAGGAGACACGATGAGCCGTACGTTCCCCCATTCGGCCGTGGCCGCCATCATCGCGGTTGCGTTGGCTCCCGGCTCCACCGTGGCCCAGCCTGGCTTCGGTCCGACCACGGCGGTGGCGGCCCCCACGGCCACGGCGTGGCCTGCGCAGCCGCCGGCCCGGATCTACGTGATTCCCTTTGCGATGGATCCCGCGCTGCAGGCGCAGCTCGCCACGGAGGCCGAGGGCGTGATTCCACAGGGGCCCGTTCGCAAGATGCTCGCGAGCCGGCCACGGGTGGTCGATGCCGTCACGGGGCACGACCGCAGCCTGCCGGCGGGAACGTCGGTGGCAAAGCTGGTCGCCGACGATCTGGCCCGGGCCGGGCTGCCTGCCGTGTACTGGGATCGCCCCGAGCCGCCCCCGGCGGATGGCTGGCGTCTGGCCGGGCAGGTGGTGCGGCTCGACGAAGGCAGCGCCGCGGCCCGCAACGCCATCGGCTTTGGCGTGGGCAACACCCACATCGGGATCGACGTGGCCCTGGCTGATCCGGCGACGGCCGGAGGGCAGCCATTCTTCATCCTCGACACGTCGGATCGAGGAAGGATGATGCCCGGCACCGTGCCGATCGCGGCGGCCGCGGGCTTCAACCCCTACGTGGTCGTCGGGAAGCTGGCGGCCTCCGGCAGCGGGATCTCCGACATCACCCAGCAGCAACGGCTCGCCGACGGCATCGTGGCCGCCGTCACCGACGCCCTGGCCCAGCATCCACCGCAGCCCGTGCGCTGACTCACGCGTCGGGCCCGCGTTGCGGCTTTCCGCCACAAGGGGTAGCCTACTCCATCCGGCGAGGGGTAAGGCTCCTCGGGTGGGATCCGGTCCTGGTGGCCAGCGTTTTCGAAGGAGGCACGCGTGTCGTCGCGCACTCGAATCGTCCGTGGTGGAGCATGTCTTGCGGCGGTGATCGTGGCCGTCTGCGCCGGGCTGCGGGGCGTGAGCGGTGAGCCGCATGGCCATGGCCCGGTCATGCTCGCCAACAGGTGCATCCTGTGCAGCAGCTACGGGGCGAACCAGATGCCGCGGATCTGCAACAGTTGCAACAACAAGTTCAGCAACCGCTGCATCCTTTGCAACAGCTACGGCGCCAACCAGGCGCCGCGAATCTGCAACAGCTGCAACAACAAGTTCAGCAACCGCTGCATCCTCTGCAACAGTTACGGTGCGAACCAGGCGCCGCGAATCTGCACCAGCTGCAACAACAAGTTCTAGAGCGCGTTCGAGATACGTGTATCGCCGGCTCGGGGGCGGCAAAAGTCTCGTCGCCGGGGCGAGGATACGCCCAAGGCTCCTCGAGCGTTTGCCGACCCCCTCGCCTACCCTCTCTGGTTTGCCACGTCGCCGCTCCACATAACCGAGATGCGCTCTATCGGTCGAGCGGTTTCGGCACGAGTGGCTCGAAGGGCCGCACCCAGATCGAGCGGAACTGCACGGGGTCGCCGTGGTCCTGGATCGCGAGCGGCTCCTGGTCGCCGTGCCGCTCGTAGCTGGGTGGGCTGTCGAACTTCGTGGTGCCGAGGATCACGGCGTCGGAGTGGATCGCGATCCCATTGTGGAGAACGCTCACCCGGCCGGGCCGGTCGAGCGTGCCGTCGGCCGTAAACCGCGGTCGCGTGAACAGGATGTCGTAGGTCTGCCACTGGCTCGGCGGGCGGCAGGCGTTCACCGCGGGCGGCCGCTGCTTGTACAGGGCCCCGCACTGGCCGTCTGGGTAGGTGAGCGGCCCGTCGGTGCCATCCTCGAACGAGTCGAGCACCTGGATCTCGTACTTGCCCATCAGGAAGATGCCGGAGTTGCCCCGGCCCTGGCCCATGCCCTTGGCGGGCGACGGCGTGCGAAACTCGACGTGCACCTGGCAGTCGCCGAAGCCCTGCTTGGAGACGATCTGTCCCCTGCCGACGGTGACGAAGCCGTCGGCCACCGCCCAGTTCTCGCCGTTGTGCCACGCCGACATGTCGGCGCCGTCGAAGAGCACCACGGCGTCGGCCGGCACCGGCGCCGGCTTCTCCGGGGCGGGGCCCGCATCCACGGGCTTCGGCCGGGGCCACTCGATCGCCATCTGCCATTCCACGCCCTGCGGATTGCCGCGGCGAAGTTGCAGCCGCCGCCGGCGGAGCGATTCCGTGAGCCGGCGGCCGCGGTCCTCGGCCTCGCCGATCGGCGGGCCCTTGGGCGTGCCGGGGCGGGCGTGTCCGGCCGCCTCACGATAGGCATCGCGGAGCAGGTGCATCCGTTCGGTCACCTCGGGCAGGAACGGCCCCAGTTTCTGCGGCAGGTCGGGGTCGCCCGCCGCGGCGTCGTCGCCCACCCCGGCGAGCACCGCGCGGCAGATCGCCCAGTGGCCCTCGTCGTCGGGATGCACGCAGTCGGCCGCGAACGTGAACCCGGGCTCCTTCACTCGCCGCGCCGTCAGTGCCGCCTTCATCGGGCCGTGCACGTCGATCACGCTCCAGCCGTCAGCCCGCTTCGAGAGGAGCCAGTCGGAGTAGGCCGCGAGCACGGCGTCGTAGTCGGCGGCTCCCGCCGGGCCCGGATTGTCGGGCCGCCGGTCGTAGACCGGGGGCGTGAGGTGGATGATCCGTGCCCCCGTCTTCTCGACGGCGTCGTGGAGCCTCGTGACGCCCTCCTTGAACTTCGCGAACCGGCCCTCGTCGAGCGGTTGGTAGATGCCGCAGTTCATGCCGTACATCGCCAGCACGAGATCGGGCGTCACCACCCGGAGCACGCGGTCGAGCCGCTCGGCGACGTCGGGCCGCGGGAACTGACCCCCGGCATGCCCTTCCTCGCTGAGCCCCGACACCGTCTCGCTGCCGAGGCCGACGTTGATGACGTCGGCCGTGAGGCCTCGATCCTCCATCCAGGCGGTGAGATCGGCCACCCAGCGACCGTCCTGCGTGATCGAGTCGCCCAGCACGGCGATGCGCCGCGCGGCCCGCAGGAGATCGCCGGGGGCGGCAGGATCGGCGGCCGCCGCGGGCACCAGGCAGGCGAGAGCCAGAACGACCGAAGGGATCGACGGGGCGAAGCGCAGCATGGTCACGGCGCCGGCGTGGCGCCCTCGCGGATGGCGAAGAGATGGCTCTTGTTGGCGATGTAGAGCGTATCGCCGACGGCGATCGGCGTGGAGTACACGCTGTTGCCCATGTTGACCTCGGCGAGCACCTCCGGCTTCGGGCCGAGGGCGAACACCGTGATGTCGCCGTCTTCGTCGCCGATGTACACCTTGCCGTCGGCGATCAGGGGCGAGCCCCAACTCGCGGCGAGCATGTCGTGGGTCCAGTGGGGCTTGCCCGTCTTGACGTCGAGGCAATGAAACAGCCCGCTGAAGTCGGCCACGTAGAGCAGGCCGTCCTTGATGGCGACCGTGCCGCAGGTCCGGTGCATCGTCTCCTCGAAGGCGAGCTTGCCGTTGCCGTCGGCGTCGAACCCGGGGTAGTGCCAGACGGCGGCCGAGTCGGGATTGGGCCGGGCCACCTCGCCCTGCACCGTGATCACCGCCTGTTCGCGGCGGCGGGGCAGGGGCTTCGACGGATCGGAAAGACTGAGGGCCAGTTCGCTCGACACGTCGCCCCGCTTGGTGGGGTCGATGCACCAGAGGTGTCCGACGCCCTCGCCGTGCTCCGGATCCTCGCCCACGGCGATGTAGACGAGCCCGTCGTGGACGACCGGCGTGCCGATGATGTGATTGCGGTCCGCCCGACCGCCGAGCGTGTACTTCGACTCCTTCGGATTGCAGTCGAACTGCCAGAGGAGTTTCGCCTTGCCGCCGTCGCCGCGGGCGTCGAACGCATAGAGCCAGCCGTCGCCACCGCCGAAGAGCACCTGCGGCACGCCGCCGAGTTCGGCATAGGCGGGGCTCGACCACTGGCCGTGGAGCACGTAGGCGCCGGGTGAGCCGTCGGCCCAGAGCACCTTCCCGTCACGCTTGTCGAGGCAGAGGAAGCTCGGGGCATCGGGATTCGGCAGATTCAGATGGCCCTCGTCGACGCCGTTGCTCGTGTTCACGAACAGGAAGTCGCCCGCGCTCGTCACGCTGCACGAGCACATGTTGTGCTGGGAGACCCCGAGCTGCTTCATCATGTCGAGCACCCAGACGACGTCGGCCTCGTCGTCGGCCTGCGCCTTCTCGTCGGCGTAGGGGCCGTCGTTCTCGCCGTCGCGGAAGCCGGCGGTGTCGAGGCACTTCACCTCGCCACGGCTCGTGACATACCAGAGCCTGTCGCCCTCCACGAGCGGCGCGCAGCAGATCCCCTGGAGCGGCCAGTCGTGCACGCGGCCCGTGGGCAGTTTCTCGCTCGAATCCTGCCAGAGGAACGAGCCGTTCGTCAGGTCGAAGGCGAGGAGGCAGCCGAGGTCGGTGGCGGGGGGATACCGCTTCAGCCAGCCCTTGCCGTTGTTGGTGCCGACGAACGCCCGGCCGCCGGCGACCACCGGGTTGCCGTACGACTGGCTGCCGAGCGCCGCCACCCAGGCGACGTTCTTCGCCGTCGACGGATCCCAGGCGCCGGTGTCGGGGTCGAACTCGCCCGGCGCCCACTCCGTGGGCAGGTTCTTCGCCTCGGGCACATTGTTGCGGCTCGGGCCGCCGCCCCACTGGTTCCACTCGCTCGCGGGCGCCGCCACGGTCCACGCAAGCATGAGAAAGGCGACCACCAGCACGGCTCGGGATCCGCTCGGGGTTGCCCCTACCGTGGAGCCGGCGTTGCTGGCCAGCGGAGCCATGGATGGCGGAGCGCAGCCAGCATCGAGTGAGCGGAGGCCAGGATGGCCGCAGCGAACGTCCGGCGACACGGTAGGGGCGACCCCGAGCCACGCACGACGTGGCAGAACCTTTCTTCTAGCCGTCATCGCACTGCCTCCACGCTCACGTTGTCGATAAAGATCTCGGAGTCTTTCGAGTTGCCGAAGAAGCCGGGGCTTCCCTGGAGGTTGCCTGCCTCGTGCACGCCCTCGATCGTCCACGCCTCGGGCTCCGGCTCGTCCCGCGGCCAGACCTTCCCGCGGAGTAGCGCGCTCTCGTCGGCGTCGGACGTCGCCTTCCGCCTGCGGGCCTCGAGCTTGATCGTGTACCAGCGGCCAGCCTCCCAGGCAAAGGGCATCGTCTTCGAGAAGTGGGTCGCCACCTGTGGCGGCCATGAGCGGAGCTGGAGCTGCTGACTGGCCCCCATCAGGTCGAGCGTGTAACGCTGGGCCACGAGCCCCATGTCAGGCATGCGGGCCTTCTCGAGGGCCGCGGGGTTGCCGAACTTCTTCGCGAAGGCGTCGGCATCGGTGTCGGACGAGCGCGGGGCGTCGGAGGCGGCGGATCCCGGCTTCTCCACGCCGGTCTCCCGGGCCCGGAAGTCGGCCTTGATGACGTAGTCGTGGAGCGCGATCGGCCCGATCCAGCCCTGGCTGCGGGTGCCCTTGGGGATGGTCGTCACCTTCACGAGGCATTTCGACCCGGCGACCTCGCGGACCACGTGCCGATACCGCATGCCGATCCAGGGCAGCGGCGGCTCGCCCTTCACGATCCCCGTCTTCGGGTCGGCCGCCAGCGGGATGTCCTCGAAGTCGAACCGCCAAGGCAACGGCGGCATGGAGCGGATCCGGGCCTTCCCTTCGAGCGATCCGACCTTCGCCGTGACGATCGCCGCGGCATGCTGGCCGCTCGGCGCCGTGTAGGTGCCGTCCTTCGCGACCGATCCGGCCGTCGTGGAAAACTCGGCGGCGGATTCCCTCACGAAGCGGCCGGCCGCGTCGAACAGCCGTACCTTCAGGGGGAGCGTCGCCCCCGCGGCGATCTGGGCCTCGGCGGGTACGATCTGCACCCCGGCGGGCTCGCCCGCGGAACCCTTCGTGTCGAATGACACCTGCTGTGTCGCCGTCGCCCGCGGCTGATCCTTGGCTCCGGTCGCCGGCGGCTTCTCGCCGATGCAGTAGAGGCGGGCCCCCGTCGTGAGATAGAGGCAGCCATTCGCCGCGATCGGCGAGGCCGTCACCTCGTCCTCCTCGTCGAGTCGCATCCGGTTGACGAACTTCAGGCCGTCCTTCGTCGGCTCGAGCACGTGCCAGCCACTCGTGGAGCAGACGTAGAGCTTTCCATCGGCCACGAGGGGGCTGCCGCGGACGATCGTGCCGAGCAGTTTCACGGGCTTGCCGACGGCGTCGCCCGTTTTCGTGTCGAACGCATAGATCTTCGCCCCATCGTCCACGAAGTAGATGCGGTCGCCGAGCACGACGGGCATCGACCGGCCGTCCATCACGCCCTTCTTCTGCCAGATCGCGGCGGTGGCGGTGATGTCGCCGGAGCCCGATGCCGTGAACGCGGTGGCCGAGCCCATCGACGTGTTGTCGAGGTTCTCCTCCGACTGCGAGATGAACACGGTGTCGCCGACGACGAGCGGGGAGGTGTTGATGCCGCGGCGGGAGAGCTTGAAGTTCCAGACGGCCCTGCCGGTGCGCGGCTGGACGTTCCAGACGCTGCCGTCGCTCGACCCGAAGACCAGCGCCGCCTGGCCGCCGAGCGTGGCGAGCGAGGGGGTGCTGTAGGTGGTGTCCTCCGGCAGTTCCTTCGTGCCGTTCATCCACCGCACCTCGCCCGTCGCCTTGTCCATGCCCAGGAAGCGATGGGCGGGCCGGGCCGTGTCACCCCAGCCGGTCACGACCGCGCTGGCGATCACGAGATCCTCGAACACCACCGGGATGTTCGTGCGGCCGCCGTAGGTCGAGAGGAAGCCGAACTCCTCGTGGAGCGACCGCTGCCACTTCGTCTTCCCGGTGGCCGCGTCGATCGCCGTGAACACGCCGCAGACCCCGTGGGCGAAGACAGTGCCACTCGTGGGATCGGCGCTCACGGCCGACCAGCCGACCCGCTCGGCCGGAACATCGGAGAGGTAGACGTTGAAGACGTTTTCCCAGAGCTTTGTCCCCGTCGCGGCGTCGAGGCAGAGCACCTTCTCGGCCTCCTCCTTCGTGCCCGGCTTGTGGCGGACGAGCGTGAAGAGCCTGCCGCCCATGATCACCGGCGTGGAGATGCCGCCGGCCTCGTCGCTCGTCCAGAGCACGTTCGTGCCGTTCTCCGGTTCGAACGAGGCGACGAGCGGCGGGCCGTCGTAGTGGCGGTCCTGCATGGGCCCGCGCCAGTCGGGCCAGTCGGCCGCAGTGCAGGCGACCAACGGTGCGGCGATGCCAAGGCACGCGGCGAGCAGCAGACGGTTCATCGGAGGTGCCCCTTAGTCGATCAGCCCCTTGGCCTTCAGTTCGGCCGGCAGTTGCGGGTCGACGATGCCCCGGGCGCCGCGGCCCTGCTGAAGCCGGTCAGCCGTGTCGTAGCGGATGCTTTCCACGTCGGCGTCCCACCAGCGTCGGCGGTCGGCGATGTCGGACTCCGCGAACGGCCGCACCAGCCGCATCCCCGCGCCGAGGGCCGGCTCCTCGGTGTACCACCACGGGCTCTTCGGCAGGTTGGGGTCGACGTCCTTCCAGTCGGGATCCTCGCGGGTGCCACCCGCGTCGCGGGAGCCGCGCCGGGATGCACTGCGGCACTGGGCAGCGTCGTCGTAGTAGGCCCCGCCGCGAAGCACCCGCGGATAGAGCTTCTGCGGCCAGGTGATCGAGTCGGACAGGCTCACCGGCTGTGGCAAGGCAGCCTGCCGGCCGTAGCCTCCCGCGACAAGTTCGTCGACCACCCATTCCGCCACGTTGCCATGCATGTCGTGGAGGCCCCAGGCATTGGCGGCCTTCATGCCGACCGGATGCGTCGTCTCGTCGGACGTGTCGGCGAACCAGGCCGCCTCCTCGAGCGCCGCCGCATCGGCTCCCGTGTGCCAGGGAGTGGTGGTGCCCGCTCGGCAGGCGTGTTCCCACTCGCTTTCCGCCGGCAGCCGGTAGAAGCGGCCGGTCAGGCCGCTGAGCCATTTCGTGTACTGACGCGCCGCGAACGGGGTCATGGTGACGGCCGGCAGATCGTCGTCCTCGCCGTTGGTGAAGGTGGTGGTGGGGTCGTAGAGTGCCGAAGGGGCCGTCACCGCATCGGCCTCGTTGGCGGCCGTGACCGGCCGGATGCCGGCCGCCTCCATGCCCTTGAAGACGTCGCAGGCCGCCATGTAGCGGCGATACTCCTGCCACGTCACCTCGCAGCGGCCCATCCAGAAGGGCTCGACCTGCACCTCGAAGACAGGCCCCTCCGCGTCGTCGCGACCATCCTCCTCGACCGGGCTCCCCATGCGGAAGGTGCCGCCCGGAATCGGGATCATCCGGAAGACCGTGTCGGTTCCCGGGATCGTCTCGTCGTAGGGCACCATCCAGCCGCCGGCCACCTGCACGGCCGGTCCGTCTCCGGCGGGACGCTGCTCGCCAGCCACGAAGCCCGGCACGGCGGCGGCTTCGCCACACGCGACGCTGGATGCGAGGGCGAGGGAGGCGAGCATCGACGCGGTCAGGAAACGGCAGGGACGGGCGGCCATGCGGCGACTCCGGCGGGAGGTGGGTGACAAGACGGCGGGCACGGAAAACACGTAGAGTGTACTGTCCGCCGACCCCGTCGCCCACGTGCCGGTGCCTCCGTGTCAGCCCCCAAACCCACCAAGCCGACCGCCTCCAAGCCCGCGAAAAAGGGAGGCGATGAGAAGCCCGCCGAGCGGGTCGTGGCGGAGAACCGCAAGGCCCGGCACGACTACGAGATCCTCGACACGCTCGAGTGCGGCATCGCCCTGGTGGGCAGCGAGGTGAAGAGCCTGCGGGGAGGACGCATGAGCCTCGACGAGGCCTACGGCCGCATCGACGGCAACGAGGTCTGGCTCCTCGGCTGCGACATCCCGGAATACGCCAAGGCCAACCAGCTCAACCACAAGCCGAAGCGACCGCGGAAACTGCTGCTCCACCGCCGCGAGATCACGAAGTTTGCCGGACACGCCTTCGAGAAGGGGCTCACGCTCGTACCTCTGAAGGTGTATTTCAAGAACGGTCGCGTGAAGGTGCTGCTCGGCATCGGCCGGGGCCGCAAGGCCCACGACAAGCGGCAGAAGCTCAAGGCCGACACGGCCAGGCGCGACATCGAGCAGGCGCTCCGCGGCCGCCGGTAGCCCCCCGGTGCCGCCCCCGAGCCGGTGCTTCCCAGAAACGCGATCGCCCTTCGCGGCCGGAGCAGCGAAGGGCGATCGGTGGATTCAGGGTGGGCGGCCGTGGGGGGACGGCGCGGCCTCACGATGCAGACGGCGTGTCAGTCTTCCATGCCGGCGCCGACGAGCGCCGCCGACTCGGTGGTGTCCTCGGGATGCCACAGCGGCATGCCCCGCTGGATGCGTTCGGCGAGGATGTCGATCTTCTGCTTGGAGCCAGCCGGCGCCGTGGTCGGAATGAACTCCGGCGTGCACTGCGGCTCGAAGTTTTCGTCGTGACCGTAGAGCTCGATGATCTCGAAGACGTTGCGGATCCGGGCCATCGGGACGTAACCACTCCTTTTGCAAACGAGGTGCCTTCACCCGTCGGGCTGGCGGAACGGCCCGCCGGCCCCGGGCTTTCGACATGCGTTCCCGACGCATTCACGCACACCCTGGACATCTGCCCGACACGACAGCCCTGCGACGAGGGCGATGAGCGGCCGACCAGTGGGCGACCCGTGGCGGGGACGGCGGCGAGGCCGTGGCGGGTGCGGCGAACGACGGGAACCGAGCCATTATGGACCCGGGATCGCGCGAGTCAAACATTCGGCCCGGGAGGAAAACGGGCCCGGAAAACCGCGTTGATCGCGCAGGTTTTACTGACCGGGCGGACCGGGCGGCAGCACGATCTCGATGTCAGCCGGTGGCGGCGCCGCGGTCGTCGGCGCCGCTGTCGCCGCGGGGTCGAACTTCGGCGTGTCGGTGCCGGTTCGGGCCTCGAGATCGGCCGTGAGCGGGATCCTGCGCTCGCCAGCACCGCCGGGTCGCAGCTCGAGCAGCGTCACGCCCCATTCGTCGCGGGTCTTCTTGCCCTCGACCACGACTACGCCGGTGCCCTTCGGCCCGCTTGCATCGAACTGCAGCGATGCGATCCCGTCGAGTTCGTTGGCGGTGCCGCGAACGGCCGTGGAGCACGTGACGGGCGCACCGAGGGCGTCGGCCACGCGGGCGTTGGCCCGGACCTCCTCGGCCGCCTCGATCACGAGGGGATGCTGCGCCAGCCGGCGGCAGCCCACGAGGGCGGCCAGGGCGACGAGGACGAACGCGGCAGGCGACAACCTGGGCATGGCGATTTCCCCACGGGCGAAAGGGTCGGATGGCACGGTCGTGTACGGCGAAACGACGTTCAGCCCTTGGCGTCGTGGGCCCGACACCACGCGATCTTGTCGGCGGTGGTCGTCGGCAAATTGCCGGCCGGCTTCTTGGCAACGGGCTGCGGGGCGGCCACGGGTTCGGCGGCAGCGGGCTCCGCCTCGGCCTGCGGAGCTGCGGCCGCGTGCGGCTCCGTGGCAGGCGGCTTCGCGCCGCGGGCCCGGGCAAGAATCTCGGCTGTGGAGGGTTTTCCGCCTGCTGCGGCCGGCTTCGCTGCAGCGCCGCCGCGGGCGGCGGCCAGGATGTCGGCGGTCGACGGCTTCTTCGCTCCTGCAGCCGGAGCCGCCTTGGCCTCGGGCTTGGACGCGGTGGTCTTGGCCGCCGCGGACTTGGCCGGCTTGTCCTTCGCGTCCGCCGGCTTGGGCAGCGGCTTCGGCACCACCCTGAGGCACGACGGATCGACGTCGTACCAGCCGACGTTGTTGTACTGGTCGAACTCGACGAGGCAGCGTCCGTTCATGTTGACCGTCTTCACCTGGCCGGTGGACCGCGCGAACCGCGCGAGTTCGGGGGCCGGCGAATCGATCACCACGTACTTGTCGGTCCATTCGGCCTTGAGCCGCTCGATGACGTCGAACATGGGCGTGAGACCGGGATGCGGAGGTGGCGGAGAGAGCGTCTCAAGAATGTGATCGATCGCCGGGGGGATCGCAAGCCGCCGCGGCTCCGGGCGATCATGGCCCACCACTGGCCACCGCCGGCGGGGTCGCCACGATGCCCCCGGGGCCGATCGTGTACGACCACTGCACCGTGCCCGGGGCCCGCCAGGGGCCGGAGCCCGCGGCGATCCGCACGAGGGTGCCGGCCCGGCGGTAACTCGACCCGAGCCACGGTGGCTGGTCGTGAAACCGGCAGGCGATCTCGAAGAGCAGGACGCCGTCGCGGTCCGGCAGGGGGGAGATGCTCGCCGAGTAGTGCGAGCGGCCCGCGAGCCCCACGGCCAGGGTGGCCGGCCCGCGGGCCGTCTGCACGGCCGTCACTTCCACGAGCGGCGGCGAGGCGGGCCACCGGGGGTCGCCGCCGTCGGCCGGCCCCTCCAGCGACTCGACGACCTCGCCGGACGGCAGGGTGATCGCGTGTCGCCAGCGGTCGCCGGCCCAGGTGAAGACCACGGTGGTGTCGCCGGCCGCCATCCGCACCCATGGCCGGCTGCGGACAGGGGCCTGGGCGGCACTCGGATCGCGGTGGAGCGGCTGGTCGGGCATGATGTCGGGGCCCCAGCATACGGCGCCGCTCCGGCGAAGGACGAACCATGGAACCCCGGCGGTCGCTCGGTTGGCCGATCACCCTCGGCGTGGTGCTGATCGCCGCGATCCTCACCCTCGCCGTCGGCTGGGTGCTCGTGAGCGTCGCCGCGGCGATCGGCTCGCGGAACGCAGCCTTCTACTGGGTGGTGCTCGGTGTCGGCGTCGGGCTCCTGGTCGTGCTGCTTGCCGGGGTGATCGTCTACCTCGCCCTCACGGTGAAGGCGATCGCCCTCTCGCAGCGGCAGAGCAACTTCATCGACAGCGTGACCCACGAACTGAAGAGCCCGCTCGCCTCGCTCAAACTCGCCCTGCAGACGCTCACGCGACGAGCCGTGCCGGCCGATCAACAGGCCGACTTTCACCGCATCATGCTCCAGGACGTGGAGCGGCTCGACACCCTGATCGACCACCTGCTCGACGCCGCCAAGACGCTCCAGCGGCGGCCGAAGGCGGACGGCGCGGCCGATGTCGAGGCTGTGCTCCAGGGCGTGCGTGCGGCCGTGGTGCAGCGGCATGGCGTCGCGGACGACGCGATCGTGGTCGAGACGGCGGCCGACGGCCCGTTCCTCTGCGCCGGCCGCCCGGCCGACGTCGAGATCGTGCTGCGAAATCTCCTCGACAACGCGGTGAAGTATTCGCTCCCCGAGCCCCGGGTGAGGGTGACGGTCAGCCGCACCAACGCCGGCCGCGTGCGGATCGCGGTGGCGGACAACGGCCCGGGCATCCCGATCCCGCTGCGGCCGCTCATCTTCCGCCGGTTCGTCCGCCTCGGCAGCGAACTGGAGCGTTCGACGCCCGGCACCGGTCTCGGGCTGTTTCTCGTGAAGTCGCTCTTGCGGCAGATGCGGGGCAGGGTGAGCGTGCGCGGTCGCCAGCCGCCCCCCGGCGCGGTCTTCGAGGTCGAACTCCCGGCGGCGTGACACTCCCTTTCCTCGCCGCACGCCGCTGGTCTAATGCCGGCATGCACACCTCCCACTCCGCTTCCACGACGCCGACAGTCGACGTCGTCCCCATTCGCCGCGTGCTCGTGAGCGTCTTCGACAAGGCGGGCCTCGACCGGCTCGCCGCCGCCTTCAAGGCCGCGGGTGTCCGCGTGGTGAGCACCGGAGGCACCGCCACGGCGCTGGCCAGCAGCGGCCTCGAGGTCGACGACGTGTCGGCCGTCACCGGCTTCCCCGAGGTGCTCGACGGCCGGGTGAAGACGCTGCATCCTTCGATCTTCGGCGGGATCCTCGCCCGCGCCGACCGTCCCGACGACCTTGCCGTCCTCGCCGAGCACGCGATCGAGCGGTTCGACGCGGTGATCGTCAACCTCTACGACTTCCAGGGCGCGATCGCGAAGCCCGGCTGCACCCCGGCGCAGGCCATCGAGCTGATCGACATCGGCGGCCCGAGCCTCGTGCGGGCCGCCGCCAAGAACCATGCCTTCACGAGCGTGGTGACGAGCCCCGCCCAGTACGATGCATTCCTGGCGGCGATCGCCCGCGGCGGCACCACGCTGGCCGAGCGACGACAGTTCGCCGCGGCCGCGTTCGAGCACACGGCCGGATACGACGCCGCGATCGCCCGGTGGATGGCCCGGCATGCGGGGCTCGTTGCCGAGGCCCCGGCTCCGGGCCTCGCCGCGGCCGACACCACCGAGGAACCGCCGCTGCCCGCACGGGTGAACCTCGACCTCGAGCGGCGTCTTCCGCTCCGCTACGGCGAGAACCCGCACCAGTCGGCGGCGCTCTACGCTCCCGCGGGCACGCATCTCGGGCTGGCGGGCCTGAAGCAGCTCTGCGGCAAGGAACTCTCCTACAACAACCTCCTGGATCTCGACGGGGCGACCCGCCTCGCCGGCCTGCTCCGCGATCCGGCGGCCGTGGTGGTGAAGCACACCAACCCCTGCGGGGCGGCCTCGGCGGCGACCGTGGCCGGGGCGCTCGCCTCCGCGATGGCGGCCGATCCCACCAGCGCCTTCGGCTCGATCGTGGCGGTCAACCGGCTCTTCGACCGCGACTGCGCCGACATGCTCTGTGCACCGGGGCTCTTCGTGGAGGTGGTGGCGGCCCCGGCCTTCTCGAAGGAGGCGGTGGAGATGCTCACCACGCGGCCCACCTGGAAGGCGAGCGTGCGGCTCGTCGAGGTGCCGGCCGGCGATCCCTGGGAGGCGACGGCCGGTCTCGAACTGCGGAGCATCGCCGGCGCCCTCCTGGCCCAGCGGCCCGACGACGAGTGCGACGACCCGGCCACGTGGAGGGTGGTGACGAAGACTGCCCCGCCGCCCGCGCTGACGCAGGATCTCGACTTCGCCTTCACGCTCGTTCGCCGGCTGACGAGCAATGCCATCGCCGTCTGCCACGGCACGAGCCTCGTGGGTGCCGGCATCGGCCAGACGAGCCGCGTCGACGCCGTGCGGATCGCCCTGGAGAAGGCCGGCCCGCGGGCCCACGGCGGCGTGCTCGCGTCCGACGCCTTCTTTCCCTTCCCCGACTCGATCGAGCTGATCGCCAAGGCCGGGATCGCGGCGATCGTGCAGCCGGGCGGCTCGAAGCGCGACGCCGAGGTGATCGCCGCCGCCGACGCGGCCGGCATCCCGATGGTGTTCACGTCGCGGCGTCACTTCCGGCACTAGGTTCACGGCGACGGGGCCATGCCCGACATCCTCGACCAGATCGTGGAGCGGAAGCGGAAGGAGGTGGCGCTCTGCCGCGACCGCGTGCCGACGGCCGCGCTCGAGGGGCGGCTGGCCGTCGCGCCGCCGCCGCGTGACTTCTTCGCGGCCCTCGCCGCGGCGGGGCCCATCAGGCTGATCGCCGAGTTCAAGCGGAAGAGCCCGTCGGCCGGCGAGATCCGCCCGGGGGCCACGGTCGAGGAGGTGGTGGCGGCCTACGCCGCGGCCGGAGCGAGCTGCCTCTCGATCCTCACCGATGCGGTCGGCTTCGGCGGCAGCCTCGTCGACCTGGAGAGCGCCCGGATCGCCGTGCCGCTGCCGGTGCTCCGCAAGGAGTTTGTGATCGACCGTTACCAGGTGGTCGAGGCCCGGGCCCACGGGGCCGACGCCGTGCTGCTCATCGCCGAGTGCCTCGACGACTGCCTCCTGCGGAGCCTCTACCGGGAGATCCTCGACCTCGGCATGACGCCGCTCGTGGAACTGCACGACGAGGAGAATCTCCCGCGTGTGCTCGACCTCGGGGCCACGCTCGTGGGCATCAACAATCGCAACCTCAAGACCATGACCACCGATCTCGGCACCGTCCTGCGGCTTCGCGAGCGGGTGCCCGACGACGTGCTGCTCGTGGCCGAGAGCGGCATCAGGACCCGGGCCGACGTCGAGCGGCTCGAGGCGGCGGGCATCGCCGCGATGCTCGTGGGCGAATCGCTGCTCACGCAGCCGGATCCGGGGAGGGCCGCGGCGAGGCTGCTGGGCCGCTGACGAACTTGTAGCCGGTGCCGCGGATCGAGAGGAAGTGAACCGGCCGCGAGGGATCGTCCTCGAACGTCTTCCGCAGGTTGAGCATGAAGGTGTCGACCGTCCGCGTCGCCGGAGGCCGATTCATGCCCCAGACCTTCGTGAGCAGTTCCTCGCGGGTCACGACCTTCCCCTCGTGCTGCACCAGGTACCTGAGCAGCTTCATCTCGAGGCTCGTGAGTTTCACCGGAGCCCCGTGGCAGCTGGCCTCCCACGTTTCGAAGTTGACCTCGGCCGACCCGAATCGCACGGTCGCGGGGGTGGCGGGCTCCGCCGGTTCCGCGGGCCGCTCGTCGCGGCCGCGGCGGGAGAGCAGGCTGCGGATCACCGAGAGCAGTTCCTCCAGGTCGAAGGGCTTCTGCAGGTAGACGTCGGCCCCCGCGTCGAAGCCCCGGATGCGATCCTCCACGAGCGTCCGCGCCGTGAGCATCACCACGGGCACGGCGTCGCCGCGGTCGCGGATCACCTCGCAGACCGCGTAGCCGCTCATCCCGGGGAGCATCAGATCGAGCACCACCAGGTCGACGGGCGGCGTCGCCCGCGGCAGGAGTTCCAGCGCGGCCGGACCATCGGCGGCCGTCGAGACGGTGTATCCCTCCGCCTCGAGGTTGAACTTGATGCCGAAGGCGAGGTGCTGCTCGTCCTCGACCACGAGGATGTGCGGCATGGGGGGCGTTCCAGAGGCTGCGCGGGTGCGGCCGACGGATTGTATCCGCGCGGCGCACCGCCCCGGCACCGCGATTGACGGATCGGTTCACGCGGCCCGAAGATGCGGCCCACCCCCAGGAGGTCGTGCGTGGCCGACATCGCCATCCAGCCGGTTGAAACGAGGAGTCAGCAGAAACGGTTCGTCCGCCTGCCGTGGCGGATCTACGCCGACGACCCCTGCTGGATGCCGCCGCTCATCATGCCCCAGGAGGAGCTGCTCGGCTTCCGCAAGCATCCCTTCTATGAGCGGTCGAAGAGCCGGTCGTTTCTGGCCACGCGGGGCGGCCGCGACGTCGGCCGGATCACGGCGATCGTCAACGCCGGCCACATCGACCGCTACAAGGAACAGCGGGGCTTCTTCGGCTTCTTCGAGTGCGACGACGACACCGCGGCCTCGCGGGCGCTCTTCGAGGCGGCCGGCAACTGGCTGCACGACCAGGGGATGACGTGCATTCGCGGCCCGGCCAACCCCTCGCTCAACTACGAGTGCGGCCTGCTGATCGAGGGCTTCGACACGCCGCCCTTCTTCATGATGACGCACAATCGCCCGTGGTACGCCCATCTCGTCGAGGACGCGGGCTTCGGCAAGATCGAAGACATGTTCGCCTTCTGGGGCGAGTCGTCGATGCTCGACTCCATCGATCCGAAGCTGGCGACGATGATCGCGGGCGTGAAGGAGCGGTTCGGCGTCACCCTGCGGCCGCTCGACACGAGCCGGTTCGCCGACGAGGTGCGGATGTTTCTCCACATCTACAACGAGAGCCTCGGCGGCACCTGGGGCTTCGTGCCGCTCACGTCCGGCGAGGTCGACCACATGGCGGCCAGCCTCCGGTATCTCATCGAGCCGGAGCTGGCGATCGTGGCCGAGGTGGGGGGCAAGCCCGTGGGGGCGGTCTTCTGCCTGCTCGACTACAACCCGCGGATCAAGGCGATCAACGGCCGGCTCTTCCCCTTCGGCTTCCTCAAGCTGCTCTGGAACAAGAAGGCGATCAAGCGGCTGCGGGCGATCAGCACCAACGTGATCCCGCAATACCAGGCGTGGGGCATCGGCCTGGTGCTGATGAGCGGCCTCTACGAGCGGTTTCTCGCGTGGGGGCTCAAGGAGGTGGAGTTCTCCTGGGTGCTCGAGAGCAACTACCTCTCCCGGCGCACGCTCGAGCGCGGCGGCGCAGTCGTCACCAAGAAATACCGCATGTACCAGGACGACCCTCCGGCGGCGTGACGATCGCGTCGCGGACTCGGGGCTGCCCGTGCCCGTCGCTCCCGCTCTGGGAAGCCCAATCGCGTGAGCGATGGGGACTGCGTCTTCTAGCGACGCACGCGAGGGGCTGCCCGTGCCCGTCGCCGGACGTTCGCTGCGCCCTTCCTGGGCTCCGCTCCCTGCACGCCGGCTGCGCTTCGGCATCCTGCCTCCGCTGGCCCCCGCGCCCGGCTCCCGGGCACGGGCAGCCCCTCGCGGAGAAACAACTCCAGCTCGCGGCTACCGACGCCAGCGGCGCGGGGCCGTGCGGATCACGCCGCTGGCACCTGCGGCGCCCATGCCGCCCACGCTCACGGCGTTGCCGCGAGAGCCGGCGCGGGACGGCGTGTTGTAGGAGGGCCAGACCCGCTTGCCCTGCCGCTGGGCCTTCTCCCACTGCATCGAGCCGTAGTTGATGCCCGAGAGGTTGAAGCTGGAATACGGATTGCGGGAGCCCCGGGCCTCCGCCCGACCGGGCATCGAGACGAGGGCGGCGACCACGAGGCAGAGCAGGGCGAGCGGGCGGACGAATCGCATGCTGGTACTCCGGGGGCTGGTGACGCCCCGTTCTACGCGTCGGCGCGTTCGTCGGTTCGGGTGTGTTGCGTCGTGTCGAAGTCGGCGAGCAGGTCGGCCAGCGGCCGCTCCGATGCCACGAAGAGATACTCCGTGTTTCGCAGGTGGCTTACCCGCCCCACCCGCTCACCCCGGGGATTGTGGATCCCGATCTGGGCGCCGACGTAGCGGCGGAAGTCGGTGGCGATCGTCATCACGTGCCCGCGGCCCCCGAACGCCCCGGCGAGCATCGCCTCGAGTTCCTCGCGGGCGACCCAGCCCTCATTGCTGAACGAGACCACGATCACGGTCGCCCGGATCGTGGCCAGCACCTCCGCGAGCGCCGCCCGAAACCGCGGCCGCGAATTGAACACGCTCCTCCGTTCGCGAACGTCGACCCGCTTGCAGGCCACGCCGTAGACCGCGGGCTTGTCCCAGCGGACGAGCGACTCCCAGACGTGGTAGTTGCCCAGGTACGAATGCTGGTTGTAGGGCGGGTCGACGTAGGCGACGTCGGCCGCGAACCGCCGCGCCGCCTCGAGCGCGTCGAGGCCGTGGGCCTCGCAGCGGCCGCCCGTCGGTCGGGGCAGCACGTCGGGCATCCTCAGTTCGAGGTCGTTGAAGGCCCGCGGTGCCCAGCGCTTGAGGTAGGCCATCTGCACGCCCGTCGTGGAGTCGACGCGATCGGCCGCCTCCATCAGCGACACGAGCAGCACCGCCTCGAGGTCGGGAGGGAGGTTCTTGGCCGCGATCGCCTCGCGGATGGCGTCGATGCGGGCCCCGTTCTTCGGCTGGAAAAACCGCGACTGCTCGCAGAAGGCGTCGGTGAACCAGCCGGGCCTGCCGGGCTGCCGGTTGAACTCGGCAATCAGCCGGCGGGCGTCGTGCTCCACGGCCTCGCGGTCGGCCTCCACGTAGCAGCGGGCGAGCACGTGCGCGTAGGTGTTGTGGTCGTTGGCGATGACACGATAGCCGCGCTGCTTGAGGGCATGCCCCACCCGTGACGTGCCGCTGAACAGGTCGAGCACGGTCGGCCCCGTCGCGACCCGCCCGACGACCTCGCCGATCAGGTCGATCAGCAGCCGTTTCGAGCCGAGGTACTTGATCATCCGCCCGTTTGTCCCGGACGCTTCGGCCGGTAGCCGACGCTTCCGCGACGGCGGCCCTGCTTCCTCGGGCCCTTGCCGCGGCGATCACCAGCCGTCGCCGGGCCACCGCGGATGTGGTCGCCCGACGTCCGTTCCGTGAAGGCACGCGTGGCCTCACGTCGCTTCCGGTCGAGCGCCTCCCTCGGCGGCCGTGCCGGGATCAGGCAGTCGCAACCGCCCCCGATCAGGTCGTGGCGGCCGGCCTGCTCGAGTGCCCGACGGACCTCGAAGTAGTTCTCCGGCTTGAAGAACTGCAGCAGAGCCCGCTGCATCCGCCGGTCCTTGAGGCCCTTGGTGACCGTGACCGGTCGCTTCGTCATCGGGTCGAGGCCCGTGTGGTACATGCAGGCCGCGATGTCGAAGGGACTTGGGATGAAGTCCTGCACCTGGTCGGGCTTGTAGCCGTTGCGCTTGAGGAACAGCGCCAGGTCGATCATCTGTTCGGCGCCGCTGCCCGGGTGGCTGGCGATGAAGTAGGGCACGGTGAACTGCTTCTTGCCGACCCTGCGGCTGGCCGCCTGGAAGGCCCGGTCGAACTCGACGTAGTCGTCGGCCGATGGCTTCTTCATCAAGTCGAGCACCCCGGGGTCGGTGTGCTCGGGAGCCACCTTGAGGTGGCCGCCGACGTGGTGGGCGGCGAGTTCCTCCAGGTACTCCGGATCACGACGGGCGAGATCCATCCGCACGCCGCTCGCCACGAGCACCCGCTTCACGCCCTCGACGGTGCGGGCCTCCCGCATCAGGTGCTTGAGCGGGCCGTGGTCGGTGCCCAGCAGCTTGCAGATCGTGGGGTGCACGCAGGAGAGCCGGCGGCACTTCGCCTCCACCTCCGGCCGCGTGCACCGCATCTGGTACATGTTGGCCGTCGGCCCGCCGATGTCCGAGACGGTGCCCTTGAAGCCCGGCTGGGAGGCGAGCAGCTTGATCTCGGTGATCACCGACTCCTGCGAGCGGCTCTGGATGATCCGCCCTTCGTGGGCGGTGATCGAGCAGAAGGTGCAGCCACCGAAGCAGCCGCGCATGATCTGCACGCTCGTCTCCACCACCTCGAAGGCCGGAATCCGGGCGGTGCCGTAGGAGGGGTGCGGCCGGCGGGTGAACGGCAGGCCGTAGACCTGGTCCATCTCCTCCGTGTCGAGCGGCAGGGCAGGGGGATTCACGACCACGGCCTCGCGGCCGTGCCGCTGCACGAGCCGCCTGGCGTTGTGGGGATTGGTCTCGAGGTGGGCGACCCGCGTCATCTCGCAGAAGGCGAGCGGGTCGGACGCGACCGCCTCGTAGGCGGGCAGCTCGAGCGTGTCGTCGCCCGACGGTGGCGGCTCGCTCGCCCCGAGCCGGTAGGCGACGCCGCGGAACTGCCGGAGATCCCTGAGCGTCTGTCCGGCGGCGAGGCCGCGGGCCACGTCGAGCACCGTCCGCTCGCCCATGCCGAAGACCACGAGATCAGCCTTCGAGTCCATGAGGATCGAGCGGCGGACGGTGTCGCTCCAGTAGTCGTAGTGGGCGATCCGCCGCAGGCTCGCCTCCACGCCGCCGGCCACCACCGGCACTCCCGGAAACGCCTCGCGCGACCGCTGGCAGTAGGCGAGCGTTGCCCGGTCGGGACGACGGCCGATCCGCCCGTCGGGTGAGTAGGCGTCGTCGTTGCGGACTTTCCGGTTGGCCGTGTAGTGGTTGATCATCGAGTCCATGTTGCCCGCCGACACGCCGAAGAAGAGCCGCGGCCGGCCGAACTGCCGCCACGGCTCGCATGTCGCCCAGTCTGGCTGGGCGAGCACCGCGACCCGGAAGCCCGCGGCCTCCAGCAGGCGGGCGATGAGCCCGTTGGCGAAGCTCGGGTGATCGACGTAGGCATCGCCGCTCACGAGCACGACGTCGACCGCGTCCCAGCCGCGGGCGAGCATCTCCTCGCGCGAGGCGGGAGGCGTCTGGCAGGGGCGCGGCGATGGGGAGAGCGGGAGCGTCATGGGGGCGAACGGACTCGCTCAATCCTACCCCCGCGTCGGCCCGCGTCCGCAGGCTGGTATATTCGGCACGATCGTTGGAGGCTTCATGGGTGCTCGTGTCCGGCCGCTGGTGGCGGTCGTCATGTCGGTCGTCGTGGCGGGCACGGCCTTCGGCCAGCCGTCCGAGGGCGATCTCGCGGGGGCCATCGACCAACTCGGTGCCCCCCAGTTCGCCCGCCGCGAGGCGGCCAGTCGCGACCTCGTCGAGGCGGGGCTGGCGGCACTGCCGGCCCTTGGCGCTGCCGTCCGCAGCGACGATCTCGAAGTGGCCAGCCGCGGGGTCGAGGTGCTCGGGCGGCTGCTGGCGTCGGGCGACCCGGCCCTTGCCGCCGGGGCCGAGCGGACCCTCGAGTCGCTCGTCGCCGAACTGGAGCAGCCGGCCGGTCGTCAGGCTGCCGCGGTGCTCGAGTTTCACCGGTCCGCCGCTGCCGCTGCCGCCCGCGAGACCCTCGAAGGGCTCGGGGCCGTCGTTCGCGAGCGAGCGGCCGTCGACCGGCCCGGGCTCGAGGTCGAGATCGACACCCGCTGGCGGGGCTCGACGGCCGAATTCCGGCACCTGGCTTCCCTCCGCGGCCTCGACGCCGTGAGCGTGCATGGCGTGGCCATCGACGACGGCGTGCTCGCGGTGCTCGGCGGCCTCCGGGATGTCGCGCGGATCGAACTCTTCGGCGCCGGTGTGGGCCGGGAGGCCGCGGCGGCGCTCACGGCGAAGCTGCCTGATGCCCGCATCGACGTGCGGAAGGGGGGCAAGCTGGGGGTGAGTTCGGTGGCCGCCGGCGGCCCGTGCGAGATCCGCATCGTGGAGCCCGGTTCGGCCGCCGACGAGGCGGGCCTGCGGAGTGGCGACGTGGTGCTTGCCATCGACGGCGTGGGGATCACGGGCTTCGACGACCTCACCTCGCGGCTGGCCGACCGGGCGCCGGGGGAGGTGGTGGGGCTCACGATCGCCCGCCGCGGCGGCACGGCCGACGGCGAGCCCGAGCGGCTCGAGTGCGACGTACGGCTCGATGCCTGGTGACCGATCACGGATGCACGTGCCGGGAGGAGGATGCTGTGAACGAACGAGGTGAACGCGAACTGGTCGACGTGCGGTGGCATGCCCCCGCGGTGAGCCGCGCCGACCGTGAGCGGGCGGCAGGGCACAAGGGGTGCGTGCTCTGGTTCACGGGCCTCTCCGGCTGCGGCAAGAGCACGCTGGCCAACTGCGTCGACCGTCGGCTTCACGAACGGGGGTGTCGGTCGTTCGTGCTCGACGGGGACAATGTCCGCCACGGGCTCAACGCCGCGCCCGCGATGCTGGAGGAGCGGCACGGCAAGGCGTTCGCCGACCGCTTCGGCCTGGGCTTCGGTCCCGCCGACCGGGAGGAGAACATCCGGCGGATCGGCTCGGTGGCGGAACTCTTCGCCCAGGCCGGGATCATCGCCCTCACCGCCTTCATCAGCCCCTACCGCCGCGATCGTGACGCCGTGCGGGGGATGCTCCCGGAGGGCGACTTCGTGGAGATCCACGTGAGGGCGCCCCTCGAGGTGTGCGAGGGCCGTGATCCGAAGGGCCTCTACAAGAAGGCCCGGGCCGGCGAGATCAGGGGCTTCACCGGGATCGACGATCCCTACGAGGATCCGCTCGCCCCGGAACTCGTGGTCGACTCCGCTGCGAAAGACCCGGAGGCCCTCGCCGACGAGGTGCTCGCCTGGCTCGAGCAGGCCGGCAAGATCCCGCCGCGGGCCGGCGGTTGATTCAGGGCCCGGGTGTCGTTCCCGGAGCCGTCGGCGTCACCGGGGTCCGATCAGTTCCACGATGTTGCCATCGGGGTCGCGGACGCACGTCAGGTGCATGCCCTTGGCGAGGTCGTCGGGCAGGGCCACGGGAGACTTCGCGAGCGGCTTCACGCCGAGCGTCGCGAGCCGGGCGAGGGCGGCGTCGGTGTCGGCGACCATGATCGTGAGGTAGCGGAACCCGGTGTGCGAGTGGATGAACTCGGTGTCGCCCGTGCGGGGCGCCACGCCGGCCACCTGCATGAGCTTGAGCTTCGTGGCGGAGTCGCCCTCACCGAGCACGAGTACGCGGATGTCGAGCGGCCTCGTATCGGTGAGCCCGGCATCGGCCGCGAGGGGGGCGGGCACGTGAAAGCCATTCAGCTCACGGAAGCCGATCCCCTCCGTGTAGAAGCGGACGCTCGCGTCGAGATTGCTGACGACGCAGCCGAGGTCGATCGTGGTGCGCGGGAACGCGGCCGGCTCGGCCGCGAGGCAGGGCAGGGCGGCGAGCGTCAGGGCGACAACGGCGAAGCGATGCATGGGTGGGGCTCCACGAGGGACGGGGCGTGTGGATGAGGATGATAGACGCAGGAAGCCCAATCGCGTGAGCGATGGGGGCTGCGGGTGTTGGTGCCGCAGGCTCAGGGCTGCCCGTGCCCCGTCGCCGGACGTTCGCTGCGCCCATCCTGGGCTCCGCTCTCTGCACGCCGGCTGCGCTTCGGCATCCTGCCTCCGCTGGCCGCCGAGCCCGGCTCCCGGGGCACGGGCAGCCCCTCGCGGGAGCGTTGACAGCGCACTCATCGATTGCCCGCCCGGATGGCGGGCCCTCGCGCTCCAGGCTGCACGGGCCAGGATGGCCGTGCAGCCGTGCAAAGGATTGCCCGTCCGGATGGCGGGCCCTCGCGCTCCAGGCTGCACGGGCCAGGATGGCCGTGCAGCCGTGAATTCAGTCGATGAAGCCCGAGAGCTCCTCGCTGCGGGCGGGGGCCTGCAGCTTGCGGACGGCCTTGGCCTCGATCTGCCGGATGCGCTCGCGGGTCACCTTGAAGATGTGGCCCACTTCCTCGAGGGTGTAGCTGTAGCCGTCGCCCAGACCGTAGCGGAGTTTGATGATCTCCCGCTCGCGGTAGGACAGCGACTTGAGCACCTTGGCGATCCGGTTGCGGAGCATCTCCTGGGCCGCGCCTACGGCCGGGTTCTCGGCGCCCTGGTCGGGGAGCAGGTCGCCGAAGTGGCTGTCTTCGCTGTTGCCCACCGGGCGATCGAGGCTGATCGGGTAGCGACTCATCGCCGTCACCCGACGCGTCTCGTCGACCGGCGTGCCGGCCCGGGCGGCGATCTCCTCGATCGTCGGCTCGCGGCCATATTCCTGGAGGAGCTGACGAGCCACGTTCCGCACGCGGCTCATCGTCTCCACCATGTGCACCGGGATGCGGATCGTGCGGCTCTGATCGGCCACCGCGCGGGTGATCGCCTGACGGATCCACCATGTGGCGTACGTGCAGAACTTGAAGCCGCGGCGGTACTCGAACTTGTCGACCGCCCGCATCAGGCCGGCGTTGCCCTCTTGGATGAGGTCGAGGAAGGAGAGACCGCGGTTGCGGTATTTCTTCGCGATCGACACGACGAGCCGAAGGTTGCCCTCCGAGAGGCCCCGCTTCGCCTGCTGATACTTCGCGAAGATGCCGCGGATCTCGTCGACCCGCCGCCGGAGGCTGCGCGGAGTCTCCTGGCAGCTCTTGAGAATCTGGCGGTATTCCTCCACCAACTTCTGGCGGCCGCTCGGCGGCTGCTTCGACTTCTTGTGGGCCTCGATCTTGGACCTGAGTTCCCTGATCCGCGCGACGAAGCGATCAAGCGTCGGGATCATCGCCTCGATCCGCTGCGTCCGCAGGCCGAGTTCCTCGATGAGCCGCACGCACCGCCGGCGCCGCTTGCCGAGCCGTTCCCATGCCTCGCGCCGCTCCGCCATCCGGTGCTTCTTCGAGAGGGCGATGCGGTAGTCGGCCTTGTTCTGCCGGAGGAGCACATCGAGGGTCTTGAGGTTGTGCGGCAGCCGGCCGAGGATCTGCTCCTTCTCGAGGCGGTCGGTGACCGACACCTGGACCGTGCGGTCGAAGGGCAGTTCACCCTTGTGCACGCGGAGCAGCACCCGATAGGCCTGCTGGCAGACGTACTCGCACTCCAGCAGCTTGGCGCGGAACTGGGCCCGCGTTCGCTCGATCTGCCGCGCGAGGTGGATCTCCTGGGCGCGTGTGAGCAGGGGGATCTCGCCCATCTGCGTCAGGTACATGCGGACAGGATCGTCCGACCAGTTCTCGACCTGCTCGATAAGCGATTCCTCGGCCTCGCCTCCCGCCTCAACCTCGGCTTCGGCCTCCGACTCGATCTCGCCCTCGGGCAGTCCGCCGACATCCGCCTCGTCGACGAGGAGTTCGGCATCGGCCTCCTCGGCGTCGACGACCTTCTCGGTCAGTTCCTCGACTTCCTGGGGAATGGCGACGACGTCGTCCTCGAGTTCATCCAAAAGCGAGTCGTACAAGGCGAATCTCCTTCGCGAGTCGTGCGGGCAAATCCTTGGCCGGCCACCGCCGGCCCGCGGGGTGCCACCGGCACCGGGTCATCATTCGAATTGCGGACAGTGTGATTCAAGGGGCCGTCAAGTCCAGAGGTCGCAGCGGCACCCGGGAAGGCGGCAGCCCGCCGGGCAACGCGAGGCGAATCGGAACCGGCGACCACTCCACAACCCCTCCGAATACGGGCTGTTTCACGAAACCGCCGAACACTGGGCAAGTGGGGCAAGAAAGGCGGGCCGCCATCGGCTTCATCGGGGGGCTTTCGGAGGGACGCAACATTATGCCGCTGGTGGGTCATGGGGGCCAGTTTTTTCCGGCTGGAAATCTGGTTTTTCGGCGACGTGGACGGCTCGTATGGTAAAAGATTCCGGCCGGAGAATCTCTGCCGCCGCCCGTGCCATGTCGCCCGCTGACCGCCAGTTCGCCGTGCCCTGCGAATGTTCCGCCGGCGTGCCGGTGACCGCGGGGCAGGCGGGGGGCCGCGTCGCGTGCCCGGCGTGCGGTCGGGGCGTGGACGTACCGAGGCTGCGGGATCTCGTGCCGGACACGGGACACTCGGCGACGGTTGCCATGCCGCGTTCTGCGGCACCGGCGTGGAACGCCGGCCGCGGACTGGCGGTGGCGGGCACGGCCCTGGCCCTTCTGGCGGCGATCACCGCGGCGGTTCTGCCCGTCGGCAGCCGGCTCTTTCCGCAGCCCGTCTCCGAGGCGGCCATCCGCGCGGCCGTGGAGGCGGCGCCGCTCGGCGACGTGCTCGCCGCCTGGCGATCGATGGCGGCGACCGGCGTGCGACGCCCCCCGATGCAGGAGGAACAACGCCTGCAGCAGTTCACCGCGATGTGCGAGCGAGTCTCACGCCTGCTCTGGGCGGTTGCGGCCGCCGGAACGTGCGTGGCGGTCGCGGGCTTCGCGGCCGGTCGGCATTCCCCCGCATCAGCTCCCTCACCAGCCCGGGGATCACTCGGGGAACGTCGTCCACCCGGGAACGAGCGTGCATGAAGGCGGCCTTCATCACCCGCACCGGCCCCCCCGACGTGATCGAGGTCGGCGAACTGCCCGACCCCGTGGCCGGCCCGCGGCAGGCGGTGGTGCGGGTTCGGGCCTGCGCCGTCAACCCGATCGACATCGCCATCCGGTCCGGCACCATCGCGATGCCGCTGCCGGCGCCGTTCATCGTCGGATGCGATCTGGCCGGTGAGGTGGTGGCGGTGGGCCGCGATGTTGCCGGCCTGCGGCCCGGCATGCGGGTGTGGGGCTCCAACCAGGGATTGCTCGGCCGTCAGGGCACGTTCGCAGAACTGGCCGCCGTCGACGAGCGGTGGCTCTACCCGACGCCCGACGGGGTGTCGGATCGCGATGCCGCGGCCGGAGCGATCGTGACGATCACCGCCCACCTCGGACTGATCGGCCGGGCCGGCGTGCGACCCGGCGAGACGGTGCTGGTCAATGGCGGCTCAGGCGGCGTTGGTTCGGCGGTGGTGCAGATGGCGAGGGCGCTCGGAGCCCGCGTGATCGCCACGGCCGGCGGCCCGGAGAAGCAGGCCCGTGTGCGGGGCTGGGGCGCCGACACCGTGATCGACTACCGCGCCGCGGATCTTGTTGATCAGGTGCGGGCGGCCGCGCCCGGCGGTGTCGACGTGTACTGGGAGACCCAGCGGGAGCCCGACTTCGACCGCGCGGTGGCGATGCTGGCCGAGCGTGGCAGGCTCGTGGTGATGGCGGGCCGTGACGCCCGGCCGACGTTCCCGGTGGGCCCCTTTTACGTGAAGGGCTGCACGCTCGTCGGTTTCGTGATGTACAAGGCGGCGGCTGCGGAGCAGGCCGCGGCCGCGGCCGACATCAACCGCTGGCTGGCCGCGGGCCGGCTCCGAATACCGATCGATCGGGTGCTGCCCCTGGCGGCCACCGGCGAGGCCCACGCGATCCAGGAGGCGGCCACGGTCGGCGGCTCCCATGCGCTCGCCGGCAAGATCGTGGTGGCGCCATGAGGTCGCGCCGTGGCTCGCTCGCCAGCCTGCTGGCCATCGTGCTCGCCGCGGCGCAGCCCGTCGCCGGGCAGCCCCCGTCTCCCGGCTCGAGCGCTACGAGGTTCTTCGGCCTCGAGGCGACTGGCAACCGCTTCGTGTACGTGTTCGATCATTCGGCGAGCATGGGGGAGCCGGCAGGCCGGCCGCTCGTCGCCGCCAAGCGGGAACTGCTTGCGAGCATCGACGGCCTGGCCGAGTCGCGGCAGTTTCACGTGATCGCCTACAACGACCGACTCTCGGTCTTCGCGCCCGGAGGGCAGCGGGGGCGGCCCACGTTCGCCGACGATTCCGGAAGGCGTGAGGTGCGGCGGTTCATCGAGTCGGTGACGGCCGACGGGGGCACGCGGCACTGCGAGGCCGTTGCCGCCGCGCTCAGGCTCGCGCCCGACGTCATCTTCCTGCTCACCGACGCCGACGAGCCCGACGACCTCACCGACGACGAGCTGCGGCGGCTGGCCCGGTCGCTGGGCCGGGCTCGCATCATGCTCGTGCAGTTCGGCGGGGCGTCGGGCAGGCGATCGCCACGGCTGGCGCGGCTCGCCGCCGAATCGGGCGGCGCCGTGACCGTCGTCGATCCGGAGCCGGAGTAACGCGATCCCCGCAGGCCCACGCGACGATCACGCGTGACGCGTCCCAGTGAGCGTCCACCATACGTGTATCGCCAGCTCGGGGGCGGCAAAAGTCGGTCGGAGGACCGACTCCTTCGGGTCGTCGCCGGTGCGAGGATACGCCCAAGGCTCCTCGAGCGTTCGCCGACCCCCTCACCTACCTTCTCTGGTTTGCCACGTCGCCGCTGCACATAGCCGAGATGCGCTCTAGCGACTGCGGGCGTCGCCGGTCGGCTGTTCGCCGGTCCGCATCCGCTGCCACGACGCGCCCATGGCATCGATGCCCGCGGATACGTTGGGGAAGAGTCCGCCCCACAGCGGCTGCGCCGGAGGCGTGGCCGACTGTGGCTGTCCCTTGACCTGCGGTGTCGCCGACCGCTGGGGGCTGCGGGCTTGCGGCGCCACCGGCCGTTGGCCGCCGCGCCGTGTCTGGGCCTGCGTCTGCTGCTGCTGCTGCTGACTGCTGCGGGCTGCCGGCGACGGCTTCGAGGCCTGCCGCACCTGTGCTGACGGTGCCGCGGTGGCTTGGGACGCTGCTGGCGGGTTCGGCGGCTGCGGATGCGATGCCGAGTGCGTCGGCGTCGGTCGGGGTGACGTGAATGACGTGTCGGCCTGCAGGGCGATCCGCTCCGGCACGACAAGGTAGCGGGCGCCCTGCGACGGCTGCGCAGGCGTCACGGCGTCGCGAACGTCGTCCTGCTTCATCACGGAGGGCATCGTCGAAACGTCGGTGGCGACCGCCTCGGTGGTTTCGGAAGCCGCCTGCGGAACCGCGGCCAGCGTGGGCTGCTCGGCGGCCGGTGGGTCGATGTCGACCGGCGACGGCGCCACCGGCAACTGCGAGGCGAGTGTCGAAGCGGCGGCTGCCGGCTCGGCGTTTACCTCGGCCGTCGCCGTTTCCTCGGTGGATGCACCGGCACCGTTCGGCGTGGAGTCCTCGGGCTCGGCCGTTTCCTGCACGGCCTCGGTCGGGGGCGTGGTGGGTGCCGCGGGATGGGTCGCGGCCACGTCGCTTGCCGCCGGCGGAGTCACCGTCTCCGCGGGCGTCCAGAGATCGGGCTGCGTCGTTGCCTGGCGTTCGACGGGCGGAGCGGCCGGCACCGGAGCGATGAATGCCTCGCCGGCGACGGTGGCAGGTCCGTGACCGGTGCCCGGCTCCGCGCGAACGAGCTGCACGCCGAGAATCGGCTGCCCTTCACGGATCGCGTGCCGCAGCACGCAGCCTTCGAACGAGTCGGTCGCCCGCAGGGCCGTGGCGGGAAGCATCGCCTTCGGCCAGTCCTTGAGGGCGACGTCCCAGACGGTCACCGGCGTGCCCTGCGGCAGCGAGCGGAGGGCGACGAAGATCGGCTCGCACTCAACCTGCGGCTTCCGCTGCGCGAGTTGCACGTCAAGCACGCGATTGACGCCCACGGCGGCCGCGGCCCCCGCGATGAATGCCGCGGCGAACACGGTGAGCGATCTGGGGCGATGACGACCCGGCGCGGGCGTGGTGGATGTCGGGGCGGCCATGCGTCAGCGAGTCCTGGGAGATTTCGCGGCAGGTCTTTCATCGGCACCGCGAACCCCGGTTGCTCACCCTGCGAGGAACGACCGCGCAGGCCAAGCCAGCATGCCGCGGCTGCCCAACTTGCCGAAGGCCCCGGGCCCGTAGGCTCGGCCCCGGTTGCGGGGTCGTCAGCGGACGTCGGACGCCGGCCAGCCGGCATCGGCCGGCCCATCCGCGTCGGTGGCGAAGAGCGGATCGATGCCGCGTGCCAGCGGGCGGATCGTGAGCAGCCGCATCGTCTGCCGCCCGCCGCGGTCGTGGTCGCGGAGCAGACCGTCGCCCACCGTCGTGGAGACTTCGCCGGAGCAGCCGATCACGAGGAGCGCCTCCGGCGGGATGGTGACGTCGACCGCGAGGTGATCCATGCGATGCCGCCGCTGACCGGTCTCGAGACGGAACATGCCGTCCTCCCCCTCCCACGACTTCTCCACCGGCCCGTGGCGGATCTCCGGCACCGCCTCGATCCGCACGCGTCCGTCGGCCGCAGGCCGGGCTTCGAGCGACACCAGCGCCGTGGCGTCGTGGTAGGTCGCGCCGCGAACCTCGTCGCCGCAGTGTTCCAAGAGCACGAGATCGGCCCGTCGGCCGGCCGTCACGAGCTCGCTGCGCCGTCCGGGCAGGAGCCGCAGCATCCGCCGCGCCAGGGCCGGATCGATCGCGTCGGCGGCCGCATTCGCATCGGCCACCGGCATGAATCGTTCGGCGACTCGCGGCGGCAGCTGCCCCGAGAGAATGCCGGCCCGCAGCCCGTTGGCGTTGAGCCGGCACCGCGTCTCCTCGCCGATCGACTGCTCGTCGACGAATGTCCAGAGTTCCTCGCCGAGCGCAGCGTCGTCATCGCCGCAGCGGATGAAGCAGACCTCCAGCTGCACCGTCTGCGGTGCCGCGGTGCGCGGTTCGGCCACGTCGGTTGGCCCGGCCATGCCCTCGGTCGTCACCACGCCCGTCACGAGGCGGCAGCCGGCCGTGGTCGCCACGCAGGCGAGCAGGGTGGCGAGCCGGCCGGCGGTGACCAGGGAGAGCCGCATGGATCGGGCTGCCGGAAGGAGGGATGCAGGATGCCGGGAAACTGGGGAAGTAGAGAAAACCCCCGGCGAGGTCAACGCGGATCCCCGGGAACGACCGCCCGCTGCCGTGGAATGCTCGCCGATCGGGCGACCTGCTCGTCGCCGGCGGGGCACGAAACGTCAGGCCATGGCTTTCACGGCGTTGACGAACAGCGCGAGGCCGGCGCCGGGGGCGGAAGGGTCGAGGCGGCCCGACCAGGCGGGATGCTGCGTCGCGTCGATGAACCGCTCCGGGTGGGGCATCAGCCCGAAGACGCGGCCGGTGGGATCGCAGGCGCCCGCCACGTCGCCGACCGCGCCATTGGGGTTGGTCGACGTGCCGGCGGAATTGCTCGCATACGTCAGCGGCAGCTGACCGGCGGCCCGCAGCGGCTCGAGCAGCGCAGGATCGCGGAGCACGAAGCGGCCCTCACCGTGCGCCACCGGCAGTTCGAGTTCGCCGATTCCCCGGAGGAAGACGCAGGGCCCCGGCCCGCAGGCCAGCCGCACCCAACGGTCGACGAACCGGCCCGAGGTGTTGTGGGCCAGCGCCGCCTGTGGCTGACCCGTCGCCGGATCGGCCAGCAGCAGCCCCGTCTGCAGCAGCACCTGGAAGCCGTTGCAGATCCCGAGCACGAGCCCACCCCGGTCGCGGAATCGCACGAGCGTGTCGGCCAGTCGCGTCTTCAGTTCCAGCGCGAAGATCCGGCCGCTGGCGATGTCGTCGCCATAACTGAAGCCCCCCGGGATGCAGAGGATCTGACAGTCGTCGGCCACCGCCGGACGCTCGGCGAGGGCCCGTACATGGACGCGGCGGGCGATGCCTCCCGCCCGCTCGAACGCGTATGCCGTCTCGTGGTCGCAGTTGGTGCCGGGGGCACGCAGGATCAGGGCACGCGGCGCGAGCATGTCAGACGACCTCCCCGCGCCAGCGGCGCGACAGTTCCACGACGGTGATCCTCTCCCCGGCATCTCGCGCCGTCACGATCTCGAGCACCGGCTCGGCCATGACGCCGCCGATCCACGCCCAGGGCACACCCGCCATCCGCGCGGCAAAGGCGTCGGCATGCTCGGGACGGACCTCGCAGACGAACCGCCCGGGTGTTTCGGCGAAGGCGACCGCCAGGGCGGGAAGCCCCGCCGGCTCGCAGGGCACGGAGGCGAGTTCGAGCCGCGCACCGGCAGCGCCGGCGATCGCCATCTCCGCCACCGCGACCGCCAGGCCGCCGTCGGAGATGTCGTGGCACGAGGCGAGCAGGTTCTCCCGTCGCGCCGCCGCCACCGCCCGGAAGACCTCCCGGCAGGCGGCCGCATCGACCGCGGGAACAGCACCTCCGCTGACGAAGCCGGCGAGTTCCAGTTGGCTGCCGGCCATCTCGCCGTGGGCGAGGCCCACCACCGCCAGCCGGTTGCCCGCCGCCTTGAGGTCGGGCGTGAGGCTGCAGCGGGCATCGTCGACCTGGCCGAGCGCCGTGGCGAGCAGCGTCGGCGGGATCGAGATCTCGCGGGACACCCCCGCGGCGTCGGTCCAGGCGAAGACGTTGTTGAGGCTGTCCTTGCCGCTCACGAACGGGGCGGCGAAGGCCGTCGCCATGTCGTGGCAGGCACGGCACGCCTCCACCAGCGTGCCGAGCGATTCCTCCCGCCGCGTGTCGCCCCAGCAAAAGTTGTCGAGCAGGGCGATCCGCTCGGGATCGGCGCCGGCGGCGACCGCGTTGGCGATCGCCTCCACGATTCCTCCGGCGGCCATCTGGTAGGGATCGAGCGGGCCGAGGCGGTGCCGCAGCCCCACTCCCAGCACGATGCCGCGGTCGCGGCCGAGCACGCCGCGAATCACGGTGCCGTCGGCGGGTCCATCGCCAGGGCCAAGGATCGGCTTGACGACCGAGCAGCCCTGTACTTCGTGGTCGTACTGGCGGACGATCCGCTCCTTGCTCGCCACGTCGGGCAGGGCGATCACCTCCCGCAGGCACGCGGCCACGGAGCCGGAGCCGCTCCAGTGAACGTCCGACGCAGCCGGCGGGGTGTGACGCGACACCAGCCGCTGCCGGGGCCGCCCCTCGTGGAGGAAGTGGCAGTCGAGTTCGCCGGCCACACGGCCCTGCCAGCGGAGCACGATCCGCCCGGAGCCCGTGAAGGTGCCGATCGCGGTGGCCTCCACCCCCTCGTCGGACGCAATGCGGGCGAGTTGATCCCAGTCGGCCGGGGCGACGGCGAGCACCATCCGTTCCTGCGCCTCGGAGATCCAGGCCTCGGTGGCTGAGAGCCCCTCGTACTTCAGCGGCACGCGATCGAGATCGACCTGGGCGCCGAGCGTGGCGCCCATCTCGCCGACCGCGCTCGAGAGGCCGCCGGCACCGCAGTCGGTGATGGCATGGAAGAGTTTCTGGCGGGAGGCCTCGAGCACGAAGTCGGTGAGCATCTTCTCGTTGATCGCGTGACCGATCTGCACGGCCCCACCGCTTTCGCTTTCGCTCTCGCTCGAGAGCTCGATGCTCGAGAAGGTGGCCCCGTGGATGCCGTCGCGCCCGGTGCGGCCGCCGGCCACCACCACGAGGTCGCCCGGCTGCACCGCCGCCTCCGCGTTGCCCCGCGGCATGATGCCGACGGTGCCGCAGAAGACGAGCGGATTGCCGAGGTATCCGGGATGAAAGGCGACGGCACCGGCGATCGTCGGGATCCCCATGCGGTTGCCGTAGTCGCGGACGCCCGCCGCGACGCCCGCGAGCAGCCGCCGGGGATGGATCACGCCCGGCGGAATCTCCGCCGCCGGCGTGTCGGGGAGCGCCACGCAGAACACGTCGAGGTTGGCGATCGGCTTGGCTCCCAGCCCCGTGCCGAGCACGTCGCGGATCACACCGCCGAGCCCCGTGGCGGCGCCGCCGTAGGGCTCGATCGCGGAGGGATGGTTGTGGGTCTCCACCTTCACGCAGATGTCGTGGTCGCCGTCGAACCGCACCACGCCGGAGTTGTCGCGAAACACGCTCACGCACCAGTCGCGGACGCCGAGCGACTCGCGGATCTTCCGCGTGGCCGCGAAGACCGTCTCCTTGAGGAGGTTGTCGTACCGGGCGGCGCCCGCCGGGCCGACGTGGTCGACGGCGCTGGTGAGCGTCTTGTGGCAGCAGTGCTCGCTCCAAGTCTGGGCGATCGTCTCAAGCTCGATCTCGAAGGGATCGCGGCCGAGCGCCGCGAAGTGCTCGCGCACGGCCTGCAGTTCGCCGACCGAGAGGGCCAGGCACCGTTCGCGGCTCAGCCGCTCGAGCGCCGCGTCGTCGAGACCGCCGAGCGGCACCGTCTCCTGCGCGAACGCCCAGGTGCGGCCACCGGCAAGCGAGCGCAGCGCGAGTGGCCCCACGGTCACGTCCTGGATCGCGTCGTTGGCGAGGAACTTCGCCGCGAGCCGCTCGACGTCGGCCGGATCGACCGCCGGCAACCGATACTTCTTCAGGCTTCTCACCACCGTGCCGGGGTGGCCGAGCAGGGCGAGGGCCTGCTGGGCCGTGAGGCCGGCGGGGTCGGTGACACCCGTGCGCGGCAGCACGTGCACGACGGTCGGCAGGTCGTCGGCGGCCGCGGTGAGCCGTGGATCGCCCACCTCGCCGACCACGAACGACTCCGTGACCGGGTCGGCCAGGAGCGTGGCGGCGATCCGCTCCACCTCGGCGCGGGTGAGTTCGCCCTCGAGCAGCCAGCCGGCGGCTGTGCGGGCCCGCGTACAGCCGCGAACCCCCAGTTCGGCCGCTGCCGCGACGACCTCCCGCGCGGCATGGTCGGCGGCGGCGTCGGTCAGCGAAACGTCAACTTCCCACAGCATCGCGTCGTTCCTTGGCGCGGGAGAGCAGGGCCACGAGGCGGCGACGGTCGCCAGCCTCGATCGCGGCGAGCATCCGCTCCATGACGCCGGCGAAGCGGTTGACGGCGGCCGCGAGCGGGCCGGCGTTGTCGAGGAGGATGTCGGCCCAGAGTTCGGGGTCGCCGGCCGCGATCCGCGTGGCGTCGCGCCAGCCGCCGGCCGTGAAGGCGAGGGCGTCGGGCCGGGTGGCGGCGGCCACGGCGGCCGCCACGAGGTGGGGCGCGTGGCTCGTGGCGGCGAGCAGTTTGTCGTGGTCGCGTGGCGGCATCATGAACACGGTCGAACCCAGCGCCGACCACAGCCCGCCGACCTCCTCGGCGTCACCCGGGGGCGTGGCGGCCGCGGGCGTGACCACCGCCACACGGCCGGTGAACAGGTCGGCGGCGGCGGCGGCCGGACCCTTGCGGTGGCTGCCGGCGAGCGGATGGCTGCCGACGAACCGACAGCGCCGGCCGCGTCGGTGTCGCTCCCAGCCGGCGACGATCGATGCCTTGGTGCTGCCGGCGTCGGTGACGAGCGTGCCGGGGCGAGCCGCCGCGTCGACCGCGTCGAGCAGCCGCGGGATCGCCCGGACGCCCGCCGCGACCACGACGAGGTCGGCCTCCGCGGCGGCGGCGACGTCGAGCGCCGTCTCGGTGACGCAGCCCACCTTCCGCGCGGCCGCCAGTGACCCGGCCGAGCGGCCGATGCCCACGACGCGGCGGGCGAGGCGGCGGGCGAGGAGAGCCTTGCCGATCGAGCCGCCGATCAGGCCTACGCCCACGATCGCGACGGTCGGCCACTGGACGTTCATGGGGCGGGCGAGGAGCGGGAGGACGGTGCGGCGGTTGTACCAGATGCGCCCCGGCCGTGTTAGAACCGATCCGGAGTTCGCGGCAGGAGCAGGAGAGCCCCGACGGGAACCGAGCCATGGGGAAGGATCGACTGCCTGATGAGGTGCTCGCCGACCTGCTCGGGCGGCTCGCGATCGCGGTGGCGGCCGGCGTCGATCTGCGCCGCGGCTGCCGCTCCGAAGCCGACCGCGTGCCCTCCGCGTGGCGACCCGCGGTGGGCATGGTCGCCGACCGGCTTGACCGTGGCGACACCCTCGCGGAGGCGATGGCGGCGGCGGGGGATGCGTTTCCTCCGCTGGTGCGTGGCATGATCCGCGTGGGCGATCACGCCGGCCGGCTCGCGGAGGTGCTCCGCGACACGGCGGCCTCGCTGCGGCAGGCGGTGGCCTTCACCCGTGGCCTGCGCCGTGCGTTGCTGGGGCCGGCGGTGCAGCTCGTGGTCGCGCTCGTCGCGGTGGCCGTGATCGGCGTGGCGTCGTCGATGTCGATTGCGTCACACGGGGAGCCGCTCGACCTGCTCGGCCTCGGGCTCGGCCGTTCCCGCAGCTTCGCGGCTGTCGCGGTCGTCGCCTGCGGTGGGCTGGCCGCGGTGGTCGTCGCCGGGGTATGTGCCATGCGCAGCTGGCGGGCCGGCGGCTGGGCGCGGGTGGTCGGACGTCGGCTGCCGGTGATCGGGGGTGCCCTGCAGGCTGCCGAAGCGGCCGCCTGGTGTCGGGCCGCGGCCTTGGCCGCCCACGTGGGAGCGTCGCCGGGAGAGACGGTGGAGCTCGCATCGGCGGCGGCACCCGGCATGGCGGTCGACCGCGCCGCGATCGAAACGCGGCTGCGGCGGGGCGACGACCTCGCGACGGCGCTTCGCCTGGAATCGCGGCTGCCGCGCGCCGCGGTGGAGGCGGTGGCGGTGGGGGAACTCACCGGAACCACCGCCGAGGCGCTCGACCGCGTGGCCGACGGGCTCGCCGCGGCGGCGTGTCGGGGCTGGACCGCCGCGGTGCAGGTCGCGGGGTTCACCGCCTGGGGGCTGGTGGCGGCGCTGGTCGCGGTCGTCGTGATCCGCGTGGTCACGAGTTATGCCGGTATCATCCAGGATGCCGCCCGGCCCTGATGGTCGGCCATCAAGCCGGAGCCTCCCCGCAGCCGAGATCAGGGCTATGTCTCAGCAGGACACGAATCTCCGTCGCGGTGCCTGGCGGGCGGCGCTCGTCGCACTCGCCTCCGCCACGGCCGTGTGCGGTGCCGAGCCCGACGGCGGCGGTGCGGCCGCGTCGCAGCAGGAGGTGATGACGGCCCGGGGCTACGTCCGTTACCGCGGTGCCTGGCGGACCGTGCAGGAGATCGAACTCATCGAGCGGAGTGAACGGGAGTCGCTTGCCCGGAAGGAGTGGAACGCGCGCCTCGAGCGGCTGCGCCGCCAGATGGAGCAGCCAGCCCAGGCCGAGCGGGCCGCCGAGGAGCTTCGCGAGATCTCCGATCCCGCCGCCGTGCCCGCCCTTGCGGCCGCCCTGCAGCGGGAGCAGGTGTTCCGCGTGCGGGCCTGGTATGTCGAGGCATTGGCCCGCATCCGTTCGCCCGACGCGGTCGCCGTGCTCGTGACGACGGCGCTCGACCACGCCGACGGCGAAACGCGGATCGCGGCCGTGGAGCGGCTCGTGGCGATCGGGCCGCACGCAGCGGTGCCCACCCTCGTAGCGGCGCTCTCCAGCGCCGACAACGCCCAGGTGAACCGCGCCGCGGAGGCGCTCGGCCGGCTCGGTGTGCCCTCGGCGGTGGGCCCGTTGATCGCCGCCCTCGAGACCCGACACGTGGTCGTCACCGGCGACGGCACTGCCGAGGGCTCGACCAGCGCCACCTTCACGCCGGCGGGAGGCGGCCTGTCGATGGGGGGCGGTTCCAAGCGGCAGACTGTCACGGTCCGCAACGACCGCGTGCTCGAGGCGTTGATCACGCTCACGGGCGCCAACTTCGAATGGGATGCCCGAGCCTGGCGGGCCTGGCTCGCCAGCCGCCACGCCCCGCCGGCCGGCTTCGACCCGCGCCGCGGCTAGCGAGGCCGCGGCCTTACGGCCTTCGGCTTGTTCGAGCATGCCCGGTCCATGAGGGGCTGCCCATGCCCCGTCGCCGGACGTTCGCTGCGTCGCATGAAGAAGCCGACCGGCCGTGAGGCCGCGGGCTTCGGTGACGCGGGCTCAGGGCTGCCAATGCCCCATCGCCGGACGTTCGCGGCGGGCATCATGCCCGCTGCGCTTCGCCATCCTGGCTCCGCTTGCTCCCGTAGCCCGGCTCCCGGGGCACCGGCAGCCCCTCGCTGAGCCAGCAGTCGACGGCGCAGCAGCGAACCCCACGGGCACGTGAGGCCGTGGCTGCGCCGGCACAGGATCGCTGCAGGTCTCGGAGGCTCTCGATCGCCGGGCTGAACAGCGACATCAGGATCAACGCGCAGGAGTGATCCATAAAAAGCCGGCGCTCACCGGCTCGGTCGCGTTCGGTGCCCACCTTCCGCAGCCTCGAGAGCAGAGGACGGATCTTCCGCAGGCACTTCACTCCCTGCACGTCCGGATCGCGCATCTCTCGCTTCGTCGCTTCGGACATGACGGGCACGATATCGCCCGGCCGACCTGAGCGCAACTCGCCTCAGTCGGCCCGGGCTGCCTGGCTTCAATCGCGCAAATCCCGTGCCGAACAGGATTGCCCAGGAGGGCCGAGGCGAACGTCCGGCGACGGG
>JBJTDZ010000085.1:0-16975 GCA_046092585.1 Pirellulales bacterium | reverse complement strand
TGGGCGATATAGGGTCAGAACAAACTGCCCCATGCTCGGGAAAACAGCGTGTCGCGACCTCGTGCGACGCGAAATGCGACGCGATTTCGGCTGATCGCGTCGATTTGCTCGCCCGCGCGGTGATACTCGTGGCGGGCATGGCGATCTCTGAGGCAGCGCGAGAGGCGGTTCTCCAACGGGTGATCGAAGAACTGGAACAGGGTTGAGAAACGGGCCGCACCCGTTCCCGCGACGCCAACCAACAGCCTGCACGGCCGTCAGGCCGCGTCCCGGATGACGTCCAGGTAGGCCCGCCAGACCCGCGAGTAGGCGCAGCCCCAAGCCTCGTCATGGCACGCCCGCTCGAATTCCACAGGGTCGGTGTCGGGGGCGTTGATGAGCCGGTCGACGGCGAAGTTCCAGGCCAGCGCGTGCGCCCACTCGTGGCAGAGCACCTCGACGGCCTGCGGCTCGCCCATCTCGTCGTTGAGAAGGACCACGAACCGCTTATCGCGTCGAAGGCACTGGCCCAGCACCGTTTTGGGGAGCCAGGAAGTCCGAACGACGACGGGAAGGGCTGGAGGGCATTCCCGTCGAAGGCCCGTCAAAACCGTCTGAAATTCTCGCCAGCCGGAGCGATTCACGAAACTGCGGCGTGGGGTAGACATCGACGCAGCGTGAAGGTGGCCGGCGTTGGACAATGATCCGCGATGGCAGCAGAGAACGGGCACGGTGGCGGCGCGGTTGTGCTTCATCCGTGCAGTGTAGCGCCGACGACACTCGCGCGCTACCTTGGAGCATATGGACACACCACAACAACCAGCGCGAAACACCGATGCCAACATTCGCAAGGCCGCCGAGGCGATTGCAGAGGTGTTGGAGATGAAGCAGGAGTTCATTCGCTGCCACGATTCCCTTGCCAATAGGACGTACCGACTCGTGGAACTCCTCGGTCAGGCGGAATCACGGGGATACCTCCTCGAAGACTCCCTCACCCTCGTGGACACGGTGTATTGGCTGCAGATGATCGAATGGCAGACCAAGTTCCTGTCGATGGTCCTGAACTTCACCAAGGACCCCAGCCGCAAGACGCTCCGGCCACTGATCGAACTGTACGGCCGCGACCGCGACCGCATGAAGGTCGAGGCGGAGATCCTCGAGCGCCAACTGAAGCACCGGTTGGCCACGTTTGCACAGCCCGACGACGCCACGGTTCGGAAGGCCATCACGAAGAACGAGCAGCGCGTGTTGGCCGTCTACTTGCACGTCCGCTCGGGCTATCGCGGCATTGATGTAGCCCGGTTCTTCAAGGTGCCCAAGACGACTGCCTACGGGTGGCTCGATTGGTTCAAGATGCTGCCTGAGGGACTGCAGGCGGGGATTCTGGCGTTCATGGATACGCAGGCGCCGATCATGGCCGCGTGTCAGGTGCCCGCGGTCATGACCAAGCCCGCGGCGGCACCAAAGGCCAGTCAGTCGGGTAGCGCGGCCCCGGTGGCACAGCCGGCGTGATCGGGCGCAAACGGACAGCGGTTGGAGGGTCGTTTTTCAGCCTCCCATGAAGCCTCGATTCGGTGGGTACATTTTTGGCGGGTGCAGCATTTCGCAACACACGCGGTCTTGGCCGTGATTCCGCGCAGGTTCAGTGTCGAGCGGCCGAAAACCATGCCAGAGCGTGCCCCCTGATGCGCTAAAATATGGGCTGGCTCGATGCGGAAACCATCACGGAAGTTCAAGGTTTTCGACGTCCGCCAACATGTGAAACGCGAGAAAGTACGGATTCTCGCCGCGGTCAGGAGGCCCGGCGCACCAGACGCATCAAGGAGGATGCCCATGTCAGCAGCAAGCTCATTCAACGATCCGGCAGGCCGAGAACTGCTGGCCATGCTCCGGAAGGCGAGACGGAACACCTTCGGAGATCCCAAATACCACTCAGGTCGCAAGAAGAAGGAGTTCGCGTCGCCGTATCTGGAGTTCCTCGACAAGTTGGAGAAAGCCGCCCGCAAGATGCCGCAGATCTATGAGTTCGACCCCGGGCACGCGGATGGGATCAGGCATGCGGATTTGGATGCGGGCGAGCGGGTCCTGAACGAGATCATCTACGAGTGCCAGCGGAGCCTTGAGGGCATCGAGCACGCGAGGCTGGACTTAGACGCGCGGGGTTGGGCGCGGGCGCAGGGTTTGAGGGATTAAGAGGGGAATCAGGACAGCCGGGATTACCTCTCGGTGATGTGTGACCGACGTCACGGAGTTGCGGAGGGCGCCGGGCGGTTCTCGACGGGGTCGTATACAAGTCGGATGCCGGTCACCGTATTGACGCGGAGTGCGGCGCGACGAAGGTCCAGTAGGCTGTCGCGGTATTGCCGCACCACATCGACATATTCTCGCTGCGACTGGAGATAGGCGAGCATATCTGCCTGGCCGCCACGTACCTGCGTCAAAGTCAGGTCTCGAATGCGGCGCGCTCGCGGTAGAAGCTTTGTCTGGAAACGATCCGCCCGCTGTCGTGCGACGTCCACATCGGCCACAACCTGATGGACTTCCGTTTCGATATGACGCCACAACTGCTCGAACTCAACTTCCGCCTGCGAACGGCTCACCTCGGCTCGGCGGATATTGCCCTGGTTTCGATTGAATAGGGGGACGCTTGCCATGCCGCTTACTCCCCAGGAGGTCGCGTTCTGGGCACCCAAGGCGGTGTTGTCTACCGCGCCCCATGGCGTGTAGAGCACGAAGACGTCGGGATATCGCTCCTTGACGGCCAGTTGCACCTCGGCGGACGCCCTCTGGAGGCCGAGGGTGTACGCTCGGAGATCCGGACGATTCTGCCGAGCCAACTGGAGAAGTTCGTCCGTGGCTGGTATCGCCGCCGTGTCCGTGTGCAATGTGGCACGAATATCGAGTGACACCTCGTCGGGATTCGGTAGCACAGCAGCGAGCGCGAGTTTCCGCTTGGCTCTGGTGAGGGCGACCTGCGCCTCGGCCCGCGCGATGTCCGCCGCCTCGATCTGGAGGTCGATCCGGTCCAGTTCGATGCTGCTCAATTCCTGGCCGATGACGAGTCGTTCAACGGTCGTGCGGAGTTCGCGAAGGCCGGCGATGCTGGCATCGACATATCGCAGTGTCTCCCGGGCCGCCAAAACGTCGGTGTACACCGCATGAAGAGCTTCGATCTCCAGGCGGACGGCGTCTTGATACTGTGCATGGGTCACGTTCTTCGCCCGCTCGGCGGCGATCATCCGAAACCCGCGCTTGTTGTTGATGTCAAAGGGTTGGATCACCGTCAGTGCGTATCCAGGCTCGCCTGGCCGCTGGGGTGAATAACTCCCGTAGGGAACGCTGTCGACGCTGCCAAAGATGTAGGGATTGCCCCGCAGCCCTGCGGTGAGGACGTCGGCATCCGCCTTGCGGATTTCCTGGAACCGGGATCGAAGGGACCGACTGCGTTCAATGGTCAAGACAATGGCGAATTCGAGGGTCAGGCCATCCTGTGGGCCCGGATCGTCATAGGCAGGAACCTCGAGTGGGCCGCCAGCTGGTAGTTCAGTGGGAACGTTTGGAAGCGGAGCGGGAATAGTCTCCACCCTCGGTTGCGAGGCCGCCGCGATGGGGTTTGCGGCGGCGGCTAGGGCGTCTCTGTTGCGGGCAAAGGTGCGATCGTCACCCAGCGGAGGGGCGAAGCTGGCCACTGGTTCACCGGGCGGCGCACTCAGCCGGTTGTAATCAGAGCCCGGACCTCGCTCGGCCGCGGCCCGCTCACGTTGGATCGCTCGCTGCCCCGCGTTCAAGACGATGAGGTCGTCCGCAAGTTGCTTTTGGGCAACTGCCGTGCTTCCCATCAGGCATGAGGCAATCCATGCCCCAACGGCGACTCCATAGAGCAGCTTCCTGCCACCCACATCGTGACACATTTCCCCCACCTCCTCTTTTGGGCGCGGCGAAGCGGCACCCAAGGTACCCCTGGTATTCCGGAGCCGCGTGCTATCCCCTGATTAGTGCTTGTGGTTGTGGTTGTGCGAGTGGCCGCCCACATTGCCGACATAGACTTTGCCGCCGATTTCAACGTTCAGACGCCCGGAGGCGCCCTTGGCGTCGATCGCCTGGCAAATCTGCTTCCCGCTGGCGGCGAAGGCCGATGCCGAGCCGGCGACCTCCCCCTGTTGCGGCTGAGCGGCCAACATGAACTGCTGCGGCTTGCCGCCGGCCCGCATGTTGAGCGTGAGCTGCTTCGCCGCAATCGGCACGGGCTTCGTGGCGGACGAGTCGAGGATGTAGATCGTGACCGTGTCGGTCGCGTCTTCATGCACGAGCTCGGCGTGGTAGTCCTCCTTGCCAAGTTCGATGAGCGCGCCATGGTGCGGACCCTCGGTCGGATGGGCGTGCGCGTGCCCCGCGGCCGGTGCTGCCTCGAGCCGTGCACCGACTGTCGCCAACCCGCACAAGAGCGCCACCACCTGAAACCGTTTCATGAAACGCATAGTGTTCTCCTTCTTCACGTGGGACATGATCACTCGTCAATAAACCGTTGCCGAAGCATTCATCGATGTGCCGCCAGTTCGTCGTGCTCCGCTTCCTGCATCGCCCGCTCGGCCTGCCCACGGCCAAAGCACCAGAACAGCGCCGGGTGGACGAAAAAGTCGAGTAGCGTCGAGCTGATCAGGCCCCCGAGGATCACGGTGGCGACGGGATAGAGGATTTCCTTGCCCGGCTCACCGGCCGCCAGCACCAGAGGCACGAGCGCGATCCCGGCCGTGAGCGCCGTCATAAGCATCGGCGCCACCCGCTCCTTGCCCGCCCGCTCCACCATCTCCGGCGTAAACCGCTCTCCCTCGTGCCGCACGAGGTGGAGGTAGTGTGCGATCAGCAGGATGCCGTTGCGCGAGGCGATCCCGGAGAGCGAGATGAAGCCCACCATGCTGGCCACCGTGAGCGACTGCCGGGTGACTACCAGCGCCGCCACCGAGCCGATCGCCGCCATCGGCAATGCCGAGAGCACTTGAAGGGCGAGGTTCGTCGAGCGGAAGAGCGTGTAGAGCGCGAGAAACATCCCGGCGAGCGATACAAGACTCAGGATCCCAATCATCCGCGTGGCCTGCCGCTGGCTCTCGAACTGCCCGCCATACTCGACGAAGTATCCCGTCGGCAACTCGGCCAGAAGCGGCGCGAGCCTGGCCTGGATGTCCGTGACGACGCCGCCGAGGTCGCGTCCGGCGGTGTTGCACTGGATGATGATGCGTCGCCGGACGTTTTCTCGGTTGATGGTGTTGGGGCCGCTGCCCTGGTGGATCTCGGCTACGGTCTCGAGCGGCACGCGGCCGCCGGCCGGCAGGTTGATCGATAACCGCCGAAGCGTGTCGATGTTCACGCGGTATGGATCGTCGAGCCGGACGACCAGGTCGAACTTCCGCTCGCCATCGACGATCTCCGACACGGCCCGGCCGTTCATCGCGGTCTCGACGAACTCATTGACGGCGTCGGCCGTGAGCCCGAATTGCACGAGTTTGTCACGGCGTAGACGGATCTGGAGCTGCGGAATCTCCACCTGCTGCTCGACCATCAGGTCCTTCACGCCGCGGATGTCGGCCATCGCCGCCTTCATCTTCTCGGCCGTGCGGCGGAGTATCCCGAGATCGTCTCCGTACAGCTTGATGCCTATCTGCGCCTTCACGCCCGAGAGCATGTGGCTGATCAGATGGGCGAGCGGCTGTTCCACCGCGATCACGACGCCAGGCACCTGTGTGAGTTCCTCGCGGAGCTCCTCGAGCACCTCCTCACGGTCGCGGCCCGCCGTGGGATCGAAGCTGACGATCACCTCGGAGGCGTTGACGCCCTCGGCGTGCTCGTCGAGTTCGGCCCGCCCCGTCCGTCGGCTGAAGTTGGCGACGCCCCGGATCCTGCCGATCTTCTCGTCGACCATCGACGCGATCGCGTTTGACGTCTCCAGCGACGTGCCCGGGGGGAGGAGCACGTTGACTTGCACGCAGCCCTCGTTGAAGGGCGGCAGGAAATCGCGGCCGAGCCCCGCGACGACGGCGACGCTCGCGCCTACCGCGACCGCGACGGCGGTGAGGATCGGCACCGGAAAGCGGACGGAAAGGCGGATAGCCCAGCCGGCGAGGGACTTGAGAACCCGCAGGAGCAGGCCGTCTTTCTCGTGCTCCATGAAGCGGGCGTTCGGCAGCAGCCAGTAGGAAAGCACCGGCGTGACTGTGAGCGAGACCACGAGTGAGGCCAAGATCGAGACGATGTAGGCCGTTCCCAGCGGTGTGAACAGCTTGCCTTCCATGCCGCCGAGCGCGAACAGCGGCACGAACACGAGGACCACGAGGATGGTGCTGAACACGATCGAGTTGCGCACCTCGCTCGAGGCTTCGTAGACCACGCGGAGCGCTGATTTCGGCTCCGCTGCATGGGCGTTCTCTCGCAGACGTCGAAAGATGTTCTCGACGTCGACGATCGCGTCGTCCACGAGCTCGCCGATGGCGACGGCCAGGCCGCCGAGGGTCATGGTGTTGATGGACATCCCGAGCCACTTGAAGACGAGGCCGGTGATCACGATCGACAGCGGAATTGCCGTGAGGGTGATGAACGTGGTGCGGAAGTTCAGCAGGAACAGGAACAGGACCACGACCACGAGGATGCCGCCGTCGCGGAGGGCCTCGACGACGTTCTGGATGGAGAGGTCGATGAACGTCTTCTGCTGGTAGAGTTCGGGATTGAGACGAACGTCGGCGGGCAGCGACGACCGCAGTCCCTCGAGCGCCACGGTCACGTCGTTGGTGAGCTTCCGGGTGTCGGCACCCGGCTGTTTGGAAATCACCAGAATCACGGCGGGCTTGCCGTTGACCGCTGCGTCGCCGCGTTTCACCTGCGGCCCTTCAGCCACACGGGCCACCTGGGCGAGCACCACCGGCCGGTCGCCGGCGGACTTGACGACGACCGACTCGAGATCCCTGATGCTCTGGATTCGTCCCAGCGACCGGACGAGCAGTTCGTTACCACCCTGGTTCAGGTAGCCGCCCGTGGCATTGGAGTTGCTCGCCTGCACGGCGGCCTCGACGTCGTGCAGGGTGAGGCCGTAGCGGAGCAGTAGTTCCGGACCAACGAGTACTTGGAACTGCTTTCGCCCGCCGCCCATCGTCACGACCTGTGCGACACCGGGAATCGTGAGCAATCGTTGCCGCACCACCCAGTCGGCGAGCGTCCGGACCTCCATAGGCGGCGTCGCTCCTCCTTCGCTCCACATGCCCACGTGCATGACCTGGCCCATGATGGACGAGATCGGGGCCAGTTGCGGACGGATTCCCTTGGGCATCCGATCGAGGGCCACCGCGATCTTCTCCGCCACGATCTGCCGGTCGACGTAGATGTCGGTGCCCCATGCGAACTCGATCTGGATGACCGACAGGCCGACGCCCGAGGCGCTGCGAACGGCCTGCACGCCGGTGGCTCCGTTGAGGACGCTCTCTAGCGGGAAGGTGACGAGCGTCTCCACCTCCTCCGGAGCGAGTCCCGGGGCCTCGGTCATCACGGTCACCCGCGGCCGGTTCAGATCGGGAAAGACGTCGATCGGCAGATACCAGAGCGTAAGGCCGCCATAGACAAGCACGACGAGCGCGAGCACAATCGTGACAAGGCGGTATCGCAAGGCATTGCGGATGATGGCGTCAAGCATGGGAGGCGGTGCTCGGGTGCTCCGGGACGTGTTGACTTAGTGGTTGTGGCCGGCGTGCGGATCGATGCCACCGCCCGATTTGTTCTTGATCGCCAACTGCAACTGCTGGGCGGCCGACATCGCCACCCGGTCGCCCGGAAAGAGCGTGCCATCGTTGGCGATCACGACCCACTGCGGATCGCGGTGCTCGACGTGGACCGGCTCGCGGTCGAAGTGGTCGCCGTTGGCCCGAAACACGTAGTTCTCCACGCCATCCTGGGCGACGGCCTGCGCCGGCAGCACGATCCGCTCGGTCCACTCCTCCACGGGCACCTGCAGCTGCATCCGCTGTCCGGGCTTGTATTGCCATGTCAGGAGATGTTTTGAGCCGTCGGCGTGAGGCGTGGAGATGGCTTCGTTCGGAAGGGTCACATAGAAACGCAGCGTGCGGGATTCCGCTGCGACGCGATCTGCCACGTAGGCGATTCGAAGGCCTTCGACGTGCCGCCCCAGCCCACCCGGTGCATCCAGGACGGCGGTGATTGACTTGCTGGCCGTCGCCACCTCGGTGATCGCGGGAATGTCCTGCTCAAACGCGTCTCCCTCGATGAGCAGTGTGGCGTGGTCCACGAGCACGGCCAGCGTGTCGCCAGCCGTGACGTGTTGGCCGCGGTCCACCGCCAGTGATTGAACGACGAGCTTGTTGCCGCCGCCGTCGAGGGCGGTGGCCCCTGGTCCCCGCACGGCGATCGAGCCGAGGAGCGTGCGGGTGCCGATGATGTCTTCCACCTGGGAGGCGGTAAGTCCGTGGAGCAGGAGTGCTTGCCGCTGGGCAAGTTGGACGGCTTCCAGCTTCTGGAGTTCGTACTTGCGCTCGAGGATCGTCTTCGCCGGAATCACGCCCTCAGGGCCGATGCCCTCAAGTCTGGCAATCTCGCGACGCACGACATCAACCTCCGCGGTCGTGCGGAGGAGATCCGCCTGGGCTTGCACCAACTCCTCGTGCGTGAGCCGGATCTCGAACAGCGGCTGGTCCGGGGCAATCGCCTCGCCCTCGGCCACGAGGATCCTGGTGATGTACCCCGTCATCGGCGCGATAATCGCGAATCGCGAGCGGCCCCGGCGCTCGACCACCATGCCCGGCACGGTAATCGTTCGCTGGAAGGTCGAGAGGTTCACGTCACCCTCTTCGAGACCAATGCTGCGACGAGCCTGTTCGGATAGCTCAATGGAGTTCTCCTCGGCGTGCCCCGCATGGTCGTGCCCATCTGCTTCGTGGTCGTGCTCGTCGGCATGCGGATGGTCGTCGGCCGGTGTGGCGGCGGAAGCGTTTTCACCGCCGGGCGTTCCGCCGAGAGCGCGGATCGTCCACGCTCGTACGGGCTCCCGCCATGGGCCGCCCACGGCGAATGCTGCGACGAGCAGCACGGCGACAGCACCTGCCGCCATGTATGAGATGCGGCGCAGGGGCTTTGATGGAGGCAACGAGTGCATGGATCGTCTCTCGACAACGGCAGTTGTGTGAGGGTTTCAGCAGCCACCATGGCGGTAGGCCACCAACGACCGGCCTCCTCGCCAGTCGAAGAAGCTTCACGGAACGGAAACAGGCGGCGGCCAGAGAGGCCGCGCCGGGCGTCAGACGACCAGGCGCTCGAAGAGCGGGGGTCGGAGCAAAGATGATACCGGCGGATCCCAGCCCTCGCACGGCCCTCGCGTGGCCTGCATGCTTGCGATCGATTCAGTTTCGGCAGACACGAGGAAGCAGGTCACCATCGGTGCTGCATCAAAGATGCGATTTGATTCAATTGTCGCGACGCATCGACACCTATCGCAGTCGTGGCCCGTTGCCTGTGCCTCGATCATTCCGTCCGACGAGGTCGGCCCATGGGCGTCGAAACCGCCTGCGGCGTTTTCCGACTTGCGGTCGTGGTCGTGATCCTCGCAGCACTCGACCGCCTGCTCACACGCGAGATCCCTCACGCAGCAAGGAGACCCGCCATCGAAATGCGGCATTTGCCCGCAGCAACCGATTGCCAAGTGCAATACGGTGGCAAACGTTGTTGTAAGGGCGACAGCGGCACGCACGGAAGAATTATCCTTTGCGACTTCTTGGTTATCGGACCCGTGCGGAGGCCTCGTCAAGCGTTTTTGCTGGCGCCACGCGTCTCGCCGCATTTTACGCCTCTCTCCTCCACGGCTTCCCATTTTGCCATCTTGGGTGAGCGGCTTCGCGCCGGTGCATGCGACCGCACCGACAGACCGCTGATACCTAGAAAAAAGCGGCCGAGGTGTATTTCAACCCCGGCCGCCTTCTTCCCTGCAAGCGATCAACCTGCCCACGCCCGACACGCCGCCCGGTAGCCACACGAAGCGCAGTTCATCGTGCTCGGCGCGGGATAGAACACCCCCGACTCAATCGCCCTCCAGACCCGCTCCACGCCCGCCAAGGTGCGTTTCACGGCGGCTGGCTGGACCTCGCGTGTGTGCTCCTCGATATGTGGTTCGCGGGTCTTCGTGAGCACCAAGAACCGGGTCGTGATCTTCTTCCCCGGGCTGATCTCCGAGGCCAGGTGCGAGTACAGGAGAAGCTGCTCGCCTGAATCCTCGACCTGCTCCCGACTCCATCTGCCGCGTGAAGTCTTGATATCCGTGATGACCAGCGTGTCCGAGTCTTCCGTGAGCAGGTCCACACGGCCATACAAGTCTGGCACGCCCTCGACCAGCATGCCGCGAATCTCCTCCTCGACGCCCAGCACGCGGCCCTGAACGCTCGCCGCTGGGCTCGCCAAGAACGCCGCGAGCATCTTCCCGGCGAGAGCATCCAGTGAGGCTCGAGTCTCTGTGCTGCCAAACTGGATCGCGTCCGGGTCGTGCGGCAGCCATGCACTCCGGTAGGCGAACAGGAGGGCATCGAGGTCGGGCTTGGGATCGCCCGCGAGATGAGCCTGATAGTGCTGCTCGACGGCCGTGTGAATCCCGGTGCCGAACACGAGCGCGCTGGACACACTCTCCTCGGGCAGGCCGTCGATGTACCGGAACTTGTACTTCAGCGGGCAGGTCCGGAACGTGGAGAGCGCCGACCAACTCACGTAGTCCCGGCCGGTGAGTTTCTTGGCGACCTCGTTGGCGGGATTGGCGGGCTTCGTGGGCGTGAGTACCGGCAGCAGTTCAGCCCCGGCGATCATCGAACACCTCCAGTCGTCGCGTAGGCCCCGTTGCCGTTCGTGTGACCGTTCGTGCTGGGGCTGGCGGTCGGCTCGTCGCCCTTCAACTCGTCGATGAGGTTGCTGGCCTGTCGGATGCCGAGTTCGTCCGCAGTGGTCAGGCCGAAGCGTTCCCGCAGCAGGCCCACGAGGTCGATCTTCCGGCGTGCGGCAATGGCCCTGATGGCTTTCACCTGCGAAGCCGTGGCAGGACGGGGGCTGGGCTGGTTCGTGAACTGGGCCGCGGGGATGCGCGTGACCGTGGCGCCGCTGATGGCCGGGCTGGTGCGCACCTCGATCACCTCGCGGGGCTGGGGGTGGCTGGTCTCGCTCTGGCCCTCACTGGTCAGCCGGGCGATCTGGTCCTGCACAGCCTTCTCGCACGACTGGTAGGCCCGCTGGACGACGACCTGAAAGCCTTCGTGGTCTTGAAGCAGGCTGGAATCGAGTTCGGCCTCGATGGTGCAGGAGGCCGAGGCGCTGGAGAAATTTGGCAGGCCGATCTTCTTCGAGACGCCCGCATGGAGTTTCAACATGGGGATGAAGTTCCTGTTGGGTGGTTGGGTTGTTTATTTGTTGGGAAAAAGCGACGGGCGTGGGTGCAGCGAGGCTTGGGCACCTCCACCACACTCCACGCCCGTCACTTGATTGGGGTCGCTTGGAGTCTTCCGGCCGGTCAGCAGGTCACGCCGCTCGGGCCGCCTGCTTCCTGCTGCTGGCCTTGGCCTTCTTCCGGGCCTTCGTGCTGGGGTCGAAGAACGGCGCCCGACAGCCGTAGCCGAGCGCGTCCCAGTCGACGGTCCCGAGTTCATCGAGATCGACCAGCAGCACGTCCAGCAGGCACTCCGGCTCCGGGCCAGTGTCATCAGGGCCGGTCAGCGTGAAGCCTCGGCGCCGAATCTCATGGGAGTCTTCGCCGGTCTTGCGGGCCACGGCGTCGATCAGTTCGAGGTCACTCATGACAGAGCATCTCCATGGAAAAGGGGAAACGGGACAGGGAAACACAGGGGCACCGGCCGCCAACGCAGCGGGCCGGAAGAAGGGAACGAGCGGAAACGCTGGCTGGGCTACGTGGTCACGCCCGGCTCACGCCCACTTGCCGTCGGAGCCGCGCGTCTTGCCCACCGCCTCGGCCGGGCCGGACGCCAACGACAAGGCTGTCAAGCGGGCCGTCGCCGCCGAGGAATTGGGGCTCCCGAAGCAGACGGACGGGGAGCGGATGGTTTGGGGGCGGCGGCAGGCGCAGTGGGGACCTGCAACCAGAGCTTTATTGAAATAAATGGTGCTCGGTCCGGGCCTCATTGAGCTTTGCTCGGGTTCCATTTGTTGACGTTCCGTGGTGGGTCGAACGTCTCCTCGACTAACAGCGACTCGACGTGACCGTCGATGAACAGGAAATTCGGGCTGCCGCGGTGCCTCTCACTGCCCAGTGCATTCGTTGCCGCGGTGACGGATGACCATTGGTGGCACATGAAGTGGTCGCCAAACGGCGTCCCCTTCGCCTCGGCCAGCAGGATGGTTCGTGTTGGGCGTGGGATGAGTCTGCGGAGTCGCCACGTGGCCGGACTTCCTTCGTAGTCGTCTCCTTGTGGAGACAGTTCCATGAAGACGTTCAGCCCGTAGCTGTAGATGGTGGCATCTCTGGATGCGTCGCCGACACAACGAAAGTAGCTGTTGAACACTCCCTTCCACTTCTCTGGCGTGTCAGCGGCCGGCTCTCCGAGGAACGGTGCGATCGAGGCCGCCCAGCCGGGTTCCCGAAACGCCCCAGCACTGTGAAGACTTCGCGGAAACCGATCCTTGTGGGTGTCGAGGTACAGCATCATGGCAATGCCCAACTGGCGTAGCGTGTTGCCGCATGTAATGCGGCGGCTCGCTTCGCGCGCACTCTGTATGGCCGGTAGCACAAGTGCCACCAATACAGCGATGATCGCGACCACCACCAACAGTTCGACCAGGGTGATGCCGGCGCGCAGCGGGCCATGCACCGGCGGCACCCAGCGAAGCGGCGCCTGTAAGGCAGTCCGCTGCCAGGGCCGCCGGCGCGCAGTCCGGAGGCCGGTACCTCTGTGCTGCCACATTCCGGCATTCACGCCTTCTGGCCGCACGGGCTCCGCCGATGCACGAACGGCAGGGAGGTGGCAATCACTCCACACACTGCCAAGGCGAGCGACGAAGGCTCGGGCACCGCCACCGCATTCCAGGTGTAGGTCACCGTGGCGGGCGTGAAGTTCCCATCTGCCGTTGCCAATGACGCCGCCGAGTCGTACTGGGCGAAGCCAGTCGTACCCGTGAACGGAGTATTCGCGATGAACACCTCGAACGTCGCCGTGTAGGTGCCGGCTGCCGAAGCCGCGGGAAGGGTGAAGTAGTTGTGCCACATCGACCCGTTCCACAGCACTTGCGAACCCACCGATGGAAACACCTGATCCCAGCGGTTCTGCGCGTTGACGTAGTTGTAGGACTCAACGTCTCCCGACGAGATCGCCGTGAGCTTGATACCCAGCGACTTGCCCGTGGGCACGTTTGCGGCCCCCATCATTGGCATCGCCATGAACATGAAGCCGTACTGGTTGTTGAAGCGGTCGCCATTGCCGGCGTTGGCCGACGGCGTACCTCCAACTCCAGTTGGCGAGCCGATCGACGGCCGCCAGGCCGCTGTCTCGGCAAACCAACTGCCCGCGCTCCACTGCTCGAGCGTCTTGAGGTCCGGCACGGAGCCGGGGTTGAACGCGATCGACACGGTCCCGGAGGTGGGATTCGTGTAGTTGTCCGCCCCCACGATCGTGACCATGGGCATGAGCATGCCGCCTTGGTCATCGGGGCCCGGAACCGCCGAGATCTGACCAGCCAACAACGACGTTGTCGCCAGGAGGAAAAAAACGAACACACAAGAAACAGTTCTCATCGTAGTCCTCGAGTGTGAGCGCACGGTGCGAGCAAGCACGCATGCGCGGTACGTGATGAGACACACACAACGCGCAGGCTCATGCCCGCAGGTACGGTGCGTGCGTCATTGACAACACTTGGATCGCCGCCGATCAGTGACCGGCGACGTAGAAGCGCGTCTCACGCTCGAGGAGGCGGAGTATCAGGAGGCAACCGCTCGTTGACTGAGAGCTGGTCGATGATGACAAGCCACGCCACGCATTGTGGCGGCTGGAACTCACCGGCCGCTGGCGGCGGTGGAGGCAAGGAGACGGTCGCCGCAGCCCAAGCCGCCGCGATGCCTTGGCAAGCGAGCATCGAACGCAAAATGACAACGCGACCAGGAACCTCTTGATCCTCCGCTGTCGCCTCATCATCGCTCGGCTTTGGGTCGGCCGGCTCGGCAGCGAGGGATCGGTATTCGCTGCAGATGTCCGGGCCTTCCAGGTCAACGGTACGGCTCGTGCGGCAGCATGATGCCGCCTTGTTGGCGTGGTGGCCGGAAGTGCAAGCCGATTTAGTCGCCACTCGACGCTCAAGAACTGTCAGGATCGCGACGTCAACGCGGTGGGCTTTTGCCCAGGCGAGTTGCTCCGCTGGGGTGTGGCAGCAGCAACTCGCGAAGCACTGCTTGGCCGTTGCGCACCCGCATGGCTTGTCCATGCAGGGGAAAGGCTTGGACCGGTCCTTCCCCGCAACTGCCTGGGTGGTGTCACTCGGCCCGGTGATCGGCAGCGGAAGCCCTGAAGCCACCAAAACGTAGCCGAGCAAGGAAAGCCAGGATGTGATCCGCCAAATCGGCGAGCCGCGATGCATGCTGAGGATTCTATCGTAGCGAGCCGGAAGCCCCTAGTCGCCCACGCTAGGCTGTATCACATCTAATCGACGATGCTTTTTCCAGGGAAAGCACTCTCCGCATCCCTCAGCCGGTTCGATGCCCAACTGCTCCGCTTGCGGCAACTGTGCTTGCGGAGATCTCGTACGAGTTTGTCGGCATCACGTGATGCGCGGGCCGGGGCGGCAGCCGTTCAGCCACTCCCTCTCCGCCCCCAACGCCTCCGTCCGGCTGCCGTAAGGCCCCAGCACCGGCCCATCAACAGGCCCCATGTCGGCCCACCAGTAGCCCTCGGCATCTGGCTCGACACGGCTCGCTCGGGTGATCGTGAGCCGCCCGATAATCAAGGCTGCCTCAACGTGCGGTTGCCGGTATTCTGAACACGAGTCGAGGGCCTGCCGGTCTACGGTGGAGAAACAGTCATGCACTCACAGTCAGCCGCTTCAACTGGCCGTAGCCGCTTTATCGCCGCAGCAATCATTCTGGTTCTGATTGGTGCGTTCGGGTTCTGGTGGTGGGGCGGCGCAATGGCCAGACGAGAAGACCCTCGTGTGGCGGAAATCCGGGCGATGCACGACGAGATGGCTGCCAAGTTTCCGCCCGGACAGCCGATCCGTTCGCCCGACGAGGCAGTTGCAAGAGTGACCGCGATGCAGGCGGTGATGGAGAAGGTGCAGGCTTTGCCGCCCGAACTCTGAGGTCGAGCGATGATGTCGGGAGCGAAGACTTTCCGGGCGAGCATCGATGCAAAGATGGACGAGTTCTTTACCCTGCCAGCAAATCGTCGGGCTGCCTTTCTCGACGTTGAAATCAATCAGATGGAGATGATGCGGTCGGCGTTCGGTGCGGCTGGTGGACCGCCCGGTAGCGGACCAGCACCCGGTACTGCGGCTGGTAATTCTTCAGACAGGCGACCGCCCTTTCCGCCGCCAAACCTGTCGGAATCTGAGGCCGCAGCCATGCGAAAGCACATGATCGATGGGACAACACCAGCGCGCCGCGCCCGGATGGAGGTGTTCATCACGGCGATGCAGCGTCGGCGTAACGAGCGGGGTCTACCGGCCCTGCCCGAGCCGCCGTGACGCTAGAGGCCTCGAGCCGCCAGCCACTCCCGCTCCGCACCTAAAGCCACCGTCCGGCTCTTGAATGGCCCCAAGACAGGTCCATCAACAGGCCCCATGTCAGCCCACCAGTAGCCCTCGGCATCTGGCTCGACATGGCTCGCCCGGGTGATCTGCAACTTCCCGAGCGCGCGAAGGTCCAACTCCTCACCATACACACATCGAACACCGCCATCACAGCCGACGACCAACTCCATCTCTCTGGTCATACTCCCGCTCCCATCTGCCCGCGCCTGAGAATGTTCCTGCGGGGCCTGTCGACGAGAAGGTCACCAACACGGGCCTGAATCTGCTCGAAGTCCCGGGCCACCATCTGCCGGAGCCGATTGGAATCTCTCAGCGTCTGTGGCTCGACGCCATTGATCGTCTGCTGGGCCTGTTCGACGAGGGCATCCAGTTCCGGGCTGCTCCTGATGTTCAGCCGCCGGAACTGCTCGAAGAAGTCCCGAAGGTTCTCCACGGCCGAATCGCGAAACACCTTGGGCTGGCCGTCGTGAAGCCCCGTGAGGCGTTCCGCGAGGTGGGCCGTGAGCCGCTGGAGTTCCGTGGCGAAAGCCTGCTCGGCCAGTTCGACGGCTGACTCGAACCGCTCACGGACCCGGGCCTGCTCCTGCTGATACACGTCGGGGTGCAAGGCCATGAGATAGTTCGGCGGCTCGATGGTCGGGTAGGAAACTTCGAGGTCAAACAGGCCGTCGAGCGTGCTGGGATAGTCGCTGGCGTTGAAGAGCGTGCCGAGGCGCCGCTGGGCTTCTGATTTGATCGTGTCGTACTGCGCGGCGAGTTCCCGGGCGGCCTCTTGGAGCCTCTCGCGGTACGTCTGCATCGCGCTGGCGAACGTGCTGAGTGAACTCTGGGGAAGGAGCCGAATGCCAGCCTCGGGGAACGGCAGCGTGACCGTGCGCCAGTAGGAAGACGCCTCAGACCGAACGGCAGCCACGGCACGGTAGGCGGGGTTCTTGGTGTCGAGGATGAGTTTGCTGGCCGAGAGAAGTTCGCGGTCGGCATGGAACGCTCGGGCGGCTGTCGTTCGCTGCTCTAGCGCCAACGTCTTGCGTACGCCCAGCCACGTGAAGGCGAGGCGAACGGCGGCCATGGTGGTGCGGAGCCTGTTGGCGGCGTTGCGTTCGAGTTGGGTTGTCGGGGTGTTGGTGGGCTGGGTAGTGGTCCGGCTTCTGGTGTGCTGGCTGGTTGTGGGTTCGGTGGTGGTTGCTATCGGCATAGTGTTCCTTTGGTTTATGTGGAGGGGTATCAT
>JBJTDZ010000084.1:0-22922 GCA_046092585.1 Pirellulales bacterium | reverse complement strand
CGCCGCGAGGCCGACGGCGCGGGGCTGGTTGCCTCGTGGTCTCTTCGGCAGCCGCGCCCGTCCCACCAAAAAACTCGTCCTCGAAACCGCGGCGCTCCGCGTGGAGGTGCATCCGCGGTCGGGCGGCCTGCTCGCGCTGCGCCGGCCCGTCGATCGCGGCAACCGGCTCTCGCAGCGGCTCGCGGTGCGGACCACGCGGCCGCAGGCGGGGGCCGCCTGGGAATCGCCCGAGGAGCGGGCCTGCTACACCTCCATGCTCGCCGACGAGGTTGCCCCTGACATCGGCGCCGGCGGAATCGCGGGGATCGTCGCCCGAGGCCGGCTCGTCGATGCCGACGGGGGCGTCGCCGCGCGGTTCCTGCAGCGGTTATCGCTCGATCCCGAACTCCCGCTCGCGGTGCTCGACATCGAGATCCATCCCGAGCGCACGCTCGAGGGCCCGCTGCTCGAGAGCCACTTCGCGGCACGATTCGCCTGGCACGAGAACGAGCACGTGGAGATTCGCCGCAGCCTGCACACGCAGTCGGTCGCCACGGAGCGCGGCTGCTTCACGGCGCCCCACTTCATCCAGATCGTGCCTCATGGTGGGGCCGACGAAGCGAACGCGATCACGGTGCTCAGCGGCGGCGTGCCCTGGCATCTCGTGCCCGGCACCCACGTGCTCGATTCGATCCTCGCCGGCGGTGCGGCCGCGGTGGTGCGGAGGCGGCTGGCGGTGGGCATCGGGATTCCGCGTCCGTGGGATGCGGGCCTCGCACTGCTGGCCGCTGCCGATCCGGCGCTGCCGGCGGTGAGCGGTGCTGAAGGCGTGCGCATCACGGTGCGGTCGCTCGCGCACGACGGGGGCCGCGTGACCGCCGCCCGCGTGGGGCTGCTCGAGTCGGCGGGGCGGGCCGGCAGCGTGTCGATCGACTGGGGGCGGCCGGTCGCGCGGGCCGTGCCCGTGCACGTGTCCGGGGAGGCCCGGGCCGACGTGGCCGTTGCGATCGAGGGCGGTCGCACCGTAGTTTCTCTCGACCGATACCAGTGGCTGCACCTCGACCTGGACTTCGCGGGATGATCATCACGCTCGACGGTCCCGCCGGCGCCGGCAAGAGTTCGGCTGCCCGTGCGCTCGCCGCCCGTCTCGGCTGGTGCTACATGGACACCGGCGCCATGTACCGGGCCGTCGCGCTCGTGGCCCTCGAACGTGCCGTGCCGCTCGACGATCCGGCGGCGCTGGCGACGCTCGCCGCGTCGCTCCCGATCACGTTTCGTGACGGCCGCGTGTTCGTGGGCGACCGCGACGTGTCGGCGGAGATCCGCACCGACCGCGTCACCGCGGCCACGCGGCCGGTGGCCGACGCCCCGCCGGTGCGCGAGGTGATGAAGCGGCTGCAGCGCGAGATCGCCGCCGGCATCGACGTGGTCACCGAGGGCCGCGACCAGGGGTCGGTGGTCTTTCCGCAGGCGGAACTCAAGGTGTTTCTCACCGCCTCGGCGGAGGAGCGGGCCCGGCGCCGCCATTGCGAGGAGGAGGCCCGCGGCGTGCCCACCACGATCGAGGCGGTGCTCACGGCGCAGAACCGCCGCGACGAGGGCGACCGCGTCCGCCCGGTCGGGGCGATGCAGCCCGCGGTCGACGCGGTGCTCGTCGAGACCGACGGCCTCTCGCGGGAGGAGGTCGTGGAGCGGCTCGTGCACCTCGTCGAGGAGCGGCGGCGGCCGCGGGCCTCATGACCCGGCGCGACGAATCCGATGCGGCGGGCGGCGGCCACAGCGCGTTCGGCAAGATTCTCTACGCGATCCTCTGGGTGCTCTGCCGCACGCTCGGCGTGGCGGTGTTCGGGTTTCGCTCGCGGTTCGAGGAGCCGTTGCCGAAGGAGGGAGGGCTGATCGTGCTCTCCAGCCACCAGACGTTCCTCGATCCACTGCTGTTGGGCCTGGCGACGGATCGCCGGCTGTCGAGCCTCGCCCGCAGTTCGCTCTACCGCTTCAGGCCGTTCGCCGCCGTGATCACGGCGCTCGATGCGGTGCCGATCGACCGCGAGGCCTCGGCGGTCAAGGCGATGAAGCTGGTGATCCAGCGGCTGGAGCGTGGGGCGGCGGTGATCATCTTTCCGGAGGGGGCCCGCACGTTCGACGGCCGGCTCGGCGAGCTGAAAAGTGGCTTCGCGCTGATCGCGAAGAAGGCCCGGGTGCCGATCGTGCCGGTGGCGATCGTCGGCGGCTTCGAGTGCTGGCCGCGCACGCGGCTCCTGCCGCGGCCGGGGCGGATCCGCCTCGAGTTCGGCAGGATCCTCACCGCCGACGAGGTGGCGGCGCTCGGCGACAAGGAGATCTTCGATGTCTGCTCGCAGCGTCTCCACGACCTCGACGCAAAGGCCCGCGCGGCGCTGCGTGGTAGCGCAACCCGAAACTCGTCGGTGCACTCCGGGTAGGTGCAGGTTGTCGAACCTGCACTTTCAGCACCGCAGGTTGAACAACCTGCAGCTCCATCGGCCACCCACGCCCGGCGTGATCACGGCGCCGGAGGGGCCGCGTCGCGAGCGCGCTTGAAGGGGTCGATGGTGCCGCCACCGGGGCCCGGGGGCGGGGCGTTGGGCGACTGGCCGAAGGGCATCAGGCTCGGCCATTCGAGGCTCATGCCCGGCCAGCCGGCGGCCGGCGTGGCGGGGGCTGCCGGCGCGGCCGGCCTCGGCAGCGGAGGCTTCGACGCCGGTGCCAGCAGGTCTTCCGGCGTTGGGAAGCTGCCGGCCGCGGGATCTCCGGGCGTGGTCGAGACGAGCGTCGTCGGCACGCCGCCCCGGTCGAGCGTGCGGATCGAGACGTCGTCGATCCGGGCCTCGCCGAGACCGGTGAGGGCGAAGGTCACCACCAGCGGTTCGTCGGAGGCATCGGCCGGCACGATCCGGTGCAGCACCAGCCGCCGCCACGCCTTGCCCACGCCCACGCGCTCGCCGAGCGCCGGGCCCGCCAGCGAATCGAACACGAACAGCCCGTCGACGCTTCCCGTGATCGGCTTGGGCACGAGCACCTGCGCCGTGATCTCCACGAGCTTGCCGGCCGGCGCCGTCACCGGCGGCGTGGTGATCCACACCGGCGGCGTCTCCACGACCACGGGGGCCTCGTCGGCGGAGGCCGGGGTGGCGAGCAGCCGCAGGCAGCCGCGGCCCGAGGCGGGCGACCCATGCGAGATCTCGACGCCGGTGCGAATCTCCGGCTGCGACCTCACGAAGTGCCGCCAGCCGGAGCCGGCGAGATCCTCGATCCGCTCCATGCGGCCGCCGGCGAGGAGTTCCGGCCCCGGCGTCGTGGCCGTGCGGGCGGCGACAAACTGCCAGGCCTCGGCGAGCGCCGTGTCGGCGGCGGTCAGCGGGCTCGACACCATCGAACCCTCCGCCTTCACGCTGTTTTCCCAGATGCGGCGTTCGAACTGGCCGGCGATGGCTGCCGCCCGCCGCAGCTTTGCCACGGCGGAACTGGGTTCGCTCGCGGCGAGGGCCTCGGCCTCGGCGGCCACGCGTCCTGCCTCGGTGAGCATCGGCACGGCGCTCACCGGCGGTGGTCCGGAAAGTGCCTGCGGGGGAAGACGCCCGAGCAGGTCGCCCGCCGAGGCGAGCGCCGTGGAGGCCACGGCCCGGGCCGATGAAAGCTCCAGCATCGCCAGGCCCCTGATCCGCTCCTGCACGTGCGCCGTCACCGCCGGCTCGCCGCTGAAGAGCACGATCGCGTGGGTCATGAAGTCGTCGAGCGTCACCGACACGCCGCCTGTCACCCGCTGCTGTCGCAGCGGCTTGAGGCCGCCGGGGGCCACCTCCCAGGCCTGGTGCGCCTCGGGCACGCCCGGCACGAGGATCGTGAGCGGCGACTCGTTGGGGGGAATGTCGCCGCCGGCGTAGCGGCGGGCCACGATCTGCGAGCCCTGCACGCATCGCCAGGCCACCACCGTCCGCGCCCGCGCCGCCTCCATCACGTAGGCCTGCACCTCGCCGCTGCTGGTCTGGGCCTGTGCGGCGAAACGGCCCGCCGCGCCCCACGGCTCGAGCACCCCCAGCCGCAGGTTCATCTCGCGCACGGCGGCGGCCCGCGCCTTCGATTCGCGGTCGTCGGCATCGAGACGGTGTGTCGACGTGAAGAGGATGCCGCGGGTGCCGGCGGCCACGGCCGAGAAGGCGGCGAGGCAGAGGCTCTCGCCATCCACGGCCAGCCCGCTCCCTCCCACGCCCGCCAGGGCCGCCGCCTGCCGTGCCGCGCGGGGGTCGGTCTCCGTGGAGAGCGTGGCGAGAAAGGGGGTGCCCGGCCGGGCGAGCCTGGGCCGCTCCCGCAGCCAGGTGAGGTAGTCGACGAGTTCGAGGCTCGTGCCGAGCACGGCCTTGCGGGCCACGAGCATGTCGATGTGCCGTGACACGCTCCGCAGCCCCGAGTCGGCGGAGGCCACCAGCGGCCTGCCCGGCCGCACGTCGCAGGCACGCACCCGCCGGGCCCGTTCGGCGAGTTTCTCGACGTCGGCCTCCGAGAGGCCGGAGCCGAGATCCCACATCAGCACGCGATCCCAGTTGCGGAGCACCGGGAGTGATTCGGGCTCGCGCATGTCGATGTCGGGGATCGGCGGTGGCGGGCAGATCACCCAGAGTCCGGCCCGTCGTGCCGCGGCGAGCTGCTCGCCACTGGCCGGCTCGGCGAACCGCACGCAGTTGAAGCCGAGGCCGGCGAGCGTCTCGAGCGGCTCGCCGTTCCAATCGATCGACCGCGGATAGAAGGGCAGTCGATCCACCTCGAGCACGCCGCGGGCGAGGCCGGCCGGCGGATCGGTGGGCAGGATGGTTTCCGCGGCGGTGGGCCGCACGTTGGCGTCGCGGATCGGTGCCGATGCCGCCACGGCGGGAGCGGCCACGAGGCCCGTGATCCGCAGGTCGTCGAGCGCCAGTTCGAACCGGCCGCCCAGGGGCGGCCCTTCCACCACCAGGTGCGTCACGCTCGCACCGGCGGGGGAGCCGACGCCGTGCTCGAGCGCGAGGGCGGGCATCAGCCGCGCGATCGTCGTGGGAAGCGAGCCCACCTGCAGCATCTCCCACCTGTCGATGTCGCGGGAGGCGGTGCCCGGCACGAGCACCTCCACGGGGGTTCCGGTCTTCGTGGAGATCCAGCCGTGGAATCGCACCCGTGCGGCCAGTCGCACGTCGGGGCGGCTGGCCTTCACCCAGAGCGAACTCCGCAGCTCTTCGATCACCGCGGCCGGGCCGATCGGGGTCTCGACGCGGAAGGGCCTGCTGGCCGAGGGCTCCGCCACGATCCGTTCGCACGAGGTGCCCCGGTGCGGCCCCTCCGCCGACCGCTCGTGCGCCACGACGCGAGCCGATCCGGGCGCCACGGTCCACGAGGTCGCCGCGGCCTCGAAGTCGTCGGCCACGTCGCCCGCCCCGACCGGGAGTGCCGCAAGGGCGACGAAGCACGTGGCAACGGCCGCGCGGGCCAGCCACACGATCGGCGGCCGCGGCCGCACGGGCTGCGGGCGGTGTCTGAGGGGGCGGGGCATGGGAGTCCGACACGAGGCGGGGCTGGAAGCAGCCAGACCCGTCGGGCTTCTACCAGCACCCGGAGGGCGGGCTCCAGACGAGTTGGGGAAAATGGGCGGCCCCTGCCGCACGCTGGCAGAATGCGTAGGCTGGTGACCAACTCGGCCGACCCCCACGATTTCGTTACGCCCGGCCCGCCATGAAGCCGTCAACGGCCGAAAACCTTCTGCAGCTCGTGGGCGAGTTGGAACTCGTCCCGTCCGGCGACCTCGCAGACGCGTTTCGGGAAGTGGGGGGCCATGGACTGTCGGCCGAGGAGTTCGGCCAGGGGCTCGTGCGGCGCGAGTTGCTCACGGGCTTCCAGCTCGAGCGGCTCCTCAAGGGCGAGCGCGCCGGCTACTTCTTCGGCCGGGCCAAGGCGCTCTACCAGATCGGCGCCGGGTCGTTCGCCCGCGTCTACCGCGCGATCCATCGTGACGACGGCAGCATCCTCGCGGTGAAGGTGCTGCGGAATCGCTTCGCCAACGATCCCGAGAAGTGCCAGGCTTTCCGGCACGAGGGGGAGATGGGGCGGCTGCTGCGGCATCCCAACATCGTGGCCATCGAGGATGTCGGCCAGGAGAATGGCGTCAGCTACCTGACGATGGAGTTCGTGGAGGGGCAGACGCTCCGCGAGCTGGTGAAGATCCGCGGTGCGGTCGACGTGCCTCGGGCACTGGTCCTCGTGCACCAGATGGTCAGCGGCCTCGACTACGCCCATCGCCGCGGTGTCACGCACCGCGACCTCAAGGCCTCCAACGTCATCGTCTCCTCCACGGGGGAGGCGAAGCTCGTCGACTTCGGCCTCGCCGGTGTCGACGAAACGGGCGACAAGGTGCTGGGCCGCGTGGAGAAACCCCGCACGGTCGACTACGCCGCCCTCGAGAAGCTCTCGGGCATGCGCGACGACAGCGTCCGCAGCGACATCTACTTCCTGGGCACGGTGGCCTACCTGCTGGTTTCGGGGGTGTCGCCCCTGCTCGAGTCGCGCGACCGCACCGTGCGGGCCGAGCCGCGGCGGTTCACGTCGGTGGAGCCGCTGGGCACCCGCTGTCCCGATCTGCCCCGCGACGTGGTCGACATCGTGTCGCGAATGATGCACCTCGATCCCGGCGAGCGCTGGCAGACGGCGGCCGACGTGAAGCGGGCCTTGGAGGTGGCGATCGCCAGGCGGGCCGATGGCGACGCCGGCCCGGCGCTCCCCGCCGCCAAGACCACCACGGTCGGGCAGCCGGCCGCGAAGGGAAGCCTGATGCTCGTCGAGTCGAGCGACAAGGCCCAGCGAGTGCTCCGCGAGCACTTCACCAAGCTCGGCTTTCGCGTGCTCCTCACCGAGAATCCGCAGCGGGCCCTCGCCCGGTTCGCCACGGCCCCGTTGCCGGCCGACCTGCTCGTGATCAGCACCCACACCCTGGGTCAAGCGGCCGTCGACGCCTTCAATACGCTCTCGACCGATCCCTTCCTCGCCGAGGTGCCGGCGATCCTCCTCGAGAGCGGCAAGCAGCCTGAGTTGGCCGCGGCCGCGAAGGTGGACGAGCGTCGGAAGGTGGTCTCGTTGCCGGTGAGCAGCAAGGAACTCACCGACGCCCTCGCCGCCGTCACGGGGCGGTAGGGCGTGGCGTGTCCGGGAAGCCTTGCCGCGTGCGTGAGGGTGGGGGCATCCGGGAAGCGTCACCGCGTGAGCGGTACGACTGCGGCACGTTTGGCGTGGTCCCCATCGCTTATGCGATTGGGCTTCCAATGCGGGGAGCGTACGGCCGGTGATGCGTCCGGGAAGCGTCACCGCGTGAGCGGTACGACTGCGCCACGTTTGGCGTGGTCCCGCGGGCGGCCCTCACTCCACCGTCACGCTCTTGGCGAGGTTGCGGGGCTTGTCGACGTCGCAGCCGCGCAGCACCGCGATGTGGTAGGCCAACAGCTGCAGCGGGATCGCCGTCACGATCGGCTGCAGGAAATCCGGCGTCTCGGGCACCTCGATCACGTCGTCGGCGAGCTCCCGCACCCGCTCGTCGCCGGGGCTCGAGATCGCGATCACCGGCCCCTTGCGGGCCCGGATCTCCTCCACGTTGAGCATCACCTTCTCGTAGACCGCGCCCTGGGGAATCAGGAACACGCTCGGCGTGGAGGTGTCGACCAGCGCGATCGGCCCGTGCTTCATCTCGGCGGCGGGGTAGCCCTCGGCGTGGATGTAGCTGATCTCCTTGAGCTTCAGCGCGCCCTCCAGGGCCACCGGGAAGTTGTACTGGCGGCCGAGGTAGAGGAAGGTGTTGGCGTCGCGATACTTGGCCGCGATCCGCCGGATCTCACCATCGGCCTCGAGCGCCGTCGCCACGAGGTCGGGCAACCGTTCGAGCGCGGCGATGAACCGCCGGCCCTGCTCGAAGCTCATGTGCCGCAGCCGGCCGAAGAAGAGGGCGAGGAGCGCCAGCACCACGCACTGGCTCGTGAAGGCCTTCGTGCTCGCCACGCCGATCTCGGGGCCCGCGTGCAGGTAGATGCCGCCCTCGGCCTCGGTGGCGATCGAGCTGCCCACCACGTTGCAGATCGCGAGCGTGGGATGGCCCTTCCGCTTCATCTCGCGGAGCGCGGCGAGCGTGTCGGCCGTCTCGCCCGACTGCGTGATCGCGAAGAGGAGCGTGCCCTCGTCGATCGGCGGGTTGCGGTAGCGGAGCTCGCTCGCGTATTCCACCTCCACGGGCAGCCGGGCGAACTCCTCGATCAGGTATTCGCCCACGAGCGCCGCATGCCAGCTGGTGCCGCAGCCGGTGAGCACGATCCGGTTCACCTCCTGCAGTTGCCGGGGGGTGAGGTTGAGCCCGCCGAACACGGCGGTGGCGTCGTCGCGGCAGAGCCGGCCCCGCATGGCGGCGCGGATCGTCTCGGGCTGCTCGTGGATCTCCTTGAGCATGAAATGCTCGTAGCCGCCGGTGCTGACGTCGGCGGCGGAGAGCTCGAGGGGCTGCACGGAGGGCTCCACGCGGCCCGCGTCACGGTGCATGATCCGCAGCGAGGAGGGCGTCACCACGGCGACTTCGTGGTCGGCGAGATACACGATCCGGTCGGCGTAGCCGGCAAGGGCGCTGGCGTCACTGGCCACGAAGTGTTCGTCGTCGCCCACGCCCACCACCAGCGGGCTGCCGCAGCGGGCGGCCACGAGCAGGTCGGGGTGGCGGCGGAAGAGCACGAGCAGGCCGTAGGTGCCGCGGAGTTGGGCCACGGCGTCGCGCACGGCCGCCACCTCGGGCAGGTCGGGGCGGCCAGCGGTGTCGCAGCCGGCCCCGCGGGCCGTCGCCTTCGCGAGGCATGCATCGATGAGGTGCGCGATCACCTCGGTGTCCGTCTCCGACCGAAACACGTAGCCCTCGGCCTCGAGCCGTGCCTTGAGCTCGCGGAAGTTCTCGATCACCCCGTTGTGCACCACGGCGAGCACCTCGCCCTCGGAGCCGCAGCCGAGGTGCGGATGGGCGTTGGCGTCGGTCGGGGCGCCGTGCGTGGCCCAGCGGGTGTGGCCGATGCCGATCGAGCCTTCGAGCGATTCGTCGCGAACGAGCGCCTCGAGCCGGCCGAGGCGGCCCGCCGCCTTGAACACGCGGATCTCGCCCTCGTCGTCGAGCACGGCGAGCCCCGAGGAGTCGTAGCCCCGGTATTCGAGCCGCCGCAGACCCTCGAGGATCAGGCCGGATGCCCTGCGGAACCCCACGTAGCCGACGATGCCGCACATCTGGAAGAATCCCCCGGGCTCCGGCGGTCGTGACGGCGTGCCCGCCGGGGCAACGCCCTCGATCGCCCGGTCTGCCTTCATCGTAGCGGATCGTCGTCTCGCGTCGCCAACGGAATCCTCGTCCATGGCATCCTCCCCTGCGGCGGTCATCGTCATCCCCGCCCGACTCTCGAGCACGCGGCTGCCCCGCAAGATGCTGCTCGCCGACACCGGCCGCACGCTGATCGAGCACACGTGGCATGCGGCCCGTGGCTCGCGGACGGCCCGCGACGTGGTCGTCGCCACCGACAGCGACGAGATCGCCTCCGCCGTCGCCGGCTTCGGCGGGAACGCGGTGATGACCTCGCCAGAGGCGCCGAGTGGCACCGCGCGGATCGTGGAGGCCCTGGATCGGCTGCCGGCCGCCGAGATCGTCGTCAACGTGCAGGGCGACGAGCCGGAACTCGCCGCCGCCGCGATCGACACGGCGATCGATCTGCTTGCACGCTGCCCCGAGGCGGGCGTGGCCACGCTCGTCACACCCCTCCGCACGGCCGACGACCTCCGCGACCCGGCCGCGGTGAAGGCGGTGCTCACGCCGTGGCGGCGGCCCGATGGCGTCGAGGAACCGGGCTGCTGGCGGGCGATCACGTTCAGCCGCGCGGTGGTGCCCGCGGCCCGCGATTGGAGCGATGCCCTGCTCGCCGCCGAGCCGCCGCTCTACTGGCAGCACGTCGGCCTCTATGCCTATCGCCGCAGCCTCCTCGAGCGCTGGAACGCGCTGCCCGACTCGCGGCTGGCGGCGGTCGAGAGCCTCGAGCAGCTGCGGGTGGTCGAGGCCGGGATCCCGATCGTGGCGGCGGCGATCGCCCATGCGGCCCGGGGCATCGACACACCGAAAGACTACGCCGCCTTCGTCGCCCGATGCCGAGATCGCTGACACCGCACGAAGTAGGTGGAGGTTGTCCAACCTGCACGTGCGAAACCGCAGGTTGAACAACCTGCGGCCACGGTGTCGATGCACCGAAGGGCACGCTCCCTGCCTTGGAAGCCCAATCGCGTGAGCGATGGGGACTGCGCCGAGCGTTGTGCGGTCGTACCGCTTACGCGGTGACGCTTCCCGGATGCGGCGTTTGCCGTCGCGTCGGAATCCGCTGCCTGCACGTGCCTTGGAAGCCCAATCGCGTGAGCGATGGGGACTGCGGTGCGGGGTTTCCGGCGGGCCACGCCGGGGGCTTTTCCGGCCGGGGCGGCCTGCTACGATCGAGGGTCCACTCGCCCGAGTGGCGGAATTGGCAGACGCGCAAGATTCAGGTTCTTGTCCAGGTAACTGGGTGGAGGTTCAAGTCCTCTCTCGGGCATTCGGCCGTCGGCCCCCTAGCGGGCAGGCAGGAGGCGGATCTGGCGGATGTCGCAGGCCGCCGCGTGGGCGATCTTCGCGGGTTGCACGCGGAGCAGGTGCGGCCCCGGGCCGGCGAGCGACACGCGGCCGATCGTCCGCGCTCGGAAATCCTGGAAGCCCGCCGTTTCCTCGACGGTGAAGGCGAGCGTGGCGGCGGCGGGCGTGCCACCATCGACGGTCACCGTCATCTCGCTGCCCCCCTGTCCGGGGCCGCAGCCCTGGAGCACCTCCACGTCGAACGTGCCGGGCGTCGTGAGCGTGAAGGTCCATTCCGCGGCGTCGCCGGGCTTCGTCCAGAAGCCGAGCGTCTGTTTCTGCTCGGCGGGCTCCCAGCGGAGCGTGGTGCCGCGGACGGTGGCGTCGCGGCCGTGGAGCGTCACGCTGCCGTCGTCGGCCTGCGTCGGTGGCGTGCCTTCGCAGGCGGGCACGAGCGACACCGCCTTGAGGTTCATGACCGCGTCCCCCACGAGTTTCGTGCAGCGCACGTTCACCGGCAGGTCACCGGTGGCCGGGATCGTCACGCGGCCCAGCGGAATGGTGGTGTAGCGATACCAGCTGCCGGTCGATTCGAGCGTGGCGGCGAGCTTCGTGGCGCCGACCGTCAGCTCGATCTCGGTGCCGGAAGGCGATGCCGTCGAGTAGGTGAGCCGCAGGTCGTAGGCGCCCCAGCGGGTGAGCGGCTGCGTCCACTCCACGGCGTCCTGTGCACTGGCCCACGAGCCGATCCGATCGTTGCCGGGATGGGATTCGAGCTTGGCCCGCGTGCCGTTCACCTTCGCGGAGCGGGCGGTGAGCACGATGCGGCCGTCGGGAAACTGCGTGGTCTCCTCCGCGGTCTCCACGGTCACGCGATCGGGCGTGTCGGGCGTGTCGGGCTGGGCGACGATCGCGACGCGGGTGGCGTCGGCGTTGTATTCGAACACGAGGTCGCGGCGGCTGCCGGCAGACTCGGCGGTGGCCCGCACGATCGGGGGGAATCCGGCGGGCACCACGAGTTGGCGGTCGGCGGGCCACTGTGCCACCACGAAGTCGTAGGTGCCGGGGGCGGCGGCGGGCACGATCTGTCCCCATGGCGTGGCGATCGGTTCGGTGCCGGAGGCCAGGGCGGCGAGGGTGAGCGAAAGCAGTGCGGTGAGGGCCGTCCGTGGGGCTGCGAGGATCATGCCGAGGTGCTCCGGAGTCGTGTTGCTCGCCTGCATGGCCCCGGTAGGATACTTCCGAGGCTGTAGCTCAGTCGGTAGAGCATCGGACTTTTAATCCGTTGGTCCTGGGTTCGAGCCCCAGCAGCCTCACTTTGCGGATGGCCAGCCGCCGGCGTCATGTTTGGCGGAGACGAGCCACAGCCTCGAATAGCGCTCGGGCATCTTCGTAGGCCGCCCGCCGTTCTCGGTTGGCGTCGGCCCCGCCTTCCAGTGCTGCGACGTCGGCAGCCCAGCGAGGGCCCACCGCGTCCAGCGACGCAAACTTCTCCAGCAGGATCTGCCACGCTTCGGCCCCAAGGCCCCGGCTCAGCAGCGGAGCGATGCGGGCGGCAAGATCGTCCAGGGAAGGCTGGTAGTGGTGAAGCGTGAATGCAATGTCGTAGGCATCCTTGGCCTTCACCCGCTCCGCGAGGGCGAATGCTTTGACGAGTATGAACGCCTCTGGGCGGATAATCCGTGCCCGAACGGCGTTGCGTGAGCCGTCGGGCATGGTGCCGGTCAGCGTGATTTCCTCGTGGCATTCAAATGCCAAATCGACGCCGCGGAGCCCATTGATCCGAAGCTCGTTGACCAGCGTGGCGTCGACCCGGTTGCCGTCACGGTATTCGCTGGCAACCAAGTCAACCTTGACGGGCTCGCGAGCGCCGGGCACATCGCGATAGAAGCGTGCTGGTCCGGGGCTGAATTGATAGTTGCGATCCCGTAGCCGTGCCAGGATCGAGTCGTGCGCGCAGTCGGCGGCAGCTTCCGGGCTGATCGCGAGGTCGACATCCAAGGAGCCAATATGGCCGCGGTCGGGGTAATGCAGGTTGGGAACCCACCCGCCGATCAGCACGATGTCGCCCTTGAGCCTACCGAGAATGTTGAGCACCTCGATCATCACCGCCCTTGCGGCGGCGGTTTGATCCATTGTCATTCCCTCCTCTCCGCCTCGACGTCCTCAAAGGAGGGCCGAATGAATCGATCGAAGATCGTTTGAGCAGCCTCAGCGCCGCGGCCTTGGCCGTGCCGGAGGTCGATGTACGTCTGCAATGGGGACGTGAAAACCGCGGGTGGTTCCGAGGCTCGCACAAAGACACTGTCGTCGAAAGGCTCGAGCACCGTGAGCGTGGCCCCAGAATCGACGCCCACGGCCCCGCAATCTTCGCGAAGCGAGCGAGCCAGTCCCTCCCAGCCTTCCAGGGAGTTGGGTTCGATGTAGATCGATGCCATGGTGGAGCGAATCTCGGGAACAAGCCTCCACGCGGCCGACAACCTCGCAAAAGCCCACCGCACTCCCGTTCGTTGGCACCACGAAGCGATTCGCACCTCGATCTCGTTCGGTTCGCCTCGCAGGTAGAACCCATGCTGAGCCGTTGGAGCCCGTACGGTTGCAGCCCACGCTTCGAGAAGGTCGGTGGGGCGCGTCAGCACCAGGGATCGCCCAATCGTGCCGGCGTAGTGCTCACGGATCAGCCACTGCTTCACCTTGGCAGCAAGTCCAAGACTCACGCCCACGTCGGGATGCCCCGCCAGTTCGCCCACCTGCCAACGGCGCAATGGCTCGTGAAGCATCACGCGGATGATCCGGCTCGATTTGGGCGCAAATGCATTGCTTGCCCGCTGCTTGCGACAAGCGGCCGCATCCACGTGGCCGGTCCGCTCGATAAAAAGTCCCGACTGCTGGTCGACGATGCGGCAGTTGCCGGCGGCGTCCACGAACGACACGCCGGCGTCCCGAGCCAGCTGGGCAACGCGGGGACTGATTGTCGGAGCGTAGATTGCCACGAGTGCATCGAGGCGGCGAGCCCGATCCCGAAGTTGTTGGAATACGTCGGCTGCGATCTGAGGAGTGATGCGCTCACGCACCACAATGGCGAGTTTCCGTCGTCGTGGACGATTGCCGCCGAACGTCAGTTCGCCGTTCACGCCATCGCCCGGAGCGGGGCGAGCGGAGAAGGAGCCCACGGCTGCGAAAAGATCGCGGCAGACCTCCATGCACCGCCGTGTTGAATCGCTGCTGCGTCGCACACAAAAACCCTGGAAAGCCATATTTCACTACGTAGTGAAAATAAGGTTATCAGCGAAAAACGCAAGTTTCAGGCCCAAAAGAGCCTGGCTTCATGATTGACGGAGGTCAGCCTGGCCTGTCTGCAGCAGCCGGCCGCTCCTCGCGATAGCGGTCGAGGAAGGGGAAGTCGGCCATGCGTGCCGTGATCTCGGCGAGGTCGCGAGCCTCCCACTCGATCTCGGTCGCCGGGCGACGGGGTCGGGCGAAGAGCATCCCGCGAACGGCTTCGAGGTGCGCGGCGTCGGGCGGCAGGTCGAGGAAATCGCACAGCCGTCGCAGTTCGCCTTCCGGGTCGGTGAGCAGCGAGGCGTGGTGGGATTCGAGGAATCGCTCCGCCGCAAGCCGGCCCTCCAGCGCCGCCGCCGCCTCGCAGTGCATGAAATACCAGCGGATCCGGTCGGCGATGCTCGCGCCGCTGCGGCGATGCATCGTGGCAATGCTGTCGAAGGGATTGCGGATCGCGTGCACGAGCCGCACGGGCATGCCGAGCCGCTCCTCGAGCGACGGCAGCAGGCCGGGGTTGCCGTGGAGCAGGAGCAACGCCGGATTCCAGGTCTTGTCGCCGGCGAGGAGCACGTCGTGTTTCGACTCCGGAGACGGGCCGATCTGGTAGCGGTAGCCCTCCGAGAGCCGGCCCTCGGCGGCCGCCTGCGTGGCGTTGTGCACCACGTCGCGGAGGATGTCGGCGCCGCTCATGCCCCGCCAGAAGGTCGCGGAGGCGGCCGACTCGTTGGCCACCACCGCCCGCGGGTGGCCGTCGAGGATCGACCCCAGCAACGTCGAGCCGCTCCGGGCGTTGCCCACGATCAGCACGAAGCAGCGAACCGTCGGCAGCGGCCGGCCCGGCTCGCGTGCTGACGATCTGTCATCCATCCCATCACCTCCGGTGTGCCGGGGCCGCGGCGGGGGCCCGAGAGAGGCTGCAGGATAGCCCGGCCGGCATCGCTTCCACCACGTCGAGCCGTCCTTCCGCACGCGAGCCGAGAGCCGCGTGCCGGCCGGAAAACTGCCCTTTTGGGGGGCGGGTATGCCCGCTACGGTACCCCCCTCCGAAGGGCGGTTGCTGTCGCCCCGGCCAGTCGCGGCCGGCCGCATGCATCCGTGGTTGGGTTCACCAGTGCACGAGGTTGCCCCATGCTCGCCCGTCAGCCGCATGCCCGGCCACGGCCGGTGGTCACGAGTGATGAAGAGGCCCGCGCCCCGCGACTGGCCCCCGTGCCGGCCGACCTCACCGTCGCCGTGATGACGCCCTGGAACCAGCAGTGCGGCAATGCGGAGTTCATGAAGCGGCTGGCTATCGGCCTCGAGCGGTGCGCCACGATCCTCCCGTTCGACATGCGAAACCTCGGCGGCCTGAGCCGGTGGACCGGCAGCCGGGCGCTCGACCGTTCCTTTCGAGACCTCGTCGCGAGCGTCAACGCGTCGGGGGCGGATGTCGTCCACATCCAGCACGAGTTCTGTTTCTTCGGCAGGAACATCGCGGAATCCAGCCGGCGGTTTCACTGGGTCATGCAGCAGCTCCGTGCACCCGTGGTGGTGAGCCTGCATACCTGGCTCTCGAGCATGTCGCTGCCGCGACGCACCAGGCTCATGTCGCGCGGGTTCGCGGGCCTGGTGCACCACCTCCGCAACCGGCACATCACCGCCGCCCTGACACTGGCCGACGCGATCGTGCTCCACAGCCAGGAGACCCACCGGAAGTTCGTCGAGTCGTATCCAGAGTTGCAGGCCCGCACGCAGGTGCTGTCGTTCCCGATCGAGCGGCCTCGGGTCGAGCCGGTGGCGTCGCCGCTCGCGAAGCCTGCGGACGACGTCTGGCTGATGCTGCCGGGCTTCGTGAGCCGCTACAAGGGGCACCTCCGCGTGCTGGAGGCCCTGCGCTACCTCCCGAACAACGTGAAGCTCGTCGCGGCGGGCGGCATTCATCCCAAGGATCGCGGCGGCAGCGACTACTGGCTGGAGGTGCTCCAGCGGGCCGATGCCCTCGGGCTCCAGGGGCGGGTGCTGGTCACGGGCTACCTCGACGACGTCGCCACGCAGGCGGCCGTGCTCGCGCAGGCCGACGTGTTCGTCCTCCCCTACGACGAGGTCGGGCAGTCGGGGTCTGCGGTGCTGGCCGATGTGCTCGCCTACGATCGGCCGGTGATCACGTCACGTGCCCGGTCGATGTTCGTCTATCGCATGGATCCGCAGACGGCGTTCTCCAGCCGGGCCGTGGATGTCACCGACGCCGAGGCGTTCGCCGCTGCGGTCGGCGAGAGCATTCGCGGCGACGCGGAAGGCTCCGCCGAGGCCCGGGGCCACCGGGTGGCGGTCCTGGAGCGCCATTCGATGGCCGCCACGCAGGCCGGCTATGAAAGGGTCTACCGCTCGGTATTGGCATCGCGTGCCGGGGGTGCGAAATAGCCGCGGGGCGTCAGGCTGCCCGACGCGTGGCCACGCGATCGGCGGCCCGTTCGCCGGTGAGCCATGTGGCCACCGTGCCGGACGCCCGGAGCCATTCGACGGTCTTGCGAATTCCCTCGACGAGTCCCGTCGAGGCCACGTAGCCGAGCCGCTCGGCCGCCTGGGCGACCGACATCACGCGGCGGGTGTAGCCCACGGGCTTGTCGGCGAGAAACCGTGGCCGGAGGTTCGAGCCCGCCGCGGCCGCCACGATCGAGGCGATCTCGCGGATCGACGTCTCGCGTCCGGAGCCCAGGTTGAGCATCGTGCCGTCGAAGCGTTCCCTCGAGGCGGCCACGGCGGCGATGCCTTTCGCCACGTCGGTCACGTAGACAAAATCCCGCGTGGCGGAGCCATCACCCCACACGTCGAAGGAGTCGTGGCCGAGTTCCGCGGCGAGCACGGCCTTGCGGATCAGGGCCGCCACGACGTGGCCCCGCGTCTCGTCGAACGCGTCGCCGGGGCCGTAGAGATTCGACGGAATCACCGTCACGGTGTCGGTGTCGCCGAGTGCCGGGCAGAGCGTGGCCGCTGCCAGCGAGGTGGCGAGCTTGGCGTAGCCGTAGGTGCCGGTGTCGCCGGCAGGCACGCCGTGGAGCAGGTCTGCCTCCGTCAGTGGCAGTTCGGCGTCGCCGGCGTAGGAGCAGGGGGTGCCGGCCAGCACGAGCCGGCGCACGCCGCCGCGGATCGCGGCCCGCACCACGTTCAGCCCCAGCGTGTAGTTGTCGTGGAACGCGCGGCCCGGGCAGCTCTTGAGATAGCCCACGCCCCCGACGTCGGCGGCGAGGTGGATCACGGTGTCGGCACCGGCGAGCAGCCGTTCGGCGATGGTGGGATCCCGCAGGTCGCCGTCGTGCCGGCCCAGCGACCGCACCCGAAGGCCGCGGCGTTCCACGGCCTTCACCACGTGCCGCCCGAGAAAGCCCCGGGCCCCCGTCACCGCGATCACGCTGTCGTGCACGCTCCGCATCGGCTCACCATTCCGGATGACAAACCGGGGCAGCAGGCCAGCCACGCGTCGGCCTCACGGACACCCCTCGCAAGTAGGGTCGGTTCGTGAGGGTGGTACGGTTTAATCATTCCACCCGCAAGAGGGGTTTCTGGCGGGGTGGTACTAGCCGAAGGGCGTGAGCCCGCGGGGGCCGCGCAGCGGCCAGCGTGAGAGGGAGGCCACCTCTGCCGGCCCGAGGCCTTACGGCCTTCGGCTTTTACAGGACAGGCGGCGTGCACGAAGCAGGCGACGGCGCGGGGCAGGCGACGCGCGGGCGGCGGTGGGGCGCGCGATGGGTCAGGCGGCGCCGCGGCGGCGCCAGCGTTCGTTGGCCAGCCGCACCGCGAGGCGGAGGATCGGGCGGCCGAGTTCGTGGGCCGCCTTCTGGGCGAGTGGTGCCCGCTTGTTTTGCACCGTGCTGCCGCCGATCACGAAATCGATCTCGCGGATCACCACCGGCCGTGCCGATCGCATGCGCGCCCCGTGGATCCACTGCATCTGCACGTAGCTGTCGACCGGCCGGTCAAACACCTCGCTGGCCGCGAGCAGCCGCCGCGCGGCCTCGTGCCCCACGAGTTGCATCTGCATGCCGAGGCCCGGCAGGCGGGGCTCGATGAGCGAGGGCTCCGCGCGATCCGGTGCCCTGCCCTCGGTTCGTTCGTGCAGCGGAAAGCGGATGAAATCCTCGGGCCGTGCCCTGCCGATTGCGTGGCCGAGCACCCGGCGAAAGAGCGGATTCGCGACTGCCACGTCGTCTTCCACGATCAGGCCGGCGTCGAGGCCTGCATCGAGGATCGTCTGCCAGGCGCGGCGATGGGAAAGAAAGCAGGCGATCTCGGTGTCGAGCAGCCGGAAGGGATAGGCCGGCGCGTGCAGCCGTGGCCGCACGAGTCGTTCGCGGGCCGATGGCTCGAGGTGCTGCGCGTCCACCGCCGCGAGCACCGTCGTGGGCAGCGGGATCGACCTCGCGATCTCCGCCACCTGCGGCTGGCGGGCGGTGGCCCGCTCCAGGTGCACGACAAATGCCTCGACGCGCATGAATCCATCCGCCCTGGCCATGTGGATTCCCCACGCATGGTGGTATCGGCATCCGGTTTGGGCCGCGGTGAGGCCCGGTGCCGCGATGGCAGGCGAAGAGTCGCACCGCCGATTGTGTGAGTTGCCCAGGCTGCCTGAAGTGGCTGCGCGGTGCCAGGAGTGGCGGCGCGGTGCTGGGCCGGCTCCACGCTTTACGGCGTTGGGCTATTGCAGAGGGTTCAGCGGGTTCAGCGCGTCGATGGGCCGGGTGAGCACGTCGGCGGGCGTCCATCCTGTGGCCCGCAGGTCGCGGATGGCGAGTCCGCCCGTCCGCTTGGCGAGCCGCTTGCCGGAGGCGTCGCATACCAGCGGCGCGTGGCAGAAGGCGGGGGGCGTCCAGCCCAACGCTTCGTACAGGAGCAGTTGGCGGGCGGTGCTCGTCAGCAGGTCGGCGCCCCGCACCACCTCCGCGATGGCCATCGCGTGGTCATCGGCCACCACGGCGAGTTCGTAGGCGGGCAGGTCGTCGCGCCGCCAGACCACGAAGTCGCCAAAGTCGATGCCGGCGGTCCGTCGCACCGTGCCCTGGAGCGCATCGTGAAACTCGAGCACGCGTCCGTCCGGCACGCGAAACCGCCAAGCCACGCCGCCGGGCGCCGCCGCGCGTTCCCGGTGGGTGGGCCGCAGGGCGGGCGGGAAGATCGGCTCCGCATCGCCGTCGTGCGGCGCGTTGGCCGCTGCCTCCACGTCGCGGCGGGAGTGCGGGCTCGGGTAGATCGCGCCGCGCTGCTCGAGCCTGCGCCATGCCTCCAGAAACCACGCCGTGCGCTCGCTCTGCAGGTATGGGGCGTGCGGGCCGCCGAGATCGGGGCCTTCCGACCAGTCGAGGCCGAGCCAGCGGAGGTCGTCGAGCGCCGCGGCCACATACTCGGGCCTGCACCGCGGCTCGTCGAGATCCTCGATCCGCATCACGAGCCCGGCGCCGCGGGCCCGCTCCGCCGCGAGGGCGAAGGTGCGGGCGTGGCCCGCGTGCAGGTAGCCCGTGGGCGTCGGTGCGAGTCGGCCGCGAAGCCCCACTAAAGCAGCCACCAGGCGCCGCTCCAGATCACGTAGGCCCCGAGGGCGAGGTTGGTGGCGGCGTGCGTCAGGATGCAGTCGGCCGGGCGGCCGGTTCGTGCGGCCAGCCAGGTCACCGCCCCAAACCACACCACCGCCGCCGCGGCCTCCGCGGGATGGCTGCCCACCGCGTAAAGCATGCAGGTGGCGAGCGAGGCGGTCGTGAGCGTGCCGAAGGGCACGAGCCAGAAGGGCTCGCGGATCACGAACCGCATGAGGAATCCGCGTAGGAAGAGTTCCTCCACGATCGGCACGAGCACCACGAGTCCGAGGCCCCGGAGGGCGAGGTAGGCCCAGGCCGCGGGCGTGCCGGCACCGTAGAGTTCGAAGGGGTCGAAGCCCACGCGGCCGGTGTCGCCGGCGAGCCAGCCGAGTTCGCGCTGGAGTTGTGCGAGGCCCACCCAGGGCATCGCCAGCGCGAGCCCCAGTGGCAGCGTCCACCAGGCGGGCCTGCCGAGCCAGCCGCCCAGCGATCGCCAGCCCGCGAAGAGCACCAGCAGCGTGGCGGCCACCCGCAGGGCATACACGGATGGGTAGAACTCGTGGCCGATGCCGAGCACCCCGGCGAGGCCGCCGCCCTTGCGCGAAGGTTCCACGAGCGCCAGCAGCAGAAACACCAGCATCGGCAGAAAACAGGTCTGCCAGGGGGCGGTCGGGCCGTAGCTCGTCTCCTCGCCGGGCGGCGAATCGGCAGGCGGCTCGGGAGTGCCGGATGGATCGTGGGCTGTCATTGGGCTGGCGAGGGTCACGGGCGGGAAACCCCGGCCGAAACGGCCCGTCTGTCACGTTCCCCGGAGCGACAGTATATTCCGGCATCGCGTTTCCCAGGGCCACGCGTCGGTTCACCCCTCCTGGCGGCCCTGTCCCCCTCCCCCAATTTTCCTCGAAGAACGTGTCTCCATGGATCTGACCAAGCTCCGCAACATGGGCATTTCGGCCCACATCGACTCCGGCAAGACCACCCTCTCGGAGCGGATCCTTTACTACGCCGGCCGCATCCACCGCATCCAGGAAGTCAAGGGCGGCGGCGACGGCGCGACCATGGACTACATGGATCTCGAGCGCGAGCGTGGCATCACGATCACGTCCGCCGCCACGAGCGTCCAGTGGGGCGACTGTGCGATCAACCTCATCGACACCCCGGGCCACGTCGATTTCACGGTCGAGGTGGAGCGCAGCCTCCGCGTGCTCGACGGCGCCATCCTCGTGCTCTGCTCCGTGGGCGGCGTGCAGAGCCAGTCGATGACGGTCGACCGCCAGATGAAGCGCTACAAGGTGCCGCGGCTCGCGTTCGTCAACAAGATGGACCGCACCGGCGCCAACTTCGACCGCGTCGTGGGCCAGCTCAAAGACAAGCTCGGCTGCCATGCGATCCCCTACCAGATCCCGATCGGCAAGGAAGACAAGCTCCAGGGCGTGATCGACCTGGTCGGCATGAAGGCCATCTACTTCGACGGCGACAACGGCGAGCACGTCCGCGAGGAGGCCATCCCCGCCGACTACACCGAGAAGGCCAAGGCCGCCCGGCACCAGATGCTGGAAGACCTCGCCATGTATTCCGATTCGCTGATGGAGAAGCTCCTCTCCGAGGAGGAGCCCAGCGAAGACGAGATCCACGCCGTCACGAAGGCGGCCGTCCACAACCAGAGCATCACCCCGGTGTTCTGCGGCAGTGCCTACAAAAACAAGGGCGTGCAGCCCCTGCTCGACGCCGTGGTCCGCTACCTGCCCAACCCGCTCGAGCGGAAGGTGGTCGCCAAGAACTGGACCAACCCCGACGAGAAGTTCGATCTCGAGGCCGATCCCAAGAAGCCGCTCGTGGCGATGGCGTTCAAGATCGTCGACGACCCGTTCGGCCAGCTCACCTTCATGCGGCTCTACCAGGGCACGATGAAGAAGGGCGAGGCCTACATCAACCAGCGCACGAGCCAGAAGCAGCGGTTCAGCCGCATCGTGCGGATGCACGCCGACAAGCGCGAGGAGATCGACTCCGCCGAGGCCGGCGACATCGTGGCCGTGATGGGTGTCGACGCAGCCTCCGGCGACACGTATTCCGCCGACTCGAAATACTGCACGCTCGAGAGCATGTTCGTGCCGGAGCCGGTGATCAAGATGGCGATCACCCCCACCAACCGCGAGGGTCTCGACAAGCTCAGCAAGGGTCTGCAGCGGTTCACCCGCGAGGATCCCACGTTCCGCGTGTTCACCGACGAGGAGACGGGCGAGACGCTGATCGCCGGCATGGGCGAGCTGCATCTCGACATCTACGTCGAGCGGATCAAGCGTGAATACAAGGTCGATGTGACGGTGGGCGCCCCGAAGGTGAGCTACCGCGAGGCTCCCACGAAGGGCACGGCCTACGACTACAAGCACAAGAAGCAGACGGGTGGCTCGGGCCAGTATGCCCACATCATCGGCCACCTCGAGCCGCTGCCCGAGGATGCGACCGAAAACTTCGTCTTCGAAGACGCGGTCGTGGGCGGTCGCGTGCCGCGGGAATACATCCCGTCGGTGGAGAAGGGCTTCCTGGCGGTGCTCCACAAGGGTCCGATCGCCGGCTTCCCGATCGTGGGTGTGAAGGCCACGCTCGAGGATGGCTCGTATCACGACGTCGACTCGAGCGACATGGCCTTCCAGGTCTGCGCCCGGGCCGGCTTCCGCGAGGCGTTCCTCAACACGAAGCCGGTGCTCCTCGAGCCGATCATGAAGATGGAGGTGGAGGTTCCGGCCGACTTCCAGGGTGCGGTCACGGGCGAGCTCAACAAGCGTCGCGGTCTGATCATCTCGACGGAAACCGTGGGCAACACCTCCACGATCATCGCCGAGGTGCCGCTGGCCGAAACGTTCGGCTACTCGACCGACCTGCGTAGCATGACGCAGGGCCAGGGCGTGTTCACGATGGAATTCTCGAAGTACCGGCCCACGCCGGGCAACATCCAGAAGGAAATCGTGGAAGAGCGGAAGAAGGCCGAGCTCGCCGCCGCGAAGTAGCGGTCGGCGACCGTCGGCCACCTCCGTTGTAGGTGCAGGTTGTTCAACCTGCACATGCCTCGCCGTGGTTTTTCGCCGGCCGTCGCTTCGGGAAAGCCCAATCGCGCGGCGTGCCCGCCGGAGTGTCGTCGTTCGTGGTCTCCGGGAAGCCCAATCGCGTGAGCGATGGGGACCACGCCCAACGTTGCGCAATCGTACCGCTTACGCGGTTACGCTTCCCAGACGCAGCGTTGGTCGTACCGCTTACGCGGTTACGCTTCCCAGAAGCGGCGTTGATCGTACCGCTCACGCGGTTACGCTTCCCGGACGCGGCGTTGATCGTACCGCTTACGCGGTTACGCTTCCCGGATGCGGCACCTGTAGGTGCAGGTTGTCCAACCTGCACATGCCAGACCGCAGGTTGAACAACCCGCGGCTACCGGGCGGCGGCGAGCTCGTCGTACCGAATCGCCGCACGCTTGGCGGCATCCG
>JBJTDZ010000083.1:0-12622 GCA_046092585.1 Pirellulales bacterium | reverse complement strand
AGTCAGCATCGAGTGAGCGAAGGCCCGGAAGGCCGTAGCGAACGTCCGGCCCCGGGGCACGGGCAGCCCCTCGCCTGCGGCACCGGAGCCCGCGGCCTTACGGCCGGTCGGCTTTTCAAACGCAGGATGCCGGAGCGCAGTCAGCATCGAGTGAGCGAAGGCCCGGAAGGCCGTAGCGAACGTCCGGCCCCGGGGCACGGGCAGCCCCTCGCCGGTGAATCCGTTGTCGTAGCCGACGGCCGTGAGGCCTCGAACGATCTGCTGGAGATCTACCCCAGCACCGCGCCGGGCAAGAGCGAACTGCCCCGCAGAAACTCCGCCGCCGTCATCGAGCGGCGTCCCTCCGGAACCAGCCGCGTGACCGCCACCGCGGTGCCGCCGCCGCAGGCCACCACGAGCCGGCCGCCCGCCGTGTCGAGCACCGTGCCCGGCGGCGCGGCGGCCGCGTTGGCGGCCGCCGCCGCCTCGATGTCTTCGAGCACGAGCCGCTGCCGCTGCCCATCGCCGCGGGTGACGAACGTCGTCAGCCGCGGCCACGGCTCGAGCGCCCGGCGGCGCCGCTCGATCACGGCGGCGGAAAGCGACCAATCGACGATGCCGTCGGCCTTCGTGAGCCGCGGCGCACGCGTGGCCCGCGCCGCGTCCTGCGGGATGCCGATTCCCGCGACGGTGCCGCTGGTGGCCAACGCCGCCTGCAGCCTCTCCACCGCCTCGATCACCGCCTCGGCGCCGAGCGCGGCCAGCCGCGGCTCGAGGTCGGCCGCCGTCTCGCGGGGCCCCACCGGCGTGGATCGCGCCACGATCACGTTGCCGGCGTCGAGCGCGGGCGTCATGTGGATCACGCTCGCGCCGCTCTCAGGATCGCCCTCGCGGATCGCCCACTGCACCGGCGCCGCGCCCCGATGCCGCGGCAGCAGCGAGCCGTGGAGGTTGATGCCGCCGAGCGGCGGCACGGCGAGAAGGTCGCGAGAGAGGATCTGCCCGTAGTCGCAGACCACGAAGAGATCGGGCCGCAGGGCCGCCAGGGATGCGACCACCGTGGGATCGTTGACCTTCTCCGGATCGAGGATCGCCACCCCGGCGGCCGTGGCCGCCTCCCGCATCGGATTCGGGGGCGGCCGCCGGCCCGGGGGCGCGTGATCGGGCCTCGTGACCACCGCCACGATCGCGTGGGGCGAGGCCGCGAGGGCGCGAAACATCGGCACCGCGAACGGCCCGGTTCCCATCACGATGATGCGCAGCGGTTTCACGGCGGCTGGTGCGGCGGGGTGCGGAGCCATGTCTAGCAGCGGGCCGCCTCGAGCCGCTCGAGTTCGGCCACGAGCACCTCGTCGACGGGCAGCTCGCCGCGCGACTGCCGGCCCGCGAACACCTCGGCGAAACTCTCGAGCGCGTCCCGTACCTCGATCGCCGCGGCCTCGGGGAGCCGGTCGGTGAAGAGGCGGCCCTCGAGGTGGTCGAACTCGTGCTGGACCACGCGGGAGAGCAGGCCGTCGAGATCCATGCGCACGGGCTCGCCCTCGAGCGTGAAGGCGTCGATCACGATCTTCTGCGGGCGGCGCACGTCCATCCTCACGCCGGGCAGCGAGAGGCAGCCCTCCTCCTGCACAGCGGTGCCCCGCGGCCGCGAGAGCACCGGATTGAGAAACACGTGTTCCTCGCCGTCGCCGCGGCATCCCGCACAGTTGACGACGAAGAGCCGGTAGGGGAGTGCCACCTGATTGGCGGCGAGCCCGATCCCCTGGTGCTCGTACATGATGTCGAACATCCGCTCGACGGCCGCCCGCAGCGGGGCGTCGATCCGCGTCACGGGCCGCGTCTTCCGCCGCAGGGCGGGGTGCGGAAACTCGACGAGCGCGAGCGGGCCGATCAGGGCGGGGTCGGTGGGGACGGCTGGTTCCATCACGGCGGTGCTGCGGGGACGGGGACGGCGGGCGACACCGGCATCATACCGCCCACCCGCACGGTAGGATGGGCCTCATGCACGACACGGCGACATCCGCGGCTCCCCGGCTTTCCCCTGTGGTGCTGCTCGCCACCGTGGGCGGAGTCGGATACACCCCCTTCGCCCCGGGCACGTTCGGGGCGGCCGTCGGCCTGCCACTCTCGCTTCTCACCGGATGGGTGGCCACGCGGCTCGCATCGGGCGCCGTGCCAGCCCTCGTGATCGAGGCGGCGATCGTCGCGGCCATCTGCCTTGTCGGCATCCCGATCTGCACGCGGGCTGCCACGGCCATCGGGCGGAAGGATCCCGGCGTGATCGTGCTCGACGAAGTGGCGAGCATGCCGCTGGCCCTGCTCGTGGTGCCGCCGGAGGCCCGCACCGGCCCGGTGCTCGCGGTGGCCTTCGTGCTCCTGCGGATCTTCGACATCGCCAAGCCCTTCCCCTGCCGCGCCCTCGAGCGGCTGCCGGCCGGCCTTGGCATCATGGCCGACGACTGGGCCGCGGCAGCGTGGACGGCCGCCTGCCTGGCCATGGCCCGCTGGCAGGGCTGGATCTGACGCACGCCCCACGGCCGACGCACACACGCTGCATGCGCATCCTGCTCATCGACCATGGCTGCTGCGACCATCCGCATACCCGCGTGCACGGCCTGCGCGCGGGCCTGGAGGCCGCCGGCTGCGCGGTGGCGGTCTGCGGCCCCTCGTCGCGGCATGGCTTCGAGGAACAGCCGCCGGGCATGCACGGCATCCACCTCAACGACGTTGCGGCGGCCTCGCGAGACTTTCTCGCCGCCGTCCGCGACGGCACCCCGGAAGCCTTCCTCGCCGCCGTGGCCCGCGTGCCCGCGCGGCTTCTCGGCCTGGCCCGCGAAACGGCGCGGCAGCGGATCGCGGAGGCGGCCGACGACATCTTTCCGGAGGCGATCTTCGTGCTCCACGCGGGGATCCTCACCGACCTCGCCGTGGAAACGGGGGCACCGGTGGTGGTGCACGTCTCGCCCGCCGATCTCGCGTCGGCGGCGGCGCGGCCTTCGCTCAAGCGGCTCGTGACCGCAGCGCTCGGGTCGAGCGATGGCCTGATCGCGGCCGACGAGCCCACGGCCGCCACGCTCCTCGACTGGCTCGGCGACGACGCCGACGTGCGGTCGCGCTGCACCACCTGGCCCTTCGGGCAGGCGGCGGCCCCGCCGGTGGCCGACGCCTGCCGCCGCGCGCTCGCCCACCGCCGCGGCGAGATCGGGTAAGCCGGATCGCTCTTGAGCCTCAGGCTGTCAGGAAGCGTAACCGCGTGAGCGGTACGACTGCGTGACGTTTGGCGTGGTCCCCATCGCTTACGCGATTGGGCTTCCAGATGCAGGAGGCGTAACCACTTATGCTATTGGGCTTCCAGATGCAGGAAGCGTAACCGCGTGAGCGGTACGACTGCGGTGGCGTTGAGGGCACCCCTCATTCGAGCCTGACGCTCGCGTGCGACCCGTATAAACCGCCCCGCGGCCGCGACGCGTGGTCAGAGCTCCTCGCTCGGCGGAAACTGGCGGCGCTCGAGGATGGCGGCCGCGACGGCCAGCAGCACCACCACGAGCACCGCCACCGCCGCCACCTGCACTCCCGGCGGCTGCGGATCGACGAGCAGCTGCATCTCGATCGGCAACTTCCGCTGCCATCCCATCCAGGCCACGAGCAGGCTCCGGAGCCGCAGGCTCACCGTTGCCTGGTTCACCACCGCGGGAATCACGCCGGCGAGATACTCGACGACGAGCGCCACGCCCACGCTCGCCACGAGGGCCCGCTTGGGGATCACGACGGCCGGCAGGGCGAAGAGCGCGGCCCGACCGGCGGCCGAGAGGATCACGAGCACCCCGAGCATGGCCCCCACCGACCAGGGGCGTTCGACCTCGACCGTGGCGATCGCCACCACGGTCGCGAGGCCCGCGACGGCCGATGTCCACACCACCGCCGCCAGCCACGTTCCCAGGAGCAGCGCCCGCCGGCCCCGGGGCCGCACGGCGACGTGCTCCCAGGTGCCGCGTTCGAGCTCGTCGGCCACCGCCGGACACATCGTCACGAGCAGGCCGAGCATGCAGACGGCCTCGGGGATCAGCCCGTAGAGCATGGCCACGGTGAGATCGGCATCGAGCCGGCCCCGCGCCGCCCGGTTCACCGCCACCATGACAGCGGCGGGAAACGCCACGCCCGCCGCCGCCATCGCCAGCCGCGGCGGCGTAAGCATCCGCCGCAGTTGAAAAGATGCCACGGTGAGGACGGCCGCGATCGCGTGCGTCGCGGTCCACCGCCTGCCGGGATCGGGGCGGGGGCCGAGGGTCTGGGCGTTCATCTCGTTCATCGGTGCACCCCGCGGTGCAGCCGCACGAGGCGGCCGAAGATGCCCTCGAGCGACCGGTCGGCGGGCACGACCTCGCTGACCACGAGCCCGGCGTCGAGGGCCCGGGCCACGGCCTGCTCGACAACCTCGCCCGGACTCCGGGTGGCCAGCACGATCGCGTCGTCGTCGAGCCGTACGCTCTCGACCCCGTCGAGGCCGCAGGCCAACGCCGCAAACCGCCGGGGCTCGCTGCAGCGCACCCGCACCTCCGCCGGCATCGAGTCGACGAGCGTGCGGATCTCGGCCGCGGTGCCGCTCGCCACGAGGCGGCCTCCGAGGATCACCGCGAGGCCGGCGTCGAGGGCCTCCACCTCGTGGAGCAGGTGGCTGGCCACGATCAGGCTGCGGCTGCGGGCCCACGTGCGAACGAGCTCGACGAGCTCGTGGCGGGCCACCGGGTCGAGGCCGTCGAAGGGCTCGTCGAGCACGAGGAGATCTGGGTCGTGGGCGATGGCGCCGGCGAGCTTGGCCCGTTGCCGCATCCCCTTGGAGAGCGTGGCGAGCGGCCGCCGGGCCGCGGAACCGAGCCCCACCCGCTCGAGCGCATCGCCGGCCAGCCGGGCGGCGGTGCCCGCGGGAAAGCCGGAGAGCCGTACGAGGTAGCGGACCCATTCCACGGGCGTGGTCGTGCGGTCGAGCAGGTCGGCCGCGGGACAGTAGCCGATCCGGCGGAGCACCCGCGGGTTGGCGAACGGCGGCTCGCCGAACACGAGCACCCGGCCCATCGTCGGCCGCAGTTGGCCCGTCACGAGCCCTAGGAAGGTCGTCTTGCCGGCGCCGTTGGGGCCGAGCAGGCCGTGCGCGCCATCGCCCAGATCGACCGACACATCGTTGACGCCGATGACCGAGCCGTAGAGTTTCGTGAGGCCGCGGATCGAGATCATGCGTCAGGCCCTCAGGGGCGCGGCCACGCGACGGGCGAGCACGACCGCCGCGACGACGGTGAGCGTGATGAGGGCGCAGGCTGGCGGCCAGACCGCCCGGGGCCGCGATTCAACGCCGAAGATCCACGCCTGGATCACGCCCACCGCGTGGTAGGGCGAGATCCACGACCAGCGGTCGATCGCCCTGTCGAGGCCCGCGGCCCACGAGATCCAGCCGGTGCGCCGCGGTGGCGGCCGCTGGTCGTCGGCAGCCGCGGTGGCTGCGACGGTCGGCCCGTCGGCCGCGGCAACGAGATCGGCGGTGCTGAGCGAGGCATGCGCGATCCAGCAGGCGGCCCACGTGGCGAACCAGGCGAAGCTGGCGATCCGGCTTTCGACCGTGAGCGACGAATAGGCCAGCGCGAGCAGCACCGTGGGGATGGCCACGGCGACACTGGCGGCCAGGATCCGCAGCGGCAGATCGCACGTCTCGATCGCCACGTTGATGCTCGGGCTCACGAGCACGCCCACCAGCCAGAGCGCCGTCGCGGGCAGCACGGTGATGGCCGCCACGATCGCGGTCAGGATCAGCACCTTTCCGAGCACGTATTCGAGACGCCCCACGGGCCTCGTGAAGTAGACGAGCCAGGCCTTCGCCCGCAGGTCGCGCGAGACGAGCGTCGGGGCCACGAGGCCGACGACCACCGCCAGCAGCACGGACTGCGGCGCGCGCATGAAGGCCAGGAGCAGCCGCGACCAGACCAGCCGGCGGGTGCGCACGAGCTCCTCGGCGGGATCGCCATGCCGGTCGGCACCGGGCTCGCGGCCCAGCGCATCGGCGAGCACCGTGCCCAGCATCCCCACGCCGTCGAGATTGCGGCCCATGCGGGCCCGTTCGCGAAGCGACGCCACGCGGCCCTCGTCCACCGCCTGTTCGAAGGCAAAGAAGCTCGCCGCGAAGAGAATCGCCGGGCTCCACGCGAAGAGCACCGCCCGACGGAGCCAGCGGCTGTCCCAGGCGAGGCGGATGCCCGTCGACGCGATCGCGCCGATGGCCGCCCAGCGGCCTGTCCGCTCCCCCTGCCACCCGCGGTAGCCGACGTCATGAAGCGGCATCGGACGCCTCCGCTGGTGCCGCGATCGCCTGGAGAAACACCTCCTCGAGCGACTGCCGCTCGGGCTCGAGCGACCGCACCGCGACGCCCGACTCCCGCACCGCCCGCCAGAGCACCGCAAGACCGTCGGCGGCCTGCTCCGGGAGCGCGAGCGTGATGGCATCGAGCCGCGTGGCGGCGATGCCGGCGGCGGTGAGCCGCGCGGCACAGGCGTCGATCGGCCCCGTGGCCTCCAGCCGCAGCCGGGGCGCGACGGGCCTCGTGAGGTTCTCGATCGTGCCCTCGAGCCGCACGCGGCCCGCGGCGAGCACGATCACGCGATCGCAGATCGCCTGCACGTCGGGGAGCACGTGGGTGGAGACGAGGATCGTCTTGCCGTGGTCGCGGGCGAGCATCGTGAGCCGGCCGAGCATGGCCCGCCGCTCGATCGGGTCGAGGCCGTTGGTCGGCTCGTCGAGGATCACGAGGCGGGGATCGTGGACGATCGCCGCCGCGAAGGCCACCTTCTGCCGCATGCCCACGGAGAGCGTCTCCACGGGCCGATACCGCTCCTGCCCCGCATCGCACCAGTCGAGCACCTCGTGGGCCCGACGAAGCGACTCCGTGGACGGCAGCCCCGAGAGCCGTGCCGCGTAGCGCACCATTTCCACGGCCGCGAGCCCCGGCACCGAGCACTCGTCTTCCGGCACCACGCCCACGAGCTGCCGCACCAGGCGCGGCCGGCGCAGCGGATCGTGGCCGAACACCCGCACCTCGCCGGCCGCCAACCGCACGAGGCCGAGGATCGCCCGTACGAGCGTGCTCTTGCCGGCACCGTTGGGGCCGACGAGCCCCGTGATGCCCGGCGGCACCACGCAGGACACACGATCGAGCACGGTGCGGCGACCATAGCGCTTCAGCACGCCCTCGATGCGAACCGGCGGATCGGCCTCGCCCGTCATGCGGAGCCCACGGGCCGCACCGTGGCCGACAGCCAGGCGTGGCCGTACACTCGCCCTGGAGCGGGCCCGCACACGCCATCGCCCCGCGTCAGCCCATTGCATTCTGGAAGCACCGCCATGCCACGCAGTCCGAGCAGTCGTTCGTCGAAGTCGCCGTCTGACCGGGGCAGTGTACGCGGAGCAGCCGCACCGGCGGCGCTGCCGGCCGCCGACCTGGCGACGGCCCGGGCGATCGTGCTCGACCTGCTCGCCATTCCAGGCGTCTCGGGCGACGAGAAGGCGGTGGCCGAGCGAATCGTGAGGTGGCTCCGCGAGGCGGGCTGCCCGACGAGCGCCATCCGCTTCGACAACGCCCACACGAAAACACCCGTGAAGGGCAACGTGGGAAATCTCGTCGTGCAGTTGCCCGGCACCCAGCCCGGCCCGCGGCGGCTCCTGATGGCCCACATGGACACCGTGCCCGTGTGCCTCGGCGCCAAGCCGGTGGTGGCTGGCCGGTTCGTGAAGAGCGCCGACCCGGCCACGGGCCTCGGCGGCGACGACCGCGCCGGCGTGGCGGTGGTGCTCGCCACCGCGGTGCAGATCCTCCGATCGAAACTCCCGCATCCACCGCTCACGCTGCTCTTCGCGATCCAGGAGGAAGTGGGCCTCTACGGCGCCCGCTTCGTGAAGGCGGTCGACCTCGGCCGGCCGAAGCTCGCCTTCAACTTCGACGGCGGCGCCGTGGAGAAGATCACGGTGGGCGCCACCGGCGGCGAGCGGATGGAGATCACGGTCGAGGGCCTTGCCAGCCACGCCGGCGTGGCCCCGGAGAAGGGCGTGTCGGCGATCGCGATCGCGTCGCTGGCCATCGCGTCGCTCGTGGAGGATGGCTGGCACGGCCTCGTGCAGAAGCATGGCAAGCGGGGCACGAGCAACGTGGGCGTGATCCACGCCGGCTCGGCCACCAACGTGGTCGCCGACTCGGCCAGCCTCCGCGCCGAGGCCCGGGGCCACGATGCCGCCTTCCGCCGGAAGATCGTCAAGGCGATCGAGAAGGCGTTTGCCGACGCGGTCAAGCGGGTGAAGTCGGCCGACGGCCGCACGGGCAAGGTCACGATCGCGGGCCGGCTCGACTACGAGGCCTTCCGGCTCGACGACGACGAGCCCTGCGTGGTGGCGGCCCGCGAGGCGGTGGCGGCGATCGGGCTCGCGCCGCGGCTCGACATCTCCAACGGCGGCCTCGACGCCAACTGGATGGCGGCCAACGGCGTGCCCACGGTGACGCTCGGCTGCGGCCAGATGGAGATCCACACGACGTCGGAAAAGCTCGACCTCGCGGCCTTCGAGAATGCCTGCCGCGTGGCCCTCCGCCTGGCGACGGGCATCGCGTAGCAACGCGGCGGGTGATGCGCCGGCTCGGGACTGCCCATGCCCATCGCCGGACGTTCTCGCTTGGGAAGCCCAATCGCGTAAGCAATGGGGACAGCGTCTTCTGGTGACGCCGGCTCGGGACTGCCCATGCCCATCGCCGGACGTCTCGCTGGGGAAGCCCAATCGCGTAAGCGATGGGGACAGCGTCTTCTGGTGACGCCGGCTCGGGACTGCCCATGCCCATCGCCGGACGTTCGCTCTGCCCTTCCTGGGCTCCGCTCACTCGATGCTGACTGCGCTCCGGCATCCATGCCTCCGCCGACCAATGCGACTTCATCGCATCGGTGCCCGAGCAACGCCGGCTCCCGGGTACGGGCAGCCCCGAGCCTCGTCTTCTCATCGGGCACGGGCGATCGGGAACTATCCGGGAGGGGTTGTCCGTGTCCTCGAGCGGGCTGTGGAAGCAAGCGCAGCAAGGATTGCGGAGCGCCGCTTCCACCGCAGTGAACGGCGGTCAGGAGGGCCGCCGTGAACGTCCGGCGAGAGGACACGGGCAATCCCGACCCTGCGTCACCGAGAGACGCAGTCCCCATCGCTTACGCGATTGGGCTTCCAGGGCAGAGGCGCAGTCCCGCACGCTATGCGATTGGGCTTCCTGTGGCGCGAACTTCCGGCGACAGGCTACACTCCCGCCATGCAACGGAACGCATCCTCCTCGTCGACCAATGCCCCCGCGCTCGACCGCGTGCATCGCGGCGACTGCCTTGACCTGCTCGCGCGGATGCCCGCCGCGAGCGTGCATCTCGCGTTCGCCGATCCGCCGTTCAACATCGGCTACGACTACGATTCCTACGACGACGCGCTCGCGGCCGACGACTACCTGGCCTGGTCGAAGCGGTGGATGGGCGAGGTGGCGCGGGTGCTCCGGCCCGATGGCACGTTCTGGCTGGCGATCGGCGACGAATATGCCGCGGAGCTGAAGGTGACGGCCACCCGCGAGCTCGGGTTCACCTGCCGCAGCTGGGTGGTCTGGTACTACACGTTCGGCGTCAACTGCCGGTACAAGTTCAGCCGCTCGCACGCCCATCTCTTCCACTTCGTGAAGGATCCCGACGCGTTCACCTTCAATACCGACGCGATCCGCGTGCCCAGCGCCCGCGAGCTCGTGTATGGCGACCGGCGTGCCAACCCCACGGGGCGGCTGCCCGACGACACGTGGATCCTCAGGCCGCAGGATCTCCCGGAGGGATTCACGGCCGATGGCGACACCTGGTACTTCCCCCGGGTGTGCGGCACGTTCAAGGAGCGGTCGGGCTGGCACGGGTGCCAGATGCCGGAGCAGCTGCTCGGCCGAATCATCAGGGCCTCGAGCCATGAAGACGACGTGGTGCTCGATCCCTTCGGGGGCAGCGGCACCACGCTCGCCGTCGCGAAGAAGCTCGGACGGAGGTTCGTCGGCCTCGAACTCTCCGAGCAGTACGCGCGGCGGATCGAGGAGCGGCTGGCGGCAATCCGGGTTGGCGATCCGCTCGACGGCGCGGCGGAGCCGCTGAAGAGCGTGCCGGCGACGAAAGACGGCCGTCGGCTCGTGAAGGGCGGCGGCAGCGCTGGAAAGAAAGCGGCCCGGAAGAAAGCCCGGACGGGCAGCCCGAGGCCGGCGGCAAAACGGCGGCGACCGCTCTGAGGGTTGTTGGTCGGTCGACACGGAGCGCACGGATGACGCGAACAAAGAAGACGGATCCCGCTCTGCAGCCCACCGAGGCGGGCTTCAAGGACGCTCCCGCCGATGGCGGCTTGTCGATCGACAAGCTCGCGCAGGCCTTCGCCGCGATGATGGGCACAGCCGGTCCGACCGATGCGGGGCATTCACCAGCCACCGACGTGGTCGAGGTCGACGTCTCACCCGACCTCGACGCCGCCGAGGACGAGGCGGCCTGCCGCGTGAGCCCGCTGACGATCCTGGAGGCGATCCTGTTCGTGGGCCTGCCCGGCGGCAAGCCGATCTCCAGTCGGGAGGTGTCGCGGCTGATGCGGGGCGTGCGGCCGCAGGAGCTCGACGACCTCGCCGTGGAACTCGGCCAGCGATACCGAGCCGACAACTGCCCGTATGACGTGGTGTCGCAGGAGGGGGGCTGGGTCATGCGGCTGCGGCCGGAGTTCGCCCGGTTCGGCAGCGTGCTCGAGGCCCGCGCGCGGATGGTGCGGCTCGACGCCGACGCGCTCGACGTGCTCGCGACCGTGGCCTGGAACCAGCCGGTGCCCCGCGACAAGCTCGTGGAACTCGGCTGCGACGCCGGGCCGGCGGTGATCCGGCAACTCGTGCGGCGAGGGCTGCTCGAGGTGAGGACCGCCGAGGGAGGCGAGCCGAGCTACGCGACCACGCCGAGGTTTCTGGAGGTGTTCAAGATCGAGAGCCTCGCCGACCTCCCCTCGCCCACCGAACCCCCGCAGTGACACGCGAGGGGCTGCCCATGCCCGGGTGATCGAGGCTGCCTGGTGGAGCCGCAGGTTGTTCAACCTGCGGTGCCGCATGTGCAGGTTGGACAACCTGCACCTACCCGCTACGGCGACGTCGCGATTGCAATCGCCTCGGCCTTTGTGGTGATCGCGCCGTCGAGTTGCAGCGATCGCACCCGCGCGAGGGCCGCGCCGATGGGCCGGCCCGGGGGCACGCCCGCGGCGAGCAGGTCGTCGCCGGTCACGAGCGGCGGCGGATCGATCTCGGCCCGCGGCCGCGCGGCCTGTGCCGTGAACCACGCCGCCCGCGAGGCATCGCCGGCGCCGCACGCCGCCCGGGACCGCAGCAGGTCGGCCAGTGCGGCGGCATGCTCGTGGGCCACCCACCGCTGCACCTGCGACCAGGGCCGGCCTGCCGGATCAGGGCCGCCGGCAATCGCCGCGACGCCCGCGGCCAGAAACTCCGCCTCCTTCGCCTCGCGGTTCGAGAGCCGCAGCCGCGTGTGCAGCCGCGGCACCACATCGCCGGAGCTGGCGTGGGCGAGCGTGGCAAGGGCCATCGGCAGGGTCGGTTCGTCGAACGCGTCCACGATCCGCGCGGCCTCGTGCCAGCGGTCGAGATCGATGGCCGGCGGAGCCACCTCGACGAGCACCTCTCGGGCCAGGCCGGTGTCCTGCAAAAGCTCGAGGGCCCGGCGGCGGCCCGGACGTTCCACCATTGCGCGGAGTTCGGCGGCGATCCGCTCCGGGCTTACCGACGCGACGAGATGGGCCATCTGCTCGATCGCCCCGCGAGTCTCGCCGTCGAGCACAAAGCCGAAGAAGGCGGTGAAGCGGATCGCCCGCAGCATCCGCAGGTGGTCTTCGCCGAACCGCATCGCGGGCACGCCGATGGCCCTCACGATGCCGTCGGCCAGGTCCTGCCGGCCGCCCACGAAGTCGTGCACTTCGCCCGACAGCGGATCGAGGAACAGGCCGTTGATCGTGAAATCCCGGCGCTGGGCATCCTCGCGGGCCGAGCAGAACGTGACGCCCGCCGGGTGGCGGCCGTCGGTGTAGGGGGCGTCGGACCGGAACGTGGCCACCTCCACCTGCCCGGCGTTCCGGGGGCCCAGCACGGTGATCACGCCGAAGGCGGCCCCCAAGGCGAGCGTGCGGCCCCGGCCGAACACCCGGCGGACCTCGTCGGGATGGGCCGCGGTGGCGACGTCGTAGTCGGCGGGGGTACGGCCCAGGAGCTCGTCGCGGACGCAGCCCCCGGCCCAGAAGGTCTCGTGGCCTGCCTCCCGCAGGCGGTGCACCACCGCCGTGGCAAACTCGCGGGCTTGGGCCGGGTCGGAGGGGGGTTTGGGCATGACGAAGAACCGTTGACCAAATGGTGGTTGAAGAAATGGCAGTCGATACCGATACTCCAGAAGGAGTCGGTGGGGCTCGTTCGCCGGGGATTTTTATACTTTCATGATTCCCGACCGGGCGAATCCACACGGCTTCATCATTTAATTAAGTTCATTCCCTTCACAGCCCTCAGGGGCAAGAGGTTTCCATGTCCCGGACCCTTCACAACTC
>JBJTDZ010000082.1:0-9087 GCA_046092585.1 Pirellulales bacterium | reverse complement strand
GCATGGTGACGCGAGAAGCGAGGCGGCACCATTATGGCGGCGGCCACGAATTCGTGTCGCCCCAACCACTGCCGCAAGGATCGCTCAATGCATCGCGATGGTCGGAGAGGGGCTGCCAATGCCCCGTCGCCGGACGTTCGCTGCAGCCCTCCAGGCCTGCGCTCTCTCGATGCTGACTGCGCTTCGGCATCCTGCCTCCGCTGGTCAGCAACGCCGGCTCCCGGGCACTGGCAGCCCCTCGCCAAGTTCATGCTTCGACAAGCCGAACCGCGGCGTCGATGGCGGCCAGCATGCTCGCCGGGTCGGCACGGCCGCTCCCCACGATGTCGAAGGCGGTGCCGTGAGCGACGCTCGTGCGCACCAGCGGCAGACCGAGCGTGATGTTGACCGCCCGGTGCATGCCGAGGAGCTTGATCGGGATGTGCCCCTGGTCGTGGTAGAGGGCGACCACGCCGTCGAACTCGCCCCGGCTCGCCCGAAGGAAGAGGGTGTCGGCCGGCAGCGGCCCGCGGCAGTCGACGCCAGCGGCCGCGAGTTCCGCCACCGCCGGGGCGACGATCCGGGCCTCCTCGTCGCCGAAGAGCCCGCCTTCGCCGCCATGAGGATTGAGCGCCGCCACGGCGATGCGGGGCGGGCGTCCGAGGAGCGCCGCGAGCACCGGCGCCAGCCGCAGCCCGGCGGCCACGATGCCCGCGGGCGTGAGCCGGGCAACCGCCGACCGCAGCGATTCGTGCAGCGTGGCGTGCACCACACCCAGGCCCGCCGGCCCCGCGGCGGCCGTCGGCAGCCAGAGCATCATCGAGGCGGCCGAGTCGGGAAGGCCGCAGGCCCGCGCGAGCAGTTCCGTGTGGCCGGGCACCTCGTATCCGGCGGCATGGAGCGCCTCCTTGTGAAGCGGCCCCGTGACGATGGCATCGGCGAGCCCGAGTCGCGTGGCGGCAAACGCCGCCTCCACCGCCCGCGCGGCGGCGGCGCCGCCCGCCGCGGAGACGACGCCAGGCGGGATCGGCGCGGCCGCGGCGGCCTCCGACGCGACCACGAGCAGCGTTTCCGCCGTCGACCGCCGAGGATCGCCGACGTCGACCACCTCGATCGCCACCTGCGGCAGTCCGCGGCGGTGGGCCAGCACATCGCCGATCATGGTCGGATCGCCCACCACGCGCAGCCGCGCCCGACCGTGCGTCGAAGACTCGGCCCACGCCCTGCAGACCACCTCCGGGCCGATGCCGGCGGGGTCGCCGCAGGTGAGGGCGATCACTGGCAGGGGACGCTTTTCCGTCATCGCGGCGGGCTCCATGGCATCGGCCATCGCTGCAAGCCTATAACGTGCCGGCGGGCTTCGCCTGCCGCCCCGCCGCGGGGCGGCAGAAACCTCGCAGCAACCTCGGGATGACGACGGGCATGGAGTCGGTCTTTTCGCGGGCGTCGATCTTCGCGCTCACACTGCTGGTGGCGACCGCAACGCTTGGCCTGTGGCTCGGCGACCTGCACGGCATCACCGACCCGGCGATGCTTCGCTGGGGCACGGTGCATCGCCTTTCGGGCGTGTTCACGGCGCTGGTGGTGGTGCTCGTCAACAGCCTCACCGTGACCTACTTCATCGGCACGGGCCGCTGGTGCCGGGAGGTCGTGGAGGCCTATGGACTCGACCGCGAGTTCATCGCCCGGTCGACACGGCTCAAGCGATCGGCCTTTCCCTTCGCGATGGCCGGCATGCTGGCTGTGGTGGTGATCGTGGCCCTCGGCGGGGCCGCCGACCCGGCGTCCGGACGGAAGGGCAGCAGCGAGTGGGTCACCGCCCACCTCGTCGGCGGGCTCGGCCTGGCCGCGGCAATCGCCTGGTTTTTCCAGGCACAGATGCCGGCCATCCGCCGGCAACAGCACCTGATCCACGACGTGATGGAGCAGGTGCGGCTCGAGCGGCAGGCCCGCGGGCTCGACACCGAGGCGTCGACGGCCGATCAGGGCACCTGAGGCGTTGCCGGCCCCGCGGCGGCGGGCGCATGGATCGCGTGGGCGTGCGACGACCGCTCCATCACGGTGATGCCCCAGGCGAGACCCAGGCCCAACGCCAACGCCGTGGTGAGCAGCACGCGGTCGTGGCTGTGAAACTGCACCTCCGGCAGCAGGTCGGCCGCCGCGATGCATACGAACGCCCCCGCCGCCATCGCCATGGCGACGCCGAGCGCGGCCTCCTGCCGGCCACCGAACAGCGGCAGGCTGGCGAGAAACGTGATCGCCCCGAGCGGCACGATCGCCGCGTAGAGGGCGTTGACGATCATCCGGGTTCGCGGCGACGCGCCCGAATCGATCATCAGGGCGGAGATGATGGCCGAGTCGAACGGCTTGTGAAGCACGATCGCGAGAAAGGCCGCGAAGCCGGCGAGCAGGCCGACGCCGTGGGCGGCATCGGCGCCGACCGCGGCCGCCAGCGCCGCGCCATCGGCAAGGCTGTGGAGCGACAGGCCGGCGAAGGCGGCCACCCAGGCCCAGGGGTGGCCGGCCGCCGCGCCGTGACGGTCGTGCGTATGGCCGTGGTCGTGGCCCTCGCCGGCGTGCTCGTGGCCGCAGCCGCCGCCATCGGCGGTGTGGTGGGAGTGGGCATGAAACGCCCGCTCGAGAAGAAACATCGCGAAGAAGCCGGCGAGCACCCAGAGCATCGTGGTCTCGAGGTCGCGGCCGAGCTGCAGCCAGGCATGGGGCAGCAGATGGAGCAGGCCCACGCCGAGGAGCACGCCGCCGGTGAACGAGAGCAGCGCCTGCATCGGACGGTGCCCCAGCGAGAGGAAGGCCAGGGAACTGCCCCCCGCGAAGGCCGCCGCGGCGATCATGAACAGGTAGCCAATCAGCGCCGCGAGCGCGGCGGCGTTGGGCGTGGTGCTGGCGGGAGGCATGGGGATCGTGAAGGCGGCGAAACGACCGAGTGCACCATGATCCCGCCGCGGCGCGCGCGGCACAAGCCACCCATCGGCTACCGGCGAAACTGCCCGTTGGGATAGGGCTGCTGGTACGGCTGCTGGTAGGTGCGGGTCGCGTGTTCCATGTGCTGGCGAACGGCCGCGATCCGCTCGGTCCATGCGGCGTCGCTCGCCGCGATCGCCCCCAGCGCGATCACGATGCCGTAGGCGAGCAGGTTGGGCCACAGATCGGGCCCTGTGAACTTCATCGCCGTGCCGAACGACTTCTTCACCTTCGGGCCAAAGAGCCCCATCCGCACGGCCCAGATCTCGTCGAGCACGAGGTGCGAGAGAAACCCGAGCACCACGGCACCGGCCACGAAGTAGCGACGGAGCGGCTCCTCCCCTCCGAAGGCGAGGAATGTGAACTGCCCCGCGATCGCGGCCGCCGGCAGGCTGTGAAACATGCCGCGGTGCTTGACGTGGTTTTCGAGGAGCCACGTCAGCCCGAAGCGGATGGCGATGTAGACGGCGGCGGCCGCGAGGATGACGCCCTCGAGCGGCAGGCCCCATTGCTGAAACCGGGGGAGCATGAGGAGCGGCACGACGGCGGCCGCGAAGGCGACGCTCTCCCGCAGCGGCACACCCGGACCGCTGTCGAGATCGGGCAGCATGCCCGACACCGCGCACAGGCCCGCCCCGAGGGCGCACGTGGTCGGAGGCATGCCTCCCAGATACCACGCAGCAACGCCATAGCCCGCCCCAACGACGGACGACGCGGCGATGTGCACCTGGAAACCGGGCACGGGGCGATCCCTCCGGGAACACGGCCGGGGAAACGCGGACGATGCCGCGATCCACGAGCCGGCCAGCACCATCCGGAATCCATTCCGGGCGGCGCAGACTCGCGATTCGTATCGACCGTTGGCCGGCAAACCGTCAGCGAACGCTCGGTCGCATCCCCTGCACTGCCAAAAACATACGGTCGGAACCCCACGCCGCAGACGAAAAACGTCGCCACACAAGAAGATGAGAGGCCTGGGCAATCCAGGAGGCCTGCGAGGCGGAGAGAGAAGCCCTGGCGGAAATACAGAGACCCTGGGGGCCCTGCGCAAGTCCTGTGGTTTTTCCGGATTACTCCGCCACGCGCGTCATTCGAATGGCCTTCGTCGCGCAGCGGCGCTATCCCTACACTCCGCGACCCGACCAGCAGGAGGCGAGCGGCGATGGCGATCGAAGGCTACGACTTGGTGATGCTCGGCATCCTGGCCGCGGCGGCGGTGCTCGGCTATTTCAAGGGGATTGTCTGGCAGTTGGCCTGGATCGCCGGCATCGCCGCCAGCAGCTTTCTCGCCCTGCGGTTCAGCGGCCAACTGGCCCCCTTCTTCGGCCAGCAGGCGCCGTGGAACCGACTGATCGCGATGCTCGCCATCTACGTGGGCACGTCACTGGCCGTATGGCTCGTCTTTCGGGTGATTTCCGGGGCCATCGACGCCATCCATCTCTCGGGCTTCGACCACCAACTCGGCCTCCTCCTCGGCATCGCGAAGGGCGCGCTGATGTGCATCGTGGTGACGTTCTTCGCCGTCACGCTGGCCCCCGCCTATCGCACCCAAATCGTGTCCAGCCGCAGCGGACGACTCGTCGCGGAGCTCATCATGCGCGCCGACGAACTGCTCCCTCCGAAGATCGCCGAACCTGTCCAGCCGTTCGTGAAGCAGTTCGAGGATCAGTTTCGCCAGCCGGCCGCGGGTCTCGCGCCTCCGCCCCCGGCGGCGTTGGCCCAGCCGCAGCCGTCGGCGCTCAAGGCCATCTGGGAGGGAGTCACGTCGCCCACCGCGTGGACCAGCACGGGGACACCCGCGGCGGCACTGACGCCGCCACCGCAGCAGGGGCAGGGGGGGCCGGCGGGGCCAACCGGATTCATGCCGGCAGCGGCCTGGGCGGGCCCGGGCACGGCCGCACCGGCGATGCCTTCACAACCCGCACGACCGACGTCGAGCGGCTTTCCGAACCAGCCGACGTTCCAGCCGCCGTCATCACCACCTCCAGGTCAGTTTCCGGTCGGCGCGCAGACACCGCTCCCGATCCGCTGACGCTCCATCGACCCGGGCTTCGCCACGACGTCGTCTCAATCGACTCGACGACGCCCCCACGTGCCGCGTCGGCTGCACGGCATGGCGGGCCAACAACGACGGCGGGGCGGAGAAGCGGAAGGCCGCAAAAACGCCGGCAAAACAGACCCTCGATCCGGACATAAGAGACATTATCGGACGTTGGGGAGAGGGGCGATTTCGGGCCGATTGGCTATCCTCCTCTGTCGTTCGGGGTCGCCCATGCCACTCGCCGGACGTTCGCTACGGGCCTCCAGCCCTTCGCTCACTCGATGCTGGCTGCGCTTCGCCATCCTTGGCTCCGCTGGCCAGCAACGCCGCCTCGATTGGCATGGGCAACCCCTCACGGAGCCCTTTTCCTATGAAGCAGCCGACCCTCACCCTGGCCGACCTCGTGGCCGCCGTCTGCCGGTTTCGCGACGAGCGGGACTGGGCCCAGTTTCACGCGCCGAAGAACCTGGCCGCCGCGACCGCCATCGAGGCGGCCGAACTCCAGGAGCGATTTCTCTGGAAGACCGACGCCGAGATTGATCGGGATCTGGCCGACCCGGCCAAGCGGACGCTTGTGGCCGATGAGATCGCCGACGTCGTGATGTTCGCGATGCTGCTCGCCGACCGGCTCGGCATCGACATGGCCGAGGCGATCACCGCCAAGCTCGCGGCCAACGAGGCGAAATATCCGATCGCGCTCGCCCGCGGCAATGCCCGCAAGTACACGGAACTCCGCCGGGGCTGAGCCGCCGCGCCCGGCCGCTCAGCGAATCAACGGCTCCGTAAACGCCCGCAAAACCCGAACCCAATCCAGTCACTTCGCCCGTTCGCCCACGGCGACCGACTGGATGGCGTCGTAGCGGAAAGTGGTTCCAAACTGAGTCAGCCTGGCGATCTGCGAGAGTTCCTCAGGCATTTGGATGCCGTCTTTGGCGAGTAACTCGATAAGAACGCGGAGGTTATGCGTCCTGGGATACTCGACGCCACGCGATGCCAAGACAGCTTTGAGTAACTTCTCAACTGCTTGCTGGGCATGGAAACCCAGCGTGTCGTCATCGACATCCCGGTCTTCAAGAAGCCGCTCAAGCACCAGTTGGTCCTGCCGTGCCTTGCGCAACAGCATTTCTGGCTGGTCAGGCTTCATAGAGCACGCGGCCTTCCTGCCGGGCAGCACGTTCCACGGTGCCGGTCTGGTTCGCTCGCTCCTCGAATTCGGCTTCGCTTACGAGCAGGATGTCGACGGGCATGAGAACGCCGGAAAGTGAGCGGTCTAACTCGACAAGTTCCTCGTACCGATCCACGACGTTCGGCTTGATCACGAGCAGATCCACATCGCTGCAGTCGTCGGCGTCGCCGCGGGCCTGTGAGCCGAAGAGAATGATCTTTGTCGGCTGCGCGATTGCCACGAGCCGCTCGACTGCGGCCTGCAGTTTCTCGGGCGTCGGTGCCCAGATGGGCTTGCTCGCTGTGGCCATAGGTTCATCGTACCCAGAGCCCTCGCGGCAGGCCACGGCAACCAGAAGGCGTGATTCGCCCACGGGTGGCACAGGGAACTCTGTCGAGTGACAATCGAGGAATAAGGAGTTTTCCATGCCTGCGCCGATAATCGTGTCCGATCCAAACGTGATGATGAGAAAGCCCGTGGTCGCCGGCACCCGCCTCACCGTTGAACTCATCCTGGAGGAGTTGGCGGCCGGAACCTCGGTCAGCGAACTGATCGCGGGCAATCCGGCACGACACCGGATGCCATTTCTGCCGCCCTCAAGTTTGCGGCTGGTGCGTTACGGGCCGACACTGTTTATCCAGCGCCACGGCAGTCGGCATGAGGATCATCGTCGATGAGAGTGTCGATCGATGTTCGGTCTGATGCGGTTATCGCCATCCTCGCATCGCACGCTGCGGAACTGGTAGCCGCCTTCACCGTCGTCGGGCCAGAATCCGTTCGTATTCGTAGGCCGCCTCACGCCGGCGCGTAGCCGGAGTCGGTGCGGCGGGCGTGGCCGAGGGCCACGAGCGTGTCGAGGATTTCTTCCACCCGCGGGGCCTTGGCGTTTTTGAACTGCCGGGCGAGATCGGCCGCGGTCACCACGCCAGCCGCTGCCGTGAGGGCGGCCCGCACGGCCCGCGTCTGCTCGGCCAGATCCTTGGGCCAGGCGTGCTTGGTCGCCTTGGCTGACGCGGCAGGCTTGGACGCCTTGCCGGCTGATTTCTTTCCCGCCCCCCTGCCGCGTTTCGGTTTCTCGGGGGCGGGTTCATCGCCGTCGTCGGCGTCATCGGCCGCGTCGAGTTCCTGCTGCACGTCGGCGGCCGCGCCCTTGGCCTGAAACTCGGGCCGCAGCCAGCGGATCAGGCCACGCTTTTCCTCGGCGGCCCGCTCGTGGTTGAGTGCGACGAGCCGCTCGAGGATCTCGTCGTCGGAGAGCGTGGCCGGCCAGCCGTAGGCGTCGAACACCGCCGAATCGAGGTCGTCGTGAATCTTCTTCAGCACGCTCACGAGCCCGTCGTCGTGAATCTTCCGTTCCTTGTCGGTCAACGCCTCGCCCGAGCGGAGCTTTTCGAGAACGTTGTACATCCCCGTGATCGTGAGCCCCGGATGCGCGGCCTGCTGCTTTTTGCGGAGGGCGTCGAGCGACTCGCCAAGTTCGCGGATGGTTTGTTGCTGGGCGTCGGTCGCGGCTGGAAATGGGAACTTCGCAAAACAGTCGGCGTGGTTGTAGTTCGGCCGATCTTCGAGAAACGCGCCGGTTTTCAGTGCCCAACCGGTGTGAATCCTGCTCGATAAAGTGCCGAGCAGAAAAGCGTCCTCGGACGTAATGCTGATGATCTTGGCATCGGGCAAAATGTCGCCGTCGAGAAACAAGAACACGCGATGGGCCGCGGTGCGGCATGTACCGATGTAGCGAGCCAATCCCTCTACGGCTCGACGGAGCCCTGCGACCGTCTCGCCAAAGAGCCAATATCGCTCGCGACGATGCGCACGCTTCTGCTGATCACGCACCGGCTTCACCCGGTCGATGATTATTTGAAAGGCCTCCGGGTGGGCCTTCCTGGACTCTTCCTCCGTAAGTCCATAAAAGTCGATCACCGACACATCCCTCGATACTTGCGTGACATCCCGGCCATTTCGATAGCGTCGAATGACCTTCGATGCCGGATGCGCCGAGCGCAAGGCCGCCGCTTCGTTATCGGGTAAGACAAACCCGTCGCCGCACAACGCCATACCCTGGAATGACAGCATCGCGTTTGCCTTCAACGGAACGAGTGTCGTGACCGACGTTCCCACGGAGAGCTCCGGCGTGATGCGGCCTTGTTTCGTATTGAAACAACAGATGACGGTGCCGTCGATCTCCTCGTCGCTGGGCGTCTCTGCGACAACACTTGTCAAAGCGCCACCGTCTTGCCCAACTGACCCCGACGTCATGGCAACACGGACTGCGGCACCGTCGGTCGAGTCCACCCATGGATGATCTGGAATTGCGAACGTCACCGATAGTGGCGCACTCTTATCTTGCAGGTGCTCCGAAACGATCTTGCGATTGAATGTCTGCGTAATCGAGTTCGTCGTGATCAACCCGAACCGTTGCAGCTTCCCTGCTCTCGTGAGTCTTGCGGCTCTATCCCACCAGTACATCACGTAGTCGGCCGTATCAGGCACATCGTCGTATGTGGCCCGAAGCGCGGCCGTGTATTCATCCCCGAGCACCGCCCGCATTCGCTTGTTGCCGATGAACGGCGGGTTCCCCACGACAAAGTCCGCCTTCGGCCACTCCGCTTTCCGCGGGTTCACGTACCGCTCCACGGCCACTCGCGCCGTGTCGTCCGGCACGTCCTCACCCGTCACCGGATGCTTTTTCATGGTCACGCCGTCCCAGCGAGTGACCGGCTTGCCTGATTCGTCGCGAACGAGCTCCTTCGTGTCGTATTCCAAGAGCGCGTCGCGGCATTCGATGTTGCCGTAGGCCTGCAGGATCGGCTCCGAAAAACTGTCGGGGCTCTTCCGGTCGCGGAGATGCCACTGCAGCCAGCCAATCCAGAGCACCACCTCCGCGATCGCCACCGCACGGGGATTGATCTCGATCCCGAGA
>JBJTDZ010000081.1:0-11561 GCA_046092585.1 Pirellulales bacterium | reverse complement strand
TCCGCGCGGTCCGCGGCGGCGCGGGCTACGGGCGGTTTCTGCTCACGCGGCTCCGCTCACCGGCCGCCGTGGCCCGGGTGGTTGCCCGGGGCGTGGCCGTGGCCCGGGCCGAAGGGATCACCGGGCTCGGCACGGCGATCCGCGTCGCGCGGGCCCGAGACGAGGCAGCCTTCGCGCCGTCGGCACGGCCGCCGGAAGTGCGGCTGCCCGGGGAGCTCCCGCGGCCGCTCCCGCCGCGGCCAGCGGCATCCGCGCCCCTGCTCTCGTTGCTCGTGCCCGTGTTCGAGACGCCCGCCTCGATTCTCGAGGCCACGATCGGCTCGGTGCTCGCCCAGACGAGCGGCCGCTGGGAGCTCGTGCTCGTCGACGATGCCTCGCGTGCGCGGCACGTGGCCGCCATCCTCGAACGGCACGCCGCGGCCGATCCACGGATCATCGTGCACCGCCGGGGCAGCAACGGCGGGATCGCGGCGGCGACCAACGACGCCCTCGCCCGGGCCACCGGCGAGTTCGTCGCCTTTCTCGACCACGACGACCTGCTCGTCCCGGACGCAGTCGCCCGCGTGGCCCAGGCGATCGTCGCCGCCGCCGCCGACGCCCTCTACACCGACCAGGACACGATCGACGGCCACGGCCGCCACGTTCATACGTTTCACAAGCCGGACTGGTCGCCCGAATACCTGCGGCACGTGATGTACGTCGGGCATCTGCTCGTCGTCCGGCGGTCGCTCGCCGAGCGGCTTGGCGGCTTCGACGGCCGCTTCGACGGGGTGCAGGATTTCGAGTTCGCCCTCCGGCTCGGCGAGGCGACCTCGCGGATCGCGCACGTGCCGGAGGTGCTCTATCACTGGCGGGCCGTGGCCGGCAGCGTCGCCGCCGCCGAGACCGCGAAGCGGGGAATCGACCGGCTGCAGGCTCGGGCGGTGCAGGAGCACCTCGACCGCCTCGGCCTGCCCGCCACGGCGGCACCGCACCCGCGGTTTCCCCACCGCTGCGAGGTCACGCCGCGGCTCACGCGGCATCCGCGGGTGTCGATCGTGATCCCTTCCCGCGACCGGCCCGACCTCATCGGCCCCTGCCTGCGATCGATCTTCGAACGGACCACCTGGCCCGAGGTCGAGGTCGTGGTGGTCGACACCGGCACCACCGACCCGCGGGCGCTGGCGGTCTATCGCGAGCATCCTGTCCGCGTCGTCGACATGCCGGGCCCCTTCAACTTTTCGGCGGCCAACAACCGCGGCACGGCGGCGTCATCAGGGGAGATTCTCGTGTTCCTCAACAACGACACCTCGGTCGTGTCGCCGGAGTGGCTCGAGCACCTCGTGTTTCACCTGCTCGCCGCCGACGTGGGAGCGGTCGGGCCGCTCCTGGTCTACAGCGATGGCCGCGTGCAGCATGCCGGCGTGGTGCTCGGCGCCCGCGGCACCGCCGACCACGTGATGCGCGGCTTCCCCGCGGCTGCCGACGGCTATGCCGGCAGCCTCTCCTGCCCCCGCGAGGTCTCGGCGGTCACGGGCGCCTGCCTGGCGATCCGCCGCGAAAGCCTCGCCCGCGTCGGAGGCTGGAGTGAGCTGTATGCCACGCACTACCAGGATGTCGATCTCTGCCTGCGGCTGCGCCGGGAGGGCCTGCGGTGCCTCGTGACCCCCGACGTGCGGCTCGTGCATCACGAGAGCCCGAGCCGCGGCGACCGCTACGACTCACTCGATCGCCTGCTCCTGCTTGACACCTTCGGCGACGTGATCGCGGCGGGCGACTCCTTCTACCCGGCCGCCTGCTCGCTGGAGCGGCTCGACTACTCGCCCCGCGAGCAGCGCAGGGAATCCGCCCATGCCTGAGCGGCGCGAGACCTGGCTGGCCTGCCACGGGCCGCTCTCCTGCAACAGCGGCCAGCACGTGCGGGCCCTCGCGGTCGAACTCGCCGGCCGCGGGCATGCGGTGGCCGTGTGCGTGCCCGAGCGGTCGGCCGCCGACGGCGAACTTCCCACGGTGGTGCCGGTGCGCACCTTCGCCGAGGTGGTCCGGCAGCCCGGCTTCGCGCCGCCGCGGCTGGTGCACCTCTGGACGCCGCGGGAGCGGATGCGGGCCTTTCTGGCCACTGTGACCGCCCGGTTCGGCGCGCCGCCACCCCATGTCGTGCACCTCGAAGACAGCGAGACACACCTGCTCGCGGGGCAGATGGGCCTCGGGCCGCACGAGATCGCCGAGATCCGTGATGGCCTCCGGCCGCTCGTCGTGCCCGACCACCTCATGCATCCGTTCCACGGCGACCGGCTCCTGGCGACCGCCGCGGGGGTGACGGCGCTGGCCGAGCGGCTCGTGGCCGATCTCCCGCACGACGTGCCTGCGGCCGTGTTTCTGCCAGGCTTCGACCCGATGTTCGCCGGCCCGCGGCCGGCGGCGGCCCGCACCGTGCGGGCCCGTCTCGGCATTCCCGCCGGCACGGCGATCGTCACCTATACGGGCAACGTGCATGCCGCCAACGTCGCCGAGGTGCGGAGCCTGCTCGTCGCGGTGGCGCTGGTCAATCGCCGTGGGCTTCCCCTGACGCTCATCCGCACGGGGCTCGACCACGTGCCGCTGGCCGAGCACGGCCTCGACGTCCTCCGCGGGCACGTGATCGACCTCGGGCTCGTGCCCCGGGTCGACCTTCCCGACCTCGTGCATGCCGCCGACGTGCTCGTGCAGCCCGGTCGCGTCGACGAGTGGAATGCCTGCCGCCTGCCCTCGAAACTCCCCGACTTCCTCATCTCCGGGCGGCCGGTGATCCTCCCGGCGGTGAATCTCGGCACACGACTCGAGCACGGACACGAGGCGATCGTGCTGCCGGAAGCCACGGCGGAGCGGATCGCCGCTGCGCTCCTCGAGTGGCTGCCGCAGCGCGAGCGGTTGGCGGCGATCGGCGCGGCCGGCGCCGCCTTCGCGAGGCGGGCGCTCACGTGGTCGGCCGCGGCCGATGCCGTCGAGACGCTCTACGACCGACTCCCCTCTTGAGCAAGCGCGTGCAGCTGCGTGAGCGCCGGGGGCAGCGGGCGATCGGGAGTGGCGGCAACGGTGGCGACGACGGCCCGCCCGATGCTTGTGGCGAGGTCGCTGGCGGTCGCGAGGCATTTCCAGACATCGGCCGGCGTGTCGGCGTGGCCGAGTCGGGTGCGGTGGCGGCGACGATCCAGCCGGAGGCGGAAGGCTTTCTCCACCTGCTCGACGGCGGGGCGGAAATGATCGTCGAGCGCCCTGCTTACATCGGCGTCGACGAGATCCTCGAGGGCCGGACGCCACGCCGGGCGGGCGTCGGAGTAGGCCTGCAGCCAGCGATCGAGGTCTGCGTCGATCGGTTCGATGAGGTCGGGCGGAAGATGGTTGACGAGCCGCCTGAACTCCAGGGCGCCGGGCGTGTAGCTGCTGTTCACGGTGGTTGGCAGTGCGGCGGCGGGCAGTCCAAGCCAGCCTCGAAGCAGCGCCACGGTGTCGACGGTGGTGCCAGCCACCACGTAGGGCAGCACGGCGAGCCGCTCGGCGCCGGCAGCCACGAGCCAGGCGAGCAGCGGATCGCCCACGAGCGAACGCACCGGATCGCGATGGGCGAGGATCGCCCGGGCCAACCGCCAGAGCGGCCGCCGGCTGCGATGCCGCTTCACTCCCTGGTTGTGGTGCGAAACGACGGCATCGAGCGGATGGCGGAGCAGGCAGACGACGTGGAATCGTGGGGTCGGCAGGATGGCCGTCACCGCATGTGGCTGCAGGAATGCCGCCTCGGCCGAGAGCAGCAGCCGGCAGCCTGATCGCCGGGCGTCGGCAAGATGCCTGCCGAGCAGCCGCCGACCCGCTCGCGCCGGCGCGGCGAGCGCCCGCGCGAGCAGGTCGCCGTGGCCGCCCGAGACGCCGTTGGTGTCGAGCCGATGCGGCGGATAGTGGATGCCGTGCCGCCGCAGGACGGCGGCCTGCGAGCAGAAGTGCCGCTGCGCGGCCGACGATCCCGTCTTCGGGGCGCCGACGTGCAGGATGAGTTCGGCATCAACGCCGACCGGGGGCGTCATGCCGGCGCACCGATGGGATCGGCGGGGCATCGCGGAACGCGTCGTCGTGATACGATCTGGCCGTGGGCGAGTTCGATCACACTATCGCACTCCCGGGCGATGAGCTCGGGCGAGTGGCTCGCCAGCACGAGGATGCCGGTCGAGCGGAGCATCTCGCGGAGCCGCACCGCCCCCCGCTCACGAAACTCGGCGTCGCCCACGGAGAGCCACTCGTCCATGAGCACGATGTCGGCGCGAAAGCTCGTCACGATGGAGAAGGCCAGCCGCATCAGCATCCCGGTCGAGTAGGTCCGCACGGGCATCGAGAGATAGTCGCCGAGGCCGCTGAACTCGGCGATGCCGGGTGTGAGTCGGGCGATCTCCCGACGGCCGAGGCCCTGGATGAGGCCGCGGAGCAGGATGTTCTCGTAGCCGGTGGCGTCCCGCTCGATGGCGAACGTCGGGTTGACGAGGCTCGTGATCGTGCCTGAACGGCGAATCGTGCCCCGGGTGGGCGGATAGACGCCGGCGAGCACCTGCAGCAGCGTCGACTTGCCGGCCCCGTTATGGCCCACCACGCCGATCCGGTCGCCGTCGGCGAGCGCGAGCGACACGTCGCGGAGTGCCTCGACCGTGGTCACGGCGGTCTCGCGACCGATCCGCCCGCCGGTGGCCGCCACGGCGATCGTCGACGTGAGGGAGGTGGCGGCGGCGCCGTAGATCGGAAACGTGACCGACACGTTCTCGAGATCGAGCGAGGCCATGCCGTCAGATCCAGTAGACGACCCGGCGCCGACACGCCGCGTACAGGGCGGCGGCGACGGCCACGGTGAGGCTCGTCCATCCGAGTAGAAACCACCACGTGCCCGGCGCCGGCAGGGCGTTGATGAGCGGCAGCCGCACCACGTCGAGCATCTGGGCCAGAGGGTTGAGCAGCACGAACCGCGCCCGCGCGGGGAGCCGGTCGGGCATCCAGAACACGGGCGTGAGAAACATCGCCAGCTGGAGGCCGCTCGATACGATCGGGGCGATGTCGCGGAAGCGGGCGGTGAGGATGCCGAGGATGATCGCCAGCGCGTGCAGGTTGACGAGCACCACGAGCAGCCCGGGGATCGCGAGCAGCTGCCGCGGCGACCAGCCGACTCCGGCCCAGGCGGCGATCGGCACGAAGAGCACCGCCTGGTGGGCCAGGAGGATCAGCTGCTTCGCGAGGCTTCGCCAGACGAACACCGCCAGCGGAAACTCGGCCTGCTTGAGCCAGGGCGCCGCGGTGATGAACACCTGGCAGCCCTCCGTGATGCTGGAGACGAAGAAATGCCAGAGGATGATCCCGGCGGCGAGGTGCGGATAGAAGCGGTTCAGCGGCACGTTGAAGAGCCCGGAGTAGACCGGCCCCATGCCCAGCAGCAGCACGCCCGTGCTCACGGTGATCCACAGCGGACCGAGCAGCGACCGTCGGTAGCGGAGCACCGTGTCGTACCAGGCGAGCGTGCCCCAGAGCCCGATCCGGCGGGTGCCCGCCCACCAGTCGGCGAGTGCCGAAGCGGGGCTGCAGGCGGCGGCGCGGTCGGTCATCGAAACGGGGCCTCGGGGATCGCGCCGGGGGGCGGTGGCGGCAGCCGTCGGGGCGGGGTACCGTGCAGGAGTCCGCTTCGACGCCGGAATCGACGGTAGGTTGCGGCCGTGTCCGGGTCAAGAAATCGCCCGTCTCCGCACCGTGAGGACGCCTCTTCCGTGGCCGCCGACGCCGTCACCGTGATCATCGTCGTGCACGGCGGGCGGCACGTCGTCCGCTGCCTCGAGTGCCTCGCCGCCCAGTCGCTCCCGCCTGCGCGGGTGATCCTGCTCGACAACGCGAGCCCCGACGATGCGGTCGCCGCCTGCGGCCGGGCGATCGCTGCCGACCCGCGGCTCATGGGCCGAGCGGAGGTGCGGCCGCTCGGTGCCAATCGCGGGTTCGCGGCGGCCTGCAACATCGGCGTGGCGCTGGCGAACACGCCCCTCGTGGCCTTTCTCAATCCCGACGCCTTTCCGGAGCCCGACTGGCTCGAGCGGCTCGTGGCCGCGGCGGGCTCCCATCCCGCCACCGCCGCCTTCGGGTCGAGGCAGATGCTGGCGGGTCAGCCCCACGTGCTCGACGGCATCGGTGACCGCTACCACGTCGGCGGCCTCGCCTGGCGCGGCGGCCATGGTCGCCGGCTGCGTCCCGCCGACCTCGAAAGCCGCGAGATTTTTTCGGCCTGCGCGGCGGCCGCCCTCTATCGCCGCGCTGCCGTGCTCGACGTGGGGGGCTTCGACGAAGACTTCTTCTGTTACATGGAAGACGTCGATCTTGGCTTCCGGCTCCGGCTCGCGGGGGGCGCCGCCCGGTCGGTTCCCGACGCGGTGGTTCACCACGTGGGAGCGGCGAGTTCCCGCGGCGATGGTGGCCGTACCGCCGCCTACTATGGCCACCGCAACCGGGTGTGGACGCACGTTGCCAACATGCCGGCACCGCTCCTGGCCGCTTCGTTGCCCCTGCATTTTTTCCTGACTATTCTCGCGGGACTGGCGCTTGCGGCCCGTGGCCAGGGTGGGGCATTCGTCCGGGGCACGGCGGCCGCCGTCGCCGGGCTGCCCGGAGCCTGGCGGAAGCGGCGGCGGGTGCAGGCCTCGCGGGCGGCATCGACGGCCGCGATCTGGCGGATGCTCGACAAGAACCTGTGGCGTGGATGAGGCGGCCCCGTGACCGACGATCGCGATGACCTGCAGCCGGTGACGGTCGTCGTCGTCAACCACGACGCCGGACCGCTGCTCCGCGACTGCCTCGAGTCGGCGCTGGCGCAGGCCCGGCAGGTCGTCCTTGTCGACCATGCGTCGGCCTCCGAACCGCTCGAACGCGTGCTCACCGCTTTTTCCAGCGAGCCCCGTCTCGAAGTTGTCCGCTCACGGTTCAATCTCGGGTTCGCGGCAGGGTGCAATCGCGGAACCACGCTCGCCCGCGAATCGATCGTGCTGTACCTCAATCCCGACTGCATCCTCGAGCCCGGCGCGGTGGCAGCCCTCGCGAAACCCTTGGCCGCCGACGGCCGCGTGGGCATGACCGGCGGGCTGCTCACCGACGAGGCGGGCCGGGAGCAGGGGGGCTCGCGCCGGGCCGTGCCCACGCCGTGGCGGTCGTTCGTGCGGGCCTTCGGCCTGTCGCGGTTCGCCTGCCGCTGGCCGAAACTGTTCTCGGATTACGACCTGCACCGCCGGCCGCTACCCGCTGAGCCGATCGACGTGGAGGCAGTGTCGGGCGCGTGCACGATGGTGTCGCGGCGGGCACTCGACGACGCCGGTTCGTGGGACGAACGCTTCTTTCTGCACTGCGAGGATCTCGACCTCTGCATGCGGTTCCGGGCCTGCGGCTGGCGGATCCTCTTCGTGCCGGCCGCCCGGGCGGTGCACCACCGTGGCCTCTGCGGCCGCGCCCGACCGCTGTTCGTGGAGTGGCACAAGCACGCCGGAATGATCCGCTTCTACCGCAAGCACTTTCGCCACCAGTATCCCCTGGGACTGATGGGGCTTGTTTTCGTCGGGGTGTGGCTGCGGTTCGCCGGGATCGCCGCCCGGGAAGTGGTGCGTCGGACACGCCGCGGCATCGAAGGGCTCCCACGTGCGTGGCGGCACTTCCGCGGCATGCCGCGAGCAACGCCCGCCTCGGTGCCGTCTCCCTGAAGGCCGGAAAGGCGCGGTCGCGCCGAGCAGTGCCATGGTCACTTCCCGAACCGTCGGCGTGCTCGGCTCCACGAGCCTGGTGGGCGGGCCGCTGCTGTCACAGCTTGCCGCAGCCGGCTGGCGGCCGATTCCCTGTTCGCGCGAGAATCGCAATCCGCTGCCGGGGAGCGGTCGTCAGGCCGCAGTCGCGTGTCGCCCGGGCGATGCCCGGCCTGCCGGCGAGTCGACCGTGGCGACGTGGATCACGCTCTGCCCGATCTGGGTGGTGCCCGAGTGGCTTGGGTGGCTCGAGCAGCTCGGCATCCGCCGGCTCGTCGCGGTCTCGTCGACGAGCGTGGTGACCCGCTCCACGTCGCCCTCGGCCGCCGACCGCCGGGTCGCACGAGCGCTCTCGGCCGCCGAGGAGGCCGTGGCCACGTGGGCGTCCGCCCGCGGCGTGACCCTCTGCCTGCTGCGGCCCACGATGATCTACGACGGCGTGGCCGACGGGAACGTGGCGGCGATCGCCCGCTTCGTGAGGCGGTGGGGCTGGTTTCCCGTGGCCGGGACTGCCCGCGGCCTGCGTCAGCCGGTGCATGCCGCCGACGTCGCTGCCGCCTGCGTGGCGGCGATCACCGCGGAGCATGCCTCTGCCTGCTACACGCTCTCGGGCGGCAGGGCGCTGCCGTTTTGCGATCTTGTGGCCGAGGTGTTCACCGCCTGCGGCACGCCGCCGCGGATCGTGACCGTGCCGAGGCCGGTCTGGGACGTCGCCCTGCCCGTGGCGCGGGCACTGGGCGTCGCGAAGGGTGTGCCAGCGGGCGTGGCCGCACGGATGAACGAAGACCTTTCCTTCGACCACGGGCCCGCGGCCCGCGACCTCGGGTTTCAGCCGCGGCCGTTCACTGCTGCCGAACTGCGCCGTGTGTCGGGGTTCGCCGCGGTGTCGGGGCGGAGGGCCGTGGCATGAGTCCGTCGCCCATGCGGACGGCCGGTGCATGGCTGCCGGCACTCGCGCCGGTCGTGTTCCTGGCAACGTGCGGAGTCGGCCTGCACGTCGTCGTCGACCACTCGGCCTACGACGAGTCACAGCTGCCACGGCTGCTCGTGCTGTCGGCGCTGTTGCTCGTGGCCGTGCCGCTCGAGCTCGCGGTGCCGGCCATCGCCCGGCGGCTCGATACCTCCATCCTTCGTGAGCCGCTGGCGGTGGCGTTCGCCCTGTATCTCGTCGCCTGCGTCGTCTCGCTCGCCGGCGCGGAGAACGTGACGGCCGGCTTCACCGACGTGTTTCGCACGTTCGCGAGTCTGCTCGTCTTCGGCCTCGCCTGCCTGATCCTGCCGCTCGACCGCGACTGGCGGTCGCGGGTGGTGCAGACGCTGGTGATCGCGGCCGCCGCCAGTGTCGCCGTCGGGATGGGGGAGACATGGGCTCGTCTGGGCCCGGGCCTCCACAGCCGCCGGGCCATGGAGGTGGTCACCGGGCGGATGTCGAACGTCAATCTCTACGCCGGCCTGCTCGCGATGCTTCTGCCGTGGTCTGTGGGGGGCACGCTGCTCGTGACCGGCGGATGGCGTGGATTCGCGGCCATCACCGCCGTGGCGACGGCCGTCATGCTCATCGTGATTCAGTCGCGGGCCGCCTGGCTGGCGATCGCGGTGGCGGGGCTTGTCGTGGCGGTGGTGGTCCTCGTCGCCCGGCGGCCGCTCGCGGTGTCGCCCGGCGTGCGCCGCGGGCTCGCCGCAGCCATCGTCGGGAGCATCGTGGGCATCGTCGGCCTCGCGGCGGTCACCGGCTCCGACACGCCGGTCGGTCGGTTCCTGCAGTCGACACTCGTCACGCGGCCCCACCAGGCCGGCGGTCCGTCCGACGGGGGTCGCACCATGATCTGGGGCGTCACCACACGGATGATCGCCGACCATCCGCTCACCGGCGTGGGTGCCGGCAACTTCACCGTGCGGCTCCACGAGTATTACGGTGGCGACGACCTCGACTTCGCCGCCCTGTCGAGTGACAACTGGATCCAGCCCCACGACGATTTCCTCTGGGTCGCCGCCGAGAAGGGCCTGCCGGGGCTCGCGGCCTTCGTGGCGATCTTCGTGGCGGCCGCGGCGGCGATCCGCACCGTGATCACGGCGGGCAGCGTGGCCGATGCGCGGCTGGCGGTCACGTGCCTCGGGGCGCTCGTCGCGTACCTGGTTTTTTCCTGCGTCGACTTTCCGCTCGATCGTGTGACGCACCAGGTGCAGCTGGCCATCGTGCTGGCGGTCGTCGCCCTCGCGAAGCACGGCGTGCGGCCGGCCTCCACGGCGCCCGTGCCGCTGCCCGGCTGGCTGGTGGGGCCGCCGCTCGCCGCGGCGCTCGTGCTCGGCATCTCCTATTCGGCGGCGGCGCTCGATCAGGAGCGTGAGGTGATCGCCGCGCGGCGGGCCTGCCGCGACGGCGACTGGCAGGCGATGCTCGCCGCCGCAGAGCGGGCGGCGACACCCTGGAAGACGCTCGACCCGCTCGCCACGCCGGTGGCCTTCCTCGAAGGCATGGCTCGGCTGCAGCTCGGCGACCTCGCCGGCGCCACTGCCTGTCTCGAGCAGGCGTTCGCCGCCAACCCCAACCGGATGTACGTCGTCAACAACCTCGCGGCGGTGTACGCGGAGACGGGCCGGTTCACGGAGGCGATCCCGCTCTTCGCGCTGGCGGCCGAGCGGTATCCCGACCGCATCGAGCCGCGACACAATCTCGCGGCCTGTCTCCTGGAGGCGGGCCAGCTCGCGGAAGCCGTCGACGTGATCGAGAGCGTGCCGGAGGAGATGCGCCCCGAGTCGCTGCGGGCCATGCTCAGCCACGCCCGCGAGCAACTCGCCGTCGACGCGTTGAGCCCGCGTCTCCAGTGACGCTGTCCCCATCGCTTGCGCGATGGGGCTTCCAGACGCAGGAAGCGTAGCCGCGTGAGCGGTACGACTGCAGTGGCATTGAGATCGCCCCGGATTCGAGCCTGAAGCTCAAACTCGCTCTTGCTCAGAGTTGGGTTGGGTTCGGGGCGTCGCCATAGACGGCCTTCGGGTTGAAGGCCTTTTCGTGCTCGAGAAACTCGAGGGCCGTGCCCTTGGCCCGTTCGGCCCCCACTGGCACCTTCCGATAGAAGCAGGAGCGGTAGCCGACGTGGCAGCTGGCGCCCCCCGCGATCTCCACGCGGAGCCAGACGCAGTCCTGGTCGTCGTCGATCCGCATCTCGACGACCTTCTGGATCAGCCCGCTTGTGGCACCCTTGTGCCAGAGCTGCTGGCGGCTGCGGCTCCAATAGTGGGCCTCGCCCGTTTCGATCGTCTTCGCAAGAGCGTCACGGTTCATCACCGCCACCATCAGCACCTCGCCCGAGTGAACGTCGGTGGTCACGCAGGGAATGAGGCCGGCCGGGTCGAACTTGGGGGCCAGGTCATGCCCCTCCTCGACCTGCTCCACGGTGATTCGCCTTCCAAACAGGCTTTCCGATGCGTCCGACACGGCACGACTCCTCGCAGGCTCCTCGCTGATGCTGGTACTATACCTTCCGTGCCGTGCCGTCTCGGGCCTTGCATCAGGCCGTGCATCAAGGGGGGCGGCTCGCCTGTTTTTCGTCGGGAGATTCCGCCATGACGTCGGCCACCGCCCGGTTTTGCTCAGTCGCGCTCGTCGCCTCGTCCGCGGGGGTGGCCGCGGCCGTCATCGCGGCCGATTGGCCGACCTTTCGTGGTGCCGACCGCACCGCGATCGCCCCGGACACGAATCTCCTCGAGTCGTGGTCGCCGGAGGGTCCGCCACTCGTCTGGGAGGCGAAGGGCGCGGGGCGTGGCTATGCGAGCCTCGCCATCGTCGGTGACCGCATTTACACC
>JBJTDZ010000080.1:0-31693 GCA_046092585.1 Pirellulales bacterium | reverse complement strand
CACTTGCCGTCCGCGATCTCCTCGAACGAGCGGATCGTGTCGTCGAGCTTGGTGATCTCGCCCGGCTTGCCGGTGAACACCTCGGCCACGAGGAACGGCTGCGACAGGAACCGCTCCATGCGCCGGGCCCGGTGCACGACGAGCTTGTCCTCCTCGGAGAGTTCGTCGACGCCGAGGATCGCGATGATGTCCTGCAGTTCGCGATACCGCTGGAGGGTCCGCTGCACGCGCCGGGCGATCTTGTAGTGCCGCTCGCCGACGTACTGCGGGTCGAGGATCCGGCTCGACGAGGCGAGCGGATCCACAGCCGGGTAGATGCCCTTCTCCGAGATCGACCGCTCCAGGTAGAGGAAGGCGTCGAGATTGCCGAACGCCGTCGCGGGCGCCGGGTCGGTCGGGTCGTCGGCCGGCACGTACACGGCCTGCACGCTCGTGATGGCCCCCTTCGACGTGCTCGTGATCCGCTCCTGCAGCGCGCCCATCTCCGTGGCCAGGGTCGGCTGATAGCCCACGGCGCTGGGCATACGGCCGAGCAGGGCGCTCACCTCGCTGCCCGCCTGCGAGAAGCGGAAGATGTTGTCGACGAACAGCAGCGTGTCGGCGCCGGTCGTGTCGCGGAAGTACTCGGCCATCGTCAGGGCCGAGAGGGCGACGCGGAGACGGGCTCCCGGCGGCTCGTTCATCTGGCCGAACACCATGCACGTCTGCTCGATGACGCTCCGGCCCGTGTCGCCGATCTTGGCCTCCTGCATTTCCAGCCAGAGGTCGGTGCCCTCTCGCGTCCGCTCGCCGACGCCGGCGAACACCGAGTAGCCGCCGTGGGCCGAGGCGATGCGGGCGATGAGCTCGGTGAGGATCACCGTCTTGCCGAGGCCGGCACCGCCGAAGAGGCCGGCCTTGCCGCCGCGGACGAACGGCGTGAGCAGGTCGATCACCTTGATGCCCGTCTCGAAGAGCTCGGTCTTCGTGGTGAGTTCCTTCACGGGCGGCGGATCGCGGTGGATCGGCCATCGCTCCTGTGTCTCCACCGGGCCGCGGCTGTCGATCGGCTCGCCGAGCAGGTTGAACACGCGGCCGAGCGTCGCCTTGCCGACCGGCACCGAGAGCGGTGCGCCGGTATCGGCCACCTGGGCGCCGCGCATCAGGCCGTCGGTCGAGCCGAGCGCCACGCACCGCACCTTGCCGCCGCCGAGGTGCTGTTGCACCTCGCCCACGAGATGCAGGTCGATACCCTTGTTCGAACTGTCGATCCGCACCGCGTTGTAGATCGCGGGGATCGAGTTCTCGGGAAACTCGACGTCGAACGTGGAGCCGATGACCTGGGTGATGCTGCCGTGTGCCATTGCTGTTCAGCCTTTGCTAGGGGGAATCCAGTTATTTTTTCAGGGCCTCGACGCCGCCGAGGATCTCCATGATCTCTCCGGTGATCTGCGACTGCCGGGCCCGGTTGTATTGCCGCGAGAGGCTCTTGATGAGGCCGCCGGCATTCTCCGTGGCGGCCTTCATCGCCACCATGCGGGCCACCTGCTCGCTGACCGCGGCGTCGAGGAAGCACTTGAAGAGCCGCGACAGGAAACTCGCCGGCAGGATCTCCTCGAGGATGCTCGCCGCCGACGGGTAGAAGTCGTATTCGTCGGAGGCGAGTTTCGCCTTCGTCGCGGCGCCCGAGGCCTGCGGCGGGGCGAGCGGCAGGAGCGTTTCCGTCACCGCCTCCTGCTTCGCGATCGAGTGAAACCGCGTGTAGACGACGTCGAGCCGGTCGATCTCGCCGCTCGAGTAGGCCTCGAGGTAGGCCTTTCCGATCGGGGCGACTGCGGCGAACTCCGGCTTGTCCTCGAACTGCGTGTGCCGCTCGGCCACGTCGACGCCACGGAACTTGAGCGCGGAGATGCCGCGCTTTCCCGACACGCTCACGTGCGCGGGAACCTGCTCGCTCTTCCACTGCCCGAGGAGCGCCACCGACTGCCGCACGATGTTGGAGTTGTAGCCGCCGCAGAGGCCGCGATTGCCGGTCAGCACGAGCACGGCCGTCCGCGTCGTCGGCCGGATCTCGAGCAGCGGGTGGGCCACGTCGGCCCCCACGCTGGCAATGTTCTCGAGGATCTTGGCGAGCTGCTTGGTGTAGTCGCGGGCGGCGATGGAGCGATCCATCGCCTTCTTGAACCGCGCGGTGGCGATGAGTTCCATCGTCCGCGTGATCTTGCGGATGTTCTTCACCGACTTGCGGCGGCGATCGAGTGCCCGGGCTTTTGCCATCGTGTGCGACCTTCAGCGAGCGGTTGCGGGATCCCGGTGACTAGCGTGCCCCGGCCAGGTGGCGGGAATCGCCGCCGGCCTTCGCGGCCCGCTGCCGCTTGTATTCGGCGATCGCGGCCTCGAGCTGCCGCTCGCTCTCCGCGTCGAGTTCCTTGGAGTCGTCGATCCGCTTGCGGAGCTCCGGCACCTGGTCGCGGACGAAGGTGAGGAAGCCCTTCTCCCAGTCGGCGACCTCGTCGCGCTTCACCTCGTCGAGGTGGCCGCGGGTGCCGGCGTAGATGCTCATCACCTGGTCGACCACGTCCATCGGGGCGAACTGGCCCTGCTTCAGCAGTTCCACCATCCGGTAGCCGCGGTCGAGCCGCTGCTGCGTGGCCGCGTCGAGGTCGGTGCCGAGCTGGGCGAACGCCTCGAGTTCGCGGAAACTGGCGAGGTCGAGACGGAGGCCGCCGGCCACCTTCTTCATCGCCTTCGTCTGGGCGGCACCACCCACGCGCGACACCGAGATGCCGGCGTTCATGGCGGGCCGCTGGCCGGCGAAGAAGAGGTCGGGCTGGAGGTAGATCTGGCCGTCGGTGATCGAGATCACGTTGGTGGGGATGTAGGCCGAAACCTCGCCTTCGAGCGTCTCGATGATCGGCAGGCTCGTGAGCGAGCCGCCGCCGAGCTCCTTGGAGAGCTTGGCCGACCGCTCCAGCAGGCGGCTGTGGGCGTAGAACACGTCGCCCGGGTAGGCCTCGCGTCCCGGCGGACGCCGCATCAGGAGCGAGAGCTGGCGGTAGGCAGTGGCCTGCTTCGAGAGATCGTCGTAGACGATCAGCGCGTGCTGGCCGTTGTACATGAAGTGCTCGGCCATCGCGGTGCCCGAGTAGGGGGCGATGTACTGCAGCGGGGCCGCGGTGCTGGCCCCGGCCACGATCACGGTGGTGTAGTCCATCGCGCCGTACTTGCGCAGCGTGTCGATCGCCACCGCGACCGAGGAGTCCTTCTGGCCCACGGCCACGTAGAAGCACTTCACGCCGCTGTTCTTCTGGTTGATGATCGCGTCGATGCCGATCGCGGTCTTGCCGGTCTTCCGGTCTCCGATGATCAGCTCACGCTGGCCACGGCCGATCGGCGTCATCGCGTCGACCGCCTTGATGCCCGTCTGCAGCGGCTCGCGGACGGGCGACCGTTCGGCCACGCCGGGCGCGAGCGTCTCGACCGGGCGGCGGAGTTCGGTGACCACTGGGCCCTTGCCGTCGAGCGGGTTGCCGAGCGGGTCGAGCACGCGGCCGATCACCGCGTCGCCCACCGGCACAGAGAGCAGGCGACCGGTGCTCTTCACCTCGTCGCCCTCGGTCACCTTGAGGTAGTCGCCGAGGATGATCACGCCGACCGAGTTTTCCTCGAGGTTGAACGCCAGGCCGGTGATGCCCCCGGGAAACTCGACCATTTCGCCGGCCATCACGCCGGAGAGGCCCCAGACGCGGGCGATGCCGTCGCCCACCTCGAGGACACGGCCGACCTCGCGGACGTCGATGCCCGACTTGTACTTGGAGATCTCCTCGCGGAGGACGGATGCGATTTCGTCGGTCAACTGTGCCATGAGTACTCCCCGTTCTGGATGGCGTGGATGTTTCGTTGCTGGAGACGGCCGCCGATCCGGGCAAGGCCCGTGGCGACCGACTGGTCGTAAATGGTGTCGCCGATGCGAACCACGAGGCCGCCGATGATCGCCGGGTCGACGACGAAACTCGGCGTCAGGCGAACCGAGAGGGCCTTTTCGGTCTCGCTCACGATCCGGGTCTGCTCGGCGGCGGCGAGCGGTGCGGCCGTGGTGAACACGGCCTGCTGCCGGCCATCACGCTGATCCGCGAGCCGCTCGGCCGCCTCGGCGACGGCGGCGAGCATGCCCAGCCGTCCGTGGCGGGCGAGCACGTGCAGGGCGTTGGCGGTGGTCGGCTTCAGCCGGCCGCCGGCGAGCCGATCGATGATCCGATCCTTTTCCTCGGCCGACACCTTCGGCGACGCGAAGACCGCGGCCGCCTCGGGCACCTTCGGGAGCACCTCGCGGGCGAGGCTCGCCAACTCCCCGAGCACCTCGCCGCGGCAGCCCGCCGCCTCGGCCGCCTCCACGATCGCCTGCGCGTAGACCTTCGCCACGCGGTCGGCGGCGATGTCGATGTGTCCGGCGGTTTTCGTGGCGGAGTTGCTCATCGTGTTCGTGATCGTGAGAGGGCGTCGGCTCGCGGGCTCAGTTGACGCTCGGCCGGCTGGAAAGGCTCGCCACCGAATCGCGGACGAGCCGGGCCTGGTCGTCGGCACCGAGCTTGTCGCGGAGGAACTTCCCGGCGACCTCCACGGCGAGGTGGCCGGCCTTTTCGGCGATCTGCGAAAGGGCGTCGTCCTTCGCGAGTTGGATCTCCTGCTTCGCCCGGGTCTTCTCGTCATCGGCCGCCTTGCGGGCCTCGGCCACGATCGACTGCTTGGTGGCCTCGGCGTCGCGGCGGGCCTCCTCGAGCATGTCGCGAACCTCCTGCGAGGCCTCGGCGAGCCGCCGTTCGTAGGAGGCCAGCATCCGCTTGGCCTCGTCGTTGGCGGCCCTCGTTTCCGCGATCTGCCGCGCGATCCCCTCCTCGCGCTTCTCGAGCCCCTGCATGATCGGCTTCCAGGCGAACTTCGTCAGCAGGAGGAGGAGGGCGAGGAACACGGCGAACGACCAGACGGCAAGATCCGTTTGGAACCAGGCGGGGCTCTCGAAACTGGCTTGGGTCGTGTCGGCCGGCAGATTGTGGCCGATCTCCGGCGCGTGACCGTGGTCGCCGCTGGCGACCGCGACCGGGAGCGATGCCACCGGTGCCGGGAGCGGAGCGAGCCCGACGACCGCCAGCGCGGCCGCGAGGCAGACGGTGCGGAGAAGGAGGCGAGCGTTCACGGCGAGGCTCCGAAGCGAATGGACGGACACGGTGATCGAGGGGGCGACATCGACTGCCGAACCTCGGGCCCGCGAAGGCGGAGCCGAGCGGGTCGGCGGGCATCTGCCCGACACGACGGGGCGGGGTCGAACGACCCCGGCCCCGTCCGTCGGACGGATCTGGCCTGACGCCGATGCCACGCGGGGCGCCGGCGAAGGGCCGTGTGACTCAGGCCTTCTGCGAGCAGATGAACAGCGCGTAGAAGGTGAAGCCTTCGATGAGGGCGGCGGCGATGATCATCGCCGTCTGGATGCTGCCGGCCACCTCGGGCTGCCGCGACATGCCCTCGTAGGCGGCCGAGGCGAGCTTGCTGATGCCGTAGGCGGCGCCGATGACGACAAGACCGACGCTGAACGACGACGTGAGGTCGATGAGCGAACGACCGGCGGCGGCTTCCTGGGCACTGGCCATGTCGGCACAGAGGAACGTGACGGCGACGGCCGCCATGGCGGCGAGCGTGCGGGTCGAGAACAGCGAACGAATCATCAATCGAGCTCCTTGGGATACGAGGGACCGAACGGGTGTTCGGGGGAACGGGAAAATCGAAAAACCAGGTTCGAGGTCGAGGCGGCCAAGCCTAATGGTGGTGAACCGCCGCGCCAATGAAGAGCGCCGAGAGGAACGTGAAAATGTAGGCCTGGAGGAACGCCACGAAGAGTTCCAGCATGCTGAAGAGCGTGCAGCTCACGACGCTGATGCCGGTGACGGTGGCCCACATGCCCATCGAATAACTGGCGGCGGCGGAGATCAGGCCCATGATGCCGAGCAGCACGAGGTGGCCAGCCACCATGTTGGCCAGCAGTCGCACTGCCAGGATGAGGTGCTTGATGCACAGGCCGAGCATCTCGATCGCGAAGATCATCGGCTTGAGCAGGATCGCCAGCGGCAGCGGCAGATCCATCGACGGCACCTGGTTGGCGAAGAAGCCGAAGAACCCGAACTTGAGCATGCCCGCTACCACGACCGTGAGCATGGTCACGCCGGCGAGGGCCAGCGTCACGGAGAACGACGCCGTGGGCGAGCCCGCCCAGGGCACCATGCCGAGCAGGTTGCAGCCGAGCACGAAGAAGAAGAGCGTGAGGAGCAGCGGCACGAACCGATCTCCCTCATGGACCTCCAGGTGGTGAGCCACCGCCGGGCCGCCGGCTCCCGCCAGGGCGGGCGTGCCGTGCGCGTCGCCATGCCCCTCGTGAGCGTGGCCGCCGTGCTCGTCGTGACTGTCGATTGCCGGACGGGCGATCTGGTCGCGGACGAAGAGGATCATCGCCTCGAAGAGGTTGGCGAAGGCCCCCTTCGCGGGCTCGCCCGACTGCAGCCGCTTCGCCAGCCGGCTGAAGATGAGCAGCAGGATCGCCGCGAGCACGAGTTCGAGGATCATGTACTTCGAGATGCAGAGGCCCGACTTCTTCTCGTAGAGGCTGTCGAGCGTGCCGAACGGCTGCGGGATCAGGATCTTGCCGTCGAGAGCCGCGTTGAACTGCTCGACGCTCGGCATCGTCGCCGGGTCATGCTCGAAGGGGGCCTTGAGGAAGCCGGGCACGTCGTCGAGCGTGCGCCAGGTGTGCCGCCAGAGCGGCTTCGGCACCTCGAAAAAGTAGGCATCCTTGAGGTGGTAGATCGGATTGTGATCGGACATCTCGGCCTGCATCCTGCCTGACAGCCTGCCTCCGCGAAGCGTTCGTTGCGTGGCGGGCGAGAGTGTGGGGCATCGGGCCCCACGCCGTCAAATCGTTCGATCGGCGCCCGGCTGCCGCCGGCGCCACCGCTTCTCCATGATCGTTCGCACGATCTCGACTGCAAGCGCCGCCAGGTAGGTCAGCAGGAGGATTTCGCCCGCCCCGGCCTCGCGAAGACGGCCGCCCGCGGCCTGCAGCCAGCCCAGTGCGACCAGCGCGGGCAGCATTCGCAGGGCGACGCTGGCGAGGCCGCCGGCCACGCGGGCCGAAGGCGTGTCGCCCGGCCGCCACGCGGCCAGCCAGCCGCCACCGACGCCGACGAGCGTCACGCCGGCCGCAAACGCCACCGCGGACGTGTCGTGCCCCAGGGCGAGGGCCACACTGGCGACGGCGGTGATCGCGAGCAGCGTGCAGGCGAACCCGGCAACGCGAAACCCTCCACGGCGGCGAGCGTTTTCGGTCATGGGCGGCGTTCCTGGTGACGGCCCCGCAGGCGGGTGAGCCAGAAGATTGCGAGCCCGAGTCCGCCGGCGAAGCCGAGTGGGCCGATCACGTTCGTTCCGAGCCGCGCGTCGATCCATCCCCCGGCGACGCCGGGCACGAACATGGTGAGTCCGATGGCGACGATCCGTGACACCCAGGCCAGCGCCTCGCCGATCGGGTTGGTGTCATGTCCGCCGCTCATCGCGTCAGGATACCGCGAGACCCGGCCCTTGTGACGGGTGAAATCCGCAGCCGGCGCCCGGGCCCACGGCGTCGGGTATCGTGACGGCTCGTCGTTCGTTCCCGGGGAGTCTCATCGTGGCAGCCCGTCAGCACCGCCGCCGTCGCCGCGGTCGCACGAACCGTTCCGGCGGTCGCGCGGAGGCCGGGGCGATTCACGGCGCGCCCACGATCCTCCGGCTCACGGCCTGTGACGCCAGCAGCGTTCACGAGTCGAAGATTCTCGCGCCGCAGGAGTTGACGGTTGCCCGCGAGAAGTGGCCCGTCGTCTGGCTCGACATCGACGGCTTCGAGGACCTCGCGGCCATTCGTGCCGTCGGCTCCGTGTTCGAGATCGGCGACCTGGCGCTCGAGGACGCCATCACGCCCGACGAACGACCGAAGGTGGAGGTGTTCGGCCACCAGGTGCTGATCGCGGTGCGGATGGCCCGCTTCGAGGGAGACGCCATCGTCACCGACCCGATGTGCATCTTCCTCGGCGACCGCTACGTGATCACCTTCCACGACCGGAGCGTGCCCGACGGGTTCGCGGCGGTGCGGGAGCGGATCCGGCACGGCCGCACGCGGCTGGGCCAGTTCGGGGCCGACCACCTCTGCGCCCTGCTGCTCGACGCCGTGATCGACGGCTACTTCCCGGTGCTCGAGCGGTTCGGCGACCGGCTGGAGGTGATCGAGGACGAGGCCCTCGAGAACCCCACCCGTGAACTCCTCGGCCGTATCCACGACATCCGCAACGACCTGATGACGCTGCGGCGCGCCCTCTGGCCGACCCGCGACGTGCTCCACGCCCTCGGCCGTGAGGCGACGGCCTTCGTGGGCGATCATGCCCGGCAGCACTTCCGCGATTCCTACGACCACACGATGGAACTGCTCGATCTCACCGAGGGCTACCGTGAGATCGGCAGCGACCTGCGCGACATCTACCTCGCCAGCATCAACAACCGCATGAACGACGTGATGAAGGTGCTGACGGTGATCGCCACGATCTTCATGCCGCTCACGTTCATCACCGGCTACTACGGGATGAACTTCGACACCGACTCCCCGTGGAACATGCCGCTGCTCAACTACCGGTTCGGCAGCCTCGTGGCCGTCGCGATCATGGCCGCGACGACGGCGGGCATGGTGGCGTTCTTCTGGCGCCGCGGTTGGCTGCGGCGCTGGCACTGACCACGCGGTCAGCCGCGGCCCAGCAGGAAGCTCGTGGGGAGCGTGCCGCGTCCCTTGATGGTGATCTCGCCCCGGTCGGCGAAGCGAAAGGCCTCGCCAAGCAACGCCCGGGTGGTCGGCGAGACATGGATTCGCGACGGCTCCCCGTGCGACTCCATCCGGCTCGCGACGTTGACCGTGTCGCCCCAGAGGTCGTAGATGAACTTCTGCCGGCCGATCACGCCGGCCGCCACCGGCCCCGAGTGCATGCCGATCCGGAGTTCTAGCGCCAGGCTGCGGGAGCGCATCACGCCGCGAAAGGCCTCCTGCATACCGAGCGCCATCGCCGCCATCGCCTCGGCATGGTCGGGCCGCGGCACCGGCACGCCTGCCACGGCCATGTAGGCATCGCCGATCGTCTTGATCTTCTCCACGCCATGCGCGTGGGCGAGGTGGTCGAACGCCGAGAAGATGTCGTCGAGCAGCTCGACGACGTGGCGGGGATCCGCCTTCTCGGCAAACTCGGTGAAGCCGCAAAGGTCGGCGAACAGCACCGTCACGTCCGCGAAGCTTTCGGCGATCGTCGCCTCGCCGTTCTTGAGCCGCTCCGCGATCGGGGCGGGCAGGATGCTGCGAAGCAACCGCTCTGACTTCTCCCGCTCACGGGCGAGGTCGGCGAAGGCCGCGTTGCGTTCGACGAGCCGCCGATAGGCGTCGGAGTGCACGCGGATGCGGGCGATGAGTTCGACCTGGTCGGGAAGTTTGACGAGGTAGTCGCTGGCGCCGGCTTCGAGGAGCCTCGCCTTCACGACCGGCTCTTCGCGGGCCGAGAGCATGATCACCGGCACGTCGGCGGTCTCGGGGATCGCCCGGTAGCGGGCCACCATCTCCAGCCCGTCGATGCCGGGCATGATCAGGTCCTGGAGGATGACGGTGGGCTTGAACTCGCAGGCCACCTCGACCGCCCGCTCCCACTCGCGGCAGAACTCGAAGGCGATGTCGGGCTCGCCGGCGAGGAGCCGTCGCACGGCCTCCCCGATGATGGCCTGGTCGTCGACGAGGAGCACGCGATGCGTCGGCGCTGTCATGAGACCGGGGCGTGCTGCCGGGGTGTGCGAGGGGAACGAAGCGGTGCACCGTATGGTAGTCGCACGGCGCGTGCAACCGCCGCGGGCATTGGGTGACGCGGGCTCGGGGGTGCCCATGCCCTGCCGCCGGACGTTCGCTCCGGCCCTCCGGGGCCGCCGCTCTCTCGATGCTGGCTGCGCTCCGGCATCCATGCCTCCGCTGGCCAGCAACGCCGGCGACAGGGCACGGGCACCCCCTCCCGATCCTGGGTGAAGCCTCGGCAAGCCCCCCGGCGCGTGAGGGGAGAGGGCTCACGACCGCGCTGCCTCGGCAAGCCACGTTGCGATCCGATGCTCGGCAAGCCCCCCGGCGCGTGAGGGATCAAAACTGGGGAACTAGGATTCGAACCTAGACTAACTGGTTCAGAGCCAGTCGTGCTACCGTTACACCATTCCCCAACTGGAACTGGCGTCTGCGACAGGAGATTACCCGCGGTGGGCACCGCGGGCAATCGCGGCTGCGGAGCCCCGGCCGCCATCCGTGTTCGCCGCAGGGCGTCGCCCCTTCCCTTCGCGCCGCGCACCGTGCCGCTCCTCGAACTCCAGTCCGCCGGCCGCCGTCCCACGCGAATTCCGCTGGCGCCCGGCCGCATCCTCGTGGGCCGCCATCCGGCGTGCGGCGTCGTGCTCGACGCGGCTCCGGTGAGCCGTCAGCACGCCGCCATCGAGGTCGAGGTCGACACCGCCTTCGTCGAGGATCTCCAGAGCCGCAATGGCACGCTGGTGAACGGACTGCCACTCGTCGGCCGGCAACGACTCGACGATGGCGACGAGATTTCGATCTGCGGTCAGCGGCTCGTCTACCGCACGACCGCCCGCCGCCGCCCCGGGACGGCGACCAGTTCCCCGCCCGACTCCGACGTGGTCGACGACGTGCTCATGGGCGATTCGTCGGCCGCCGTGATCGTGTCGCAGCGGGAACTTCCCGCCGCGGCGGCCGACGCGGTGGGGCCGGAGGCGGAGGTCAGGCTGCGGGCCGTGCTCGGGCTCAACCGCGCCCTCGGCGGCTCGCTCACGCTCGACGACGTGCTCCCGCGGCTGCTCGACGGCCTGCTGCAGATCTTTCCGCAGGCCGACCGGGGGATCGTGATGCTCGCGGATCCCACGTCTCGAAGGCTCGTCCTCCGCGCTCGCCGCGTGAAGGAGTCGGCGGCCGCCGGGCCCCAGCGTGTCAGCCTCTCGCTGATCAACACGGTGGCCGAGACGCGGAGGGCCATCCTCTCGGCCGACGCGGCGAACGACAGCCGGTTCAGCGCTACCGAGAGCATCGTCGACTGCCTCATCCGTTCGGTGATGTGCGTGCCCGTGGTCCGCGGCGACGGCGGCCTGCTGGGAGTGGTGCAGGTCGATTCCCGTGACATCAGCCACGGCTTCACGGAGGCCGACCTCGACGTGCTGGCGGGGCTCGCGGGCCAGGCGTCGCAGGCGGTCGAGCAGTCGCTCGCCCACGAGGAGCGGATCGCCCGCGAGCAGCTCGCCCGCGATCTCGAACTCGCCCGCCGCGTGCAGCAGGGGCTCCTGCCCGCGCGGCCGCCGGAGCTTCCCGGCTACGAGATCTTCGATTTCTACGAGTCGGCCCGGCACGTGGGCGGCGACTTCTTCGGCTACGTGCCGCTGGCCGACGACCGGCTGGCGGTGGTGCTCGCCGACGTGTCGGGCAAGGGCGTGTCGGCGGCCCTGCTCATGGCCGCCCTCTCCGCCGACGTGCGCTACTGCCTGGCGAGCGAGCGTGACCTCGGCCGGGCGGTGGCCCGGATCAACGAGAGTTTCCTCCGCGGAGGTTGGGACGACCGCTTTGCGACGCTCGTCGTGGCGGTGCTCGAGCCGGAGCGGCATGCGGTCACGATCTGCAACGCCGGTCATCTGCCGCTCTTTCTCCGCGGGGCGGATGGCGGCGTGCGGACGGTGGCGGCCGACCTCGGCGGGCTGCCGCTGGGCATGGCTGGCCCCGGCGACTTCAGCACCTGCACGCTCACGCTCGAGCCCGGCGACACGCTCGTGGCCTGCACCGATGGCATCAGCGAGGCGCTCGATGGCGAACAGCAGTGCTACGGCTTCGACCGGCTCGTGACGATGCTCGGCCATCCGGCCGGCGGAGCAGCCGAAGTGGGGCGGCGACTCCTCGCCGACGTCGACCGGCACGCCGCCGGGCAGCCCCGCAGCGACGACATGTGTCTCGTCTGCGTCGGAAGGCTCGCGCCGGCGCCGGCACATCCTTCCCAGAAACCGGGGCCCGCACGCGGGGGCGGCCCGATGCAGGCCGACGCCTGACCCGCCGATACGACTCCGTGTCGGGGAGTGCTCGTCGGGGCACCGCCCGGGATATCGGTTGGGCAAGACGCGGCGGACACGGGGGGGATGACGATGAGCTTCTTTCAGTGGGTTCGCGAGGGCGTGCGGCAGGCCGTGGTGCTGGGGCTCGCCGACGCGATCGAGGATGTGGGCACGCGCAGCCGCGACGAGGATCTTGGCGGTGCCCTGGCCCAAAAGCTCCGCGACCGGCTCGCGGTCGTGAAGGAGCCCACCGTGCTCGAGTCGACCGCTGCAGTCGGTCAGCAGGCCGGCGGCCGGCGGCGGCTGGGACGGTCGATCGAGGGGCTGCGGAAGGCCGCTGCCTGATCGGCCGGCCTCACTCGGCGGCGCCGGCGGGAATCGGCAGCACGACCTCGATCGTGGTGCCCCGGCCCGGGGCCGACTCGATCCGCGGCTCGGCGCCCGCAAGCCGGCACCGCTGACGGATGCCCTCCAGACCGAAGCGGTCGGTGGGCACTTTGTCGGGCTTGAACCCACGGCCTTCGTCGCGAACCAGGACCCGCACCGCATCTCCCTCGCGGGAGAGGCGGACCAACGCGGCCCGCGCCCCCGAATGCTTGCGGGCGTTGGAGAGCGACTCCTGCACCACGCGAAAGATCGTGGTCTCGAGGTCGGGCGGGAGTCGATCGCCGGGCAGGTCGTGCACGAACTCGATGCCGGGGATTTCCACCCGGGCGTCGGCGACGAGGCTCTCGATGGCGTCGACGATGCCGAGTTCGTCGAGCGCCGGCGGACGCAGCCCGCCGATGAGCCGTCGCGACTCGTCGGCGGCGGCCCTCACCAGCCGCAGGGCCGTGAGCAGCAGCGGCGAGGCGTGATCGCGCTGCTCGTGGAGCAGGGCCTCGAGCTGCATCGCGGCGCCGGCGAGATACTGGGCCAGGCCGTCGTGGATCTCGTACGACACGAGCTGCCGTTCCCGCTCCTGCACCTCGATGAGTCGGCGGAGCACGGTCTCGGGGCTGGCGGATGCGGCGGGGCGGGACGTCATGGCAGGTGTTCGTTCCCGATCAGAGCGACTTCGGACGCGGGATGCGGCCGCCCGGGCCGCCCCCCCTGCCCTTGCGGCCGCGGGCGCCGCCGGCACGTTGTCCACGGGGCCGCCCGTCGCGAAGGGCGGCGATTTCGTCACGGATCCGGGCGGCCCGCTCGAAGTCGAGTTCGGCGGCGGCCTGCATCATGTCGGCCTCGAGGTGCTCCAGCAGTTCGGCCGACCGCCGCCTCGACTCGTCGCCGGCCCCCACCGCCTCGAAGGCAACCGCCCGCGAGGTGGCCTCGGCCTCGATGCCGGCCCTGATCTCCTTGCGGATCGTCTCGGGGGTGATGCCGTGCTCGAGGTTGTAGGCTTCCTGCAGCGCCCGCCGGCGCCGGGTCTCGTCGACCGCCTGCTGCATCGACTCGGTCACCGAGTCGGCGTAGAGGATCACGCGGGCGTCGACGTTGCGGGCCGAGCGGCCGATCGTCTGCATCAGCGAGGTTTCACTGCGGAGGAAGCCCTCCTTGTCGGCGTCGAGGATCGCCACGAGCGAGACCTCGGGCAGGTCGAGTCCCTCGCGGAGCAGGTTCACGCCCACGAGCACGTCGAACTTCCCCTCGCGAAGCTCCTTGAGCAGTTCCACCCGCTCGAAGGCGTCGAGCTCGCTGTGCAGCCAGCGGCAGCGGACCTTCCGCTCCTGGAAGTAGGTGGTGAGATCCTCGGCGAGTTTCTTGGTGAGTGTCGTGACGAGCACCCGCTGGCCGGTGGCCACGACCTTGTCGATCTCTCCCGACAGATGCACGACCTGCTGCTTCGCCGGCACGATCTCGATCACGGGGTCGAGCAGGCCCGTGGGGCGGATCACCTGTTCCACCACCTCGCCGCCGGTGCGGGCGAGTTCCCACGGCGCGGGCGTGGCCGACACGAAGACCGTCTGGTGCAGCCGCTTCTCCCATTCGTCGAACATCAGGGGACGGTTGTCGAGGGCGCTCGGCAGCCGGAAGCCGTGGTCGACGAGCGTCATCTTCCGGCTGCGGTCGCCGGCATACATGCCCCGCACCTGCGGCACGGTCACGTGCGACTCGTCGACGAAGAAGAGGAAGTCGTCCGGGAAGTAGTTGAAGAGCGTGCCGGGGGTGCTGCCGGGGGCCCGGCCGGAGAGCGGCCGGGAGTAGTTCTCGATACCGGGGCAGAAGCCCGCCTCGAGGAGCATCTCGATGTCGAACCGCGTGCGGGCGCCCAGTCGCTGGGCCTCGAGGAGCTTGCCCTGGCTCTTGAGCTCCTCCAGCCGTTGCTCGAGTTCCGCCTTGATCGTCGACACCGCCGCCTTGATCCGGTCCTCCGGCATCACGAAGTGCCGGGCCGGGTAGAAGTACATCTCGTCCTTCTTCGCCGCCACCTCGCCGCTGGTGGGATGCACGATCGCGATCGACTCGATCGTGTCGCCCCAGAACTCGACCCGGCAGGCCAGTTCGTCGTACGGTGGCCAGATGTCGACCGAGTCGCCGCGGACGCGGAACTTCCCGCGGTCAAGGGCCACGTCGGTCCGTTCGTAGTGGACCGCCACGAGCCGCTCGAGCAGCTGGTCGCGGGAGAGCGTCATTCCCGAGGCGAGCCGCACCACCATCGCCCGGTAATCGTCCGGCGAGCCGAGGCCGTAGATGCACGACACGCTCGCCACCACCACCACGTCGCGGCGGCTCACGAGGGCGCTCGTGGCCGCGAGCCGGAGGCGGTCGATCTCCTTGTTGATCGCGGCATCCTTCTCGATGTAGATGTCGCGCTGTGGAATGTAGGCCTCGGGCTGGTAGTAGTCGTAGTAGCTGACGAAGTAGTGGACGGCGTTGTGCGGGAAGAAGTCGCGGAACTCGGCGTAGAGTTGGGCGGCGAGCGTCTTGTTGTGCGAGAGCACGAGCGTGGGGCGGCCCACGCGGGCGATCACGTTGGCCATCGTGAAGGTCTTGCCCGACCCGGTCACGCCCATCAGCACCTGCGATGCCCGGCCCTCCGCGATGCCGCGCACCAGCGCGTCGATCGCGGCCGGCTGGTCGCCGGCCGGCTCGTACGGCGCCACGAGCTCGAAGACGCCCGGGTGGAGCGCCGCGGTGGCGGGTGTCATGGGGAGGCCTTCCGGGGGCGGATCGGGCGGAGATGGGTCCGCAGGGCCTCGAGCGTCGCTGGGCCGATGCCGGGCACGTCGAGGAGGCCCTCGATGCTCGTGAACGGCCCGTGCTCTCGGCGATGCTCGACGATCCGCGCCGCGGTGGCGGGGCCGAGGCCGGGCAGCACGGCGAGTTCGGCGGCCGTGGCCGCGTTGATGTTCACCGTGAACGCGCCGTCGGCGGCGGGGGCTTCGTCATGGTGCACGAGGCGTCCCTGCAGGCCTCCGAGAACGACATACCAGCCGGCGACGGCAACGAGCCCCACGGTGGTGAGGGCCGCGATCACCCGCTGCATCCGCGGGGGGATGAGCCACGACTCGTCATGATCGGGGGTGAGTGGCATGGGGGCAGAACCGGAGCGAGCGGTGTTCCTTGATAGGATACGCCACCCGAATCACCCGGTGACCTTTGCAGCCATGACCGCCCCCGACACGCCGCTTCTCGACACGCCCCAGGGCCCCGGATTCCGGCAGGTTGTCTGGGACGACCATCTCGCGAGCCACGTGGCCGGCCAGGCCCGGGGCTGGTTCATCGAGGATCTAGGCCATGAATGCGACTGGACGAGCATTTCGTTGATCGCGCCGGATGCCCGCAGCGAACTGGGGGTGGTGGCCCGGAAGCCGGGGGTGATCGCCGGTCTGCCGGCCGCGGCGGTGGTGGCCGGCGTGGCCGACCCCGCGCTCGTGCTGCGGCCGCTGGTGGCCGACGGTGCGACCGTCCGGCCCGGCGACACGGTGGCGACGCTCGCGGGGCCGACGCGGAGCGTGCTCACGGCGGAGCGGCCGATCCTCAACCTGATGGGGCGGCTGTCGGGGATCGCGACGGCGACCCGCCGGCTCGTCGAAGCGGTCGCCGGCACGCCGTGCCGGGTCTACGACACCCGCAAGACGGTGCCCGGCTGGCGGCTGCTCGACAAGTATGCCGGGCGCGTCGGCGGGGGCTGGAATCACCGGCTCGGGCTCTACGACGCGATCCTCATCAAGGACAACCACCTCGCGGCGGCGGCTGCCGAGGGGCTCTCGCCGGCCGATGCTGTTGGCCGGTCGCGGCGGTTTCTGGAGAAGACGTTTCCGCCGACGCGTTCCGCGCAGATGGTGGTCGAGGTCGAGATCGACTCGGTGGATCAGCTGCCGGCCGTGCTCGCGGCGGGCCCCGACGTGGTGCTGCTCGACAACATGGAGCCGGCTGAGTTGGCCCGGTGCGTGGCGATCCGCAACGAGATGGCCCCGGGCAGGGTGCTCGAGGCCTCGGGCGGAATCAGGCCCGAGACGGTCGCGGCCATTGCCGCGACCGGCGTCGACCGCGTGAGCACCGGCTGGCCAACGCACGATGCGCCGTGGCTCGACGTGGCACTCGACTGGCGGTAGCCGGGGTCGCTCGGTTCCCGGTCGTACCGCTTACGCGGTTACGCTTCCCAGAAAGGACCTGCAACCGGTAAGCCCAATCGCGTAAGCGATGGGGACCTGCAACCGGGAAGCCCAATCGCGTAAGCGATGGGGACCTGCAACCGGGAAGCCCAATCGCGTAAGCGATGGGGACCTGCAACCGGGAAGCCCAATCGCGTAAGCGATGGGGACTGGCCTACACGCCGAGGAGGCGGTTGCGCCCCTACACGCCGAGGAGGCGGTTGCGCCCCTACACGCCGAGGAGGCGGTTGCGCTTGGTGCGGCGTTCGGCGCGGAGACGGGCGCGGCGCTTGGTCTCGCTCGGCTTCTCGAAGAACTCCCGGCGGCGCATTTCCTTCTTGATGCCGCTCCGCTCCACGAGCTTCCGGAAACGGCGAACCGCCTCCTGGATGCTCTCCCGCTCACGAACCGTCAACTTGACCATGCCAACTCCGCTTCGTCGATCGTTCCGGCGGGCGACCATCGCCCAGCCGACGAGCCCCAAAAGATAGCCGACCCCCGGCGTGGCGTCCATCGCGGCCGTCCGGGCCGCGAAAGTGGCGTGGTTGGTTTGTCGCCTCGGCCGATGGGCGGCACAATCGCGGGCTGTCTTTCTGCGATGCCCGCCCGGATCCTGCTGGCCCCGATGCTCCTCGCCCCCGTCACCGCCGTAGCCCTCGCACCCGGCTGGCCGATCGAGGTCGACCTCGAGCGCAGGGGGGTGGTCGCGGTGGTGGCGTGGTTCGTGGCCCTCGCCGTGCTGCCGCGGACGCGGCGGCGGCTCGCGGCCTGGCCGCTGGTGCTGCTGCTGATGGCCCCGCTCCCCTTCGCGGCCGCCCTCCTCTTCCCGGAATCCGCGTGGGCGCCGGCGATCGCCCGTGACGGCTGCGATTTCTTCCTGCTGGCGTCGCTCCTGCAGTCGCTGCTGATCGTGGTCGCGGTGGGCATCTGGGAAAGGGTCGCCCGTCCCTGGCCCCGGATCTTTCTCGACGTGCTCAGTTGGCTGTTGCTCGCGGCCGCGATCGTGGCCGTGCTCTACGAGGGGGGCGTGAACGCCGGCAACCTCTTCACGGGTTCGGCCCTCGTGACGGCGGCCCTCGGCTTCGCCCTCAAAGACACCCTCGGCAACGTCTTCTCCGGACTGGCGATCCACGCGGAGCGGCCCTTCGAGGTGGGCGACTGGATCCAGTACGACCCGAACCCGGCCCACATCGGCCGCGTCGTGGAGATCAACTGGCGGGCCACGAAGGTGATCACGCTCGACGAGGCCTACGTGATCATTCCCAACGGGCAGATCGCGCAGGCCTCGATCCGCAACTTCACCAAGCCCGAGCCCTGGTCGCGGCGGTCGCTGTTCGTGGTCACCCCCTACGACGTGCCCCCGCAGCGGGTGCAGGCGATCATCCTCGAGGCCATCAAGGGGAGTTTCGGCGTGCTCGACCACCCGGCGCCGTCGGTGGTGACGAACGACTTCAAGGAGCGGGGCGTGGAGCACTGGGTGCGGCTGTTCACCACGGAGTTCGACAATCGCGACCGCGTGGACGGCATGGCCCGCGACCGCATCTGGTATGCCCTCGCCCGGCACGGCATCGAGATTCCCGTGGCCACGCATGCGGTGCGGCTCACGCACCTGCCCGCCCCGCCGGCCGAGGCCCCCGGTGAGCAGGTCGGCCAGCGGATCGAGTGCCTGGAGCGGGTGGGCTTCCTCGAACCGATGGGCCCCGACCTGGTGCAGCGGCTCGCGTCGGAAAGCACCGACCGCATGTACGCCGCCGGGGAGCAGGTGGTCCGGCAGGGTGAGCCCGGCACGAGCCTGTTCGTGATCCTGAGTGGCCGCGTCGAGGTGACCGCCCGCGAGGGCGACCCGCCGCCGGTGCGGCTGGCCCTGCTCGATCCGGGCGACTACTTCGGCGAGATGTCGCTGATGACCGGTGCGCCCCGGGTGGCCACGGTCACCACGCTGGAGGAGACGCGGCTCCTCGAGGTGGGCAAGGAATCGTTCGGCGCCATCCTCGCGGCCCAGCCCGGGCTGGTCGAGGAACTGGGCCGCTCGCTGCGGCTGCGGCTGGCCGAGCGGGCACAGGCGATCGCGGGCGTGGAACGGGCCACGCCCGAGGTGCAAGACATCTTCCGCAAGATCCGCGATTTCTTCGCGATGTGAGGAGGGCCGCGATGAAGGTCGAACTGCTGCCGTCGAGCGTGCCCGCCACCGAGGCCCAGTTCCTCGTGTCGTTTCTCGTCAACGACACAGTGGCGATCGACGCCGGATCGCTCGGGCTGCTCTCCGACCTCGGCCGGCAGGACCGCGTGCGGCACGTGTTTCTCACCCACGAGCACGTCGATCACATCGCCACGCTGCCGATCTTCCTGGAAAACGTCTACGTGCCGGGGCCCGACTGCGTGGAGCTGCTCGGCCTGGCCGACGCGCTCGAGTTTCTGCACCGCGACGTGTTCAACGGCCGCGTGTGGCCGGATTTCTTCGAGCTCTCGACCCGCGACGACCGGTTCGTGCGGGCCACGCCGCTGACGGTCTTCGAGCCGGTCGTGCGGGCGGCGCTCACGATCACGCCGGTGCCCGTGTCGCACAGCGCCGACACGCTCGGCTTTGTCGTCGACGACGGCCGGGCCGCGGTGGCTTTTCCCTCCGACACCGGCCCCACCGAGGTGCTCTGGCGGCACCTCGCCGCCTGCCCGCGGCTCGACGCGGTGTTTCTGGAGGTGAGCTTTCCCGATCGACTCGCCGCGCTTGCGACTCGCACCGGACACCATTGCCCGGCCACGTTTGCCCGGGAGATCGGCAGGCTGGGCCGCGACGTTCGCTGGATCGTGGTCCACCGCAAGGCCCGCTACGCGGCCGAGATCGCCGCGGAGTTGGCGGCCCTGCGGCTGCCGAACGTGGAGCTCGTGCAGCCCGGCGTGGCGTACGAGTTCTGAGCCAGGCTGTCCCCATCGCTTGCGCGATTGGGCTTCCGGATGCAGGAAGCGTAACCGCGTGAGCGGCACGACCGCAGTGTCGTTGATGTCGCGCCGCGTTCGAGCCTCAGGCTCACGTGTGAGCCGGGTCAGCTCTTCGCGGCCCGCGACTCCTTGCGCCGCTCGTGCTCCGAGAGCAGGATCTTCCGCAGGCGGATCACGGCGGGGGTGACCTCCACCAGCTCGTCGTCCTCGATGTACTCGAGCGCCTCCTCGAGCGACATCCGGCGGGGGGGCTTCAGGAGGATGTTGCGGTCGCTGCCGCTGGCCCGCATGTTGGTGAGCTTCTTTTCCTTGGTGGGGTTCACCGTCATGTCCTCGCTGCGGGCATTCTCGCCGCAGATCATCCCCTCGTAGACGTCGTCGCCAGGCTCGATGAAGAGGTCGGCCCGCTCCTGGAGGCCGTCGAGGCCGAAGGCCACCGCCTTCCCGGGCACCATCGACACGAGCACGCCGTTGGCGCGGCCCCCCACCTCGCCCTCCATCGGCCCCCACTTCTCGAAGCGGTGGTGCATGATCGCCGTGCCCTGCGTGGCGTTGAGCACGCGGGTGCGGAGGCCGATCAGGCCGCGGGCCGGAATCGAGAACGTGGTGTGGGCGAACTCGCCCCGCGAGCCCATGTGCTTCAGCTGGCCGCGGCGGGAGCCGGTGAGCTCCATCACGGGGCCGAGCTTGTCGTGGGGCACCTCCACCACGAGCGTCTCGAACGGCTCGAGGACCGTGTCGCCCTCCTTGCGCAGGATCACCTTCGGCTTGCCGACCGAGATCTCGAAGCCCTCGCGGCGCATCGTCTCGATCAGCACGGAAAGATGCAGCAGGCCTCGGCCGCTCACCGCGAACTGCTCCGTGCCCGCGATCGGCTGCACCCGCAGGGCCACGTTTCGCTCCAGTTCCTTGTCCAGACGGTCGCGGAGGTGCCGCGTGGTGAGAAACTTGCCCGACTTCCCCACCAGCGGCGAGGTGTTGATGCCGAACACCATCGAGAGGGTGGGCTCGTCGACGGTGAGCCGGGGCAGCGGCCGGGGGTCGAGCGGATCGCAGATTGTGTCGCCGATCTCGACGTTTTCGATGCCGCTCACGGCGGCGATGTCACCGGCCGTGGCCTCCTCCACGTCGATGCGACCGAGCTTGTCGAACGACTGCACGCCCACGAGCTTTGCGGGCTCCATTGTGCCCTTCGCCGTGGAGCGGACGACGGCGGCCCCCTTGGTGAGCGTGCCCGACTCGACGCGGCCGATGGCGATCCGGCCCACGTAGTCGGACCAGTCGAGCGTGGTCACGAGCATCCGCAGCGGCGCGGTGGGGTCGACGATCGGGCCCGGGATCTTCTCGAGCACGAGGTCGAGCAGCGGCTGCATCGTGCCCTCGCGGACCGCGGGGTCGTGCGAGGCGTAGCCGCCGCGGCTCGACGCATACACATAGGGGAAATCGGCGAGGTCGTCGTCGGCGCCCAGTTCGAGGAACAGGCCGAGAATCTCGTCGAGCACCTCCAGCGGCCGGGCGTCGGGGCGGTCGATCTTGTTGACCACCACCACGGGCCGCAGCCGGCATTCAAGGGCCTTCGAGAGCACGAACCGCGTCTGCGGCATCGGCCCTTCGGCGGCGTCGACGAGCACGAGCGCCCCGTCGGCCATCCGCAGCACCCGCTCCACCTCGCCGCCGAAGTCGGCGTGGCCGGGGGTGTCCATGATGTTGATCTTCTTGCCCTTCCACTCCACCGCGATGTTCTTGGCGAGGATCGTGATGCCCCGCTCCTTCTCGAGGTCGTTGGAGTCGAGGATCCGCTCGCCGGAAAGCTGGCTGGCGCGGAACTGGCCGCTCTGCCGCAGCAGGCAGTCGACCAGCGTGGTCTTGCCGTGGTCGACGTGGGCGATGATCGCGATGTTGCGGATGTCGTCGCGGCGGGTGCCGGCGGAAGTCTGGACGGAGGGCGCGGAGCACATGGGCGGAACTGCCGCGGCACCGGGGCCGTCGGCTCGGGGGGAGGAGGGGGCGAGAGGCGAGTCCATCATTATTCAGGATGCACGCAGGGCTGCATAGAGCCGGTCGATGATCGTGCCGGGGGTGTCGTTTCGCTCTGCGATCGCCGCGGCGGCACGCAGTCGGGGGGCCGTGGCGGCGGCGAGGTCGCGGGCCGTGCGGTCGGCCGCTGCGGGTGCGCCGGGGCCGGTGAACACGGCCACCATCTCGTCGCCGCCGAGCCGGGCCACGATGGCCGCGTCGCCGGCAGCCTGCCTGGCGGCGGCAGCGGCGGTGGCGAGCACCGTGTCGCCGGCGCGAAACCCGTCGCGCTCGTTGACCTCCTTGAGGCCCACCACGTCGCACATGGCGATGGCCACGGGACGCGCGGCGTCGGGGGCGAGGGCCTCGGCGAGCACCCGCTCCAGCTCCGCGCGTGGGGCGAGGGCGGTGACGTGGTCAGGCGGGATCATGCGGGCGTCGGGCCGGAATGGAGACGATGGGGATCGAACCCACAACCCCCGCCTTGCAAAGGCGGTGCTCTCCCAATTGAGCTACGTCCCCGGGCTTCGGCTGCGGGCATCGGCTGGCTGGAGCCGGTGCAACAGGAGTGCGCGCGCCAAGATTCGAACTTGGGACCTCCACCTTATCAGGGTGGCGCTCTAACCAACTGAGCTACGCGCGCGGCGATGCCGAATCCCGCAGTGGACACCACGCGATTCGACCCGTGCAGTCTAAAAGTCGGTCGCCCGGGTTTCAAAGGGGAGCCGTTGCGGCCGCGGCTGCCGGGGGCTCCGGCCAAAAAATGGCGCTGGCGCAACGGGTCGATGTGGATACGTTGGTCAACTTCCGGTTTCGCTGCCAGGAGCCCAGTCATGCCCGTCATCCGCCTCCGTTCGTCGTCGTTCCTCCCGCTGTTCGCCTGCCTGGCGGCGGCGGTGTCTGCCCCATCCACGGCCGCCGCCCCCACGGCCGTCGAAGCCCTGGCACTCAAGCCGCGGCAGAAGGGGGTCGACATCACCCAGCCGAACGCCGCCGAGGCCGCCCAGGCCACGATCAAGCAGGAAAAGGAAGGGGGCGTGAGCGCCCTGGTGGTTCGCGGCCCTTCGAGGGAGGTGCTGCGGGCCTTCGCCGACACCGACGGCAACCGCGTCGTCGATCGCTGGAGCTATTACCGCGACGGCATCGAGGTGTATCGCGAGATCGACTCCGACGGCGACAAGAAAGCCGATCAATACCGCTGGCTCGGCACCGCCGGCGGCCGCTGGGGCGTCGATGCGAATGGCGACGAGATCATCGACACATGGAAGGTGCTCTCCGCCGAGGAGGCCGCCGCCGAGGTGGTGGCCGCCCTTCGCGATCGCGACGCCGCCGCCTTCGCCCGCCTGCTGCCCACCAAGGACGACCTGCAGGCCGCAGGCCTTGCGGGCGACCGGCTTGCCGAGGTCGGTGGCCGCGTGGCCGCCGCGCCGGCGGCCTTCGCCAAGGCGGCCGCCGCCCAGAAGGAACTCGGTGCCGACGCGAAGTGGTCGAGCATGCTCGTGCCGCAGCCGCCGGGGACGATGCCAGCCGGGCAGGACGGCGCCGCGAAAGACGTCGTCGCCTACGACAACGTCGTCGCCCTGGTCGAGGGATCGGGTGGCAGCGGCCAGGTGTTCGTCGGCTCGCTCCTGCGGTGTGGCGACTGCTGGCGGCCGGTCGATGCCCCGCAGGTCGCCGGTGGTGGCGGGGAGGTGGGCGAGAGCTATGCGTTCTTCACGCCGCGGATGGCGGCCGGTGGTGGCGGGCAGGTTCCGGGCGACGTGTCCGAAGCGATGAAGCCGCTTCTCGCCAAGCTCCTCGACATCGAGGGCAAGATGGCCGCGGCTGATGTGGATGCCCGCAAGGCGTTGGCCGCGGAGTATGTCGGCGTGCTCGAGCAGGCCGTTGCCGCCGCGGCCGATGCCGACAAGAAGTTCTGGACGACCCAACTCGTCGAGATCCTGGGCGCCTACGTGCAGGAGGGGCTCTTCCCCGACGGCATCGCCAGGCTCGAACAGCTTGCCGAGGCGGTGAAGGGCGACGAGGCGATGGCGGCCTTCGTGGCGCTGCGGCTGGTGCAGGCCCGCTATGCGGCCGGCATGGGTCAGCCCGGCGCCGACAGCGACAAGCTTCAGAAGCAGTGGCTCGACGATCTCCAAGCCTTCGCAAATGCCTATCCGAAGGCGCCCGAGGCTGCCGAGGCGATTCTCCAACTTGCGATCCAGGATGAGTTCGGGGGCCGCGAGAAGGAGGCGATGGAGCGGCACCAGGCGATCATGGCGACGTTCCCCGACACGCCGCAGGCCCGGAAGGCGGCCGGGTCACTCCGTCGGCTGGAGAGCGTGGGCAAGCCGTTCGCGCTCGCCGCGCCATCGGTTGATGGCAAGCAGGTGTCGGTCGAGGCGTTCAAGGGTGTGCCGGTGCTCGTGCACTACTGGTCAACCGACTGTGAGCCCTGCAAGGTCGACCTGGCCACGATCCGCGAACTCCAGGCGAAGTACGGCCCCAAGAAGCTCGCCGTGGTCGGCGTGGCGCTCGATAGCGACAAGGGCAAGCTCGCGAAGTTCCTGCAGGCGAAGCCGCTGCCCTGGCCGCAGCTGTACGAGCCGGGCGGGCTCGACAGCCGCCTCGCGGAGGAGTTTGGCGTGATCGCGCTGCCGACAATGGTGCTCATCGGCGCCGACGGCTCCGTGCTCGACCGCAACGTGTCGATCACCGACCTCGAGCGCAAGCTGGACGAACTCGTAGCGGTCGATGGCAAATAGCGAAAGAGCGCCGGAGCAGGCGTCTTGCGGCGGGGCAACTGGCTTTGCCTGCAGCCGGGGCCTTCGCTAATGTGCGTGCCGTTGTCGGCCCTTTCGAGCCGGCTCTCGGAGTGCCCTGCCGCCATGCTGCCCCCCTGCCCTGCGTTGGTGTCGCTTCCCCTGGCCATCTCATGCAGCCCGGCGCTCTGCGCGCTCGGTGCCGTGCAGGTGCTCTGCGTGGTGGCGGCGGGATTCTCGCGGCTCGCCGAGGGCACGCGGTTCGAGCGCGGGGGCCAGTGGCTCTGTCTCGCCGCGCTGGGCGTCGTCGGCAGCCTGTGCGGGGCGGCAATCCAGTTCGGGCCCGACACCGCGGCCGCCTGTGCGACGACGCTGGCGCTCGTCACGATGATCGCCGTGGTCGACGTGGGCCGGCCGGCCTGACGGGGCCGCCCGTCTTGCGCATCCTGCCGTCGCTGCCGGAGCTTCCGGCATGCGCCCGTTTTCCGGTGGGATTGGAAAAAAACTCCCCTTCGGCGCCACCGGCAGCCGAAGAGAAGGCTGCAGGGAGGCTTGCCCCCCGTCGGAATCGCAGCCAAGGGAGTGATCCATGTCCATTTCGAAGACCACGTATCTGCTCGCGGTCGTCGCGTCGGCGTTGCTGACGGGAGCGGGGCGTGCCGAGGATCTGGCGGCCGACGTCGCCGGCAAGCTTCGTGACTCCGGCGCCCTGTCGGGCTACCGCGTGCACGTGAAGAGCAAGTCGGGCACGGTCTGGCTCGAGGGCAGCGTGGCCGACGACAAGCAACTCGCCGCAGCGGTCGGCATCGCCGAATCGACGCAGGGTGTGGAGCGGGTCGTGAACCGGCTGGTGATCGACGGCTCCGACGCCGGGGCGGCTCGCCCCGCCGGCCTTGGCCTGCCGACGTCGGCGTTTCTCGCTGCCGGCGTGCCGCAGCCGATCGCCGACACGGCCGAGGAGGCGGCCCCGAAGGCTCCCGCCGCCACCAACCCGCTCGCGGTGATCACCGGCGGGCTGATGTTCGCCGGCGGGGAGGCCGCCCAGGCGAACGCGGAGGGCGTGGAGCTCGTCCGCAATCAGGTCCCGCAGGCCCAGCCCCGCAAGGCCAAGACGCAGCGGCCGATGCCGCTCGGCACGCCGACGGGCCGGCCGATGCAGGCTGGCCGTGCCCAGCCGGTTGATCCACGTGCCCGCATGGCAATGCGAACGAGCATGCAGGAGCCCATGACGCTCCCCGCTTCGGGCGGCTACGACTATCCGGTGCAGGACGGCCAGATGGTGCCGGGCAGCATGCGAACCGTCGACGGCGGCCCGGCCGGCCCGGGCGGCTACGCGGGCGGCCCGATGCCGATGGGCGGCACGGGTGTCGGCATGCCGCCGGTGCCGATGCGGGGCGATGGCCCCAACATGCCCAACTACGCGTGGCCCAGCTACGCCGCCCATCCCAACTACGCGTCCGTGCAGTATCCCACGCAGTATTCGCCCACGGCCTGGCCCTACATCGGCCCCTTCTATCCCTATCCGCAGGTGCCGCTCGGGTGGCGGCGGGTGTCACTCGAATGGGATGACGGCTGGTGGTGGCTCGACTTCGACGAGCGTCACTACCACAGCCACCACCGCTGATCGGTGGCGGCCGGCCACGACCGACTCGAGACGCCGCTCCGCCGGGTTGCCCGGGGGAGCGGCGTCGTTGTGTTGGTGCCCGCGAGGTCGGCGCCCGGCCCGCGCAACCGGAAAAATCCGCAAGTTCCCCCGTCGCCCGGTCGATACATCCCGCAGAACCCGTTGCCTCGACCGCCCTGCCGCAGGAGCGCCCCCGATGACCACTCGCACCCGCTTTCTCATGACGGCCCTGATTCTGGCCATCGGCGGCTCGACGCAGACCGGCTGCTTCTGGCTCACGGCGCAGGGCCCCAACATCGGCCCGCTCGCCTTCCCGATCCCGGTGCCGGTCGGCATCCAGAAGCAGAAGGAAGACCAGTTCTGGAACTACGAGCGGTATGAGCGGGCCCCCGTGCTCGGCCCGCTGCAGCCGGGCGGCCCGTGCGAGGCGCTGGACGAGCCCAGCGACGACGAGGTGATGAGGGCCCTCGAGAAGGCCCGGCCCGTGCAGGGCAACTGGCCCTTCCTCTATGAAGTGCAGCGGAACCGCGTCCGCATCTCGAAGTGCAAGGTCTCCGACTACGTCGATCCGCCCCGCCACATGCCGCTGGTGGGGCCGGTGCAGCTGCACCACGCCCACTACAAGTGCACGGTCTACTTCCAGGAGGTGAAGCGGATCGGCTGGCCGGTGCCGCACACGCTCGTCGACGAGGACTGCCAGGAGGTGGTCTACATCGACCACGATCACCTCCACATGGTGGGCGACGTCGACACCGGCTGCGACGCGAACTTCTGACCACACGGCCCTCCTGGAAGCCCAATCGCGTGAGCGATGGGGACACTCCGGCGTGACGCAGTCGTACCGCTTACGCGGTGACGCTTCCCCGGCATCGCATCCTGCGATGCGGCACAGCCGCGGGGCTATCTCGTCTGCTGCACATGGCGGTGGTGCCGGTCGTGACGGTGGGATGCCGGCCGGCCACATGATCGGCGGCCGGCTGCCGATCGTGCCGATGACAAGAGGGTGGTGGTCCCGATGGAGCGGGGCCGGGCCTCCTTGTCCTCGGCCGCACCGGCATGATGCCGATTCCGTCACGCGTCGTTCGGCCCCTGGCGGCGGTCGCCCTTGCGATCGTCGCGGCGTCGATCACGCACGCCCAATCGCCGCGGGCGTGGGCGGGCGCCGACGAACCCGCCCGCGAGCCGCTGCGGGTGGCCGCACAGCCGCCCGCCTCCGAGGCGCCGCCGGCCGACGCCGCGCCGCCCGACGGCCTGATCCCCACCGGCAACCTCCTCGCCACGATCCGCGACGGCGGCATCCTCATGGTGCCGCTCCTCGGCTGCTCGTTCCTGCTGGCCGTCTTTGGCATCGAGCGGGCCGTGAGCCTGCGGACGGCGCGGGTGGTGCCGAAGCCCTTCGTGCGCCGGTTCGTGGAGCAGGTGCAGTCGGGCGGGCTGGTCCGTGGCCCGGCGCTCGACGCCTGCGAGGAGAATGGCAGCCCCGCGGCCCGCGTCTTCGCCGCCGCGGTCCGCCGCTGGGGCCGCCCCGCCGTCGAGATCGAGCAGGCCGCGATCGACGCCTGCGAGCGGGAACTCAACCATCTCCGCCGCTACCGCCGCGTGTTCAACAGCGTGGCCACGATCGGCCCGATGCTCGGGCTGCTCGGCACCGTGTTCGGCCTGATCCGCTCCTTCAACGACGTCGCCTCGGCCGGGGCCATGGGCCGGCCCGACCTGCTCGCCCGCGGGTTCGGCGAGGCGCTGATCACCACGGCGATGGGGCTGCTCGTGGCGATCCCCGCGATGGTGTTGCAGTCGTATTTCACGGGGCGGGTCGACCGGCTGGCCATGCGGCTCGACGAGAGCTGCCAGCAGGTGATCGACGCCATCTCGCAGGAGTCGCTCGCCGAGGCCCGGGCGATCGGCGAGTCGCGTCGCCGGGCGGCGGGGTGAGCCATGCCGCTGGTGCGACTCGACGCCGAGGAGGATCCCACGCCCAACCTGGCGCCGATGATCGACGTGATCCTCGTGCTCACGATCTTCTTCATGTGCGCCACGAAGTTTTCGGGCGACGAGCGGAAGTTCGACCTCGACCTGCCGCAGGCCCGCGGGGCCGCGACGGTGGATGGCGGCCGTCCGGAGATCGTGGAGGTGGAGGCGTCGGGCCGGCTGCGGTTTGCCGGCGAGGAAGTGGCTGCGGAGGCGCTTGCGTCGCGGCTGGCCGCCGCCTGTGAGGGCAATCCCGAACTCGCGGTGATGATCCGCGGCGAGCGGGCCGTGCCGCACGGCCGCATGGCCGAGGTCTACGAGGCGTGCCGCACGGCGGGGGTCTCCCGCGTGGCGATCTCGGTGCAACCGCGGTCCGACACCGTGAGGAAGTAACTCGGCCATGGCAGGCGGCAGCGCGGTCGTCTGGGCATGCCTGGCCATCGCGGCGGCGGCCGCCGTGGGCGTGGTGATCCGCACCCGCTGGCTGCAATCGCACACGCTCGCGAAGTGTGTCGCCCTCTCACTGGGGCTGCACGCCCTTCTGGCGATCGTGTGCGCCTTCCTGGGTGGCTGGCGGCCCGCGTCATGGGGCGCGCTCGACGAGGGGCCGATGACGATGGTGGTGACGCTGGCCGACGAGGCGAGCGATGCGTTGCCGCTTGCCGATGCCACGGATGGGGATGCGAGCGCGAGCGGGCCGGCGCAGGAGGAGCCTGTCGACGCGCCGGTATCGCCTGCCGCCGAGGCACCCGCCGTTCCTCTGCTCGTCGCGGCGGATGCCGAGATCGCGCCGCCGGCCGACCACGTGCCGCTGCTCGAGTCGCCGCCGGAAGCGACCCCCGTCGAAATCCCGGGTTCGCTGGGCGACGCATCGAGCGAGCGATCCGCCGACACACTGGCCAAGCCCGCACCGGCCGCGGTGCCGTCGGCCTATGCAGACCGCGTTGGCGGTCGCAGGGCCGCGGCGGCGCTGGCCCTTGGTGGATCGGAAGCGACGGAGCAGGCCGTCGACAGGGCGTTGGCATGGCTCGCAGCGGCACAGGCTGCGGACGGCCACTGGAGCGCGGCCGAGCATGGCGGCGGTGTCGAGCGCGCGGTGCACGGCCACCACCGTCAGGGGGCAGGCGCGAGGAGCGACCAGGGCGTGAGCGGTCTCGCGCTCCTCGCGTTTCTCGGCGCGGGACACACGCACCGCGATGGCGGCCATCAGGCGACCGTCGACCGGGGCATTCGCCGGCTCATCGCGGCGCAACGGGCCGATGGATCGCTCGCGGGCGACGCGGAGTTTTTCGCGGCGCTCTATTGCCACGGCATGGCGACGATCGCGATCGGCGAGTGCCTGGCGCTCACGGGCGATGCATCGCTGCGGCCCGCGTTCGACCGCGCGGTGGCCCACACGCTGGCCATGCAGCATCCACACACGGGCGGCTGGCGGTATGCCGCCGGCGACCGGGGCGACACCAGCCAGTGCGGCTGGCAGGTGATGGTGCTGGCGACCGCCCGTCACGCGGGGCTCGGCGGGGTCGACGCGGCCGAGGCCCGGGCGCGGGTGTTTCTGCAGGGGGTGTCGAGCGGTGCGGCGGGTGGCCTGGCCGCCTATCGCCCGGGCGAGCGACCCAGCGTGGCGATGACGGCCGAGGCCCTCTTCTGTCGCCTGGTGCTCGGCATGCCGGTCGATCACCCGGCGGTCGCGGAGGCGCTCGCGCTGGTGTCGGCCTCGCCCCCCAGCGGGTCGACCTACAACGCCTACACCTGGTACTACGCCACGCTCGCGGCCTTTCATGCGGGGGGGCCGCAGTGGGACCGTTGGAACGCCGCGCTCCAGGCCGCGGTGATCCCCTTGCAGCGGCGCGACGGCGGGCCGCGCGACGGCAGTTGGGATCCCGATCCGGTGTGGGGCGGGCACGGCGGCCGCGTCTACTCGACCGCGCTGATGGCGATGACGCTGGAGGTGTACTACCGCCATCTGCCGATGCACCGCCGCGAGGGGCGCTTGGCGAGCGTCACGTCGCCGTAGCGTCTGGCAGCCCAATCGCGTGAGCGATGGGGACACCGCCAAACGTCACGCAATCGTACCGCACGCGCGGTTACGCTTCCCGGGTGCATCCCCAGCGTGGCTTCTGGAAGCCCAATCGCGTGAGCGATGGGGACCTGGCGGGGCCGGCTGTTTGACCGGGGTACCAGCCGGATTAGACTCAGGGGGTGGATCGGACCGGTGTGTTTTCGACGCTCTTCCGCGTCGGCCGAACGATCCCGAGGAGTGCTGCCGTGCCCACGCCCCTGTTCGCGATGTTCGGCCTCGGTCCGACGGAACTGCTGATCGTGGCGGCGGTGGTCCTGCTGCTCTTCGGCACGCGTCTGCCCAAGGTGATGCGGTCGCTCGGCGAGGGGATCGTCGAGTTCAAGCGGGGCGTGCAGGGCATCGAAGACAATGCCTCCGCGCCACGTGACCAGGGTCGGACCGACGCCCGCTGACGATCCGCTGCCTGGGAGCGACGATGTTCGGACTCGGCCCGTTCGAGATCGTCTTGATCGGCGCGATCGCCGTGATGCTCTACGGCAAGCGGCTGCCGGAGGTGGGGCGATCGTTCGGAAAGACCGTGGGCGACCTGCGGCGGCAGTGGCAGGCCCTGGCACGCGAACTCGAGACGGCGACGAACGTCGACCGGGACCTCGCGTCGCGGCCCGTGGTCGGTTCCCGGAGGCTCGCCGACCGGTCGGCGGGGATGCCGGTGGTGGAGTCGCCGCGTCTCGAGCCTCCGCAGCCTGAGTAGCGCCGATTCCGCGTCGGCCGGCGGCATCTTTCCCGCGGATCGTACGGACGGTATCGTACGGATGGTTTCGGCGGAACTTCCTGCGGGAAGTCGCCGATGACCGAAGAGCCGGGCAGCTAGCTCAGTTGGTTAGAGCGCTACGTTCACACCGTAGAGGTCACAGGTTCGAATCCTGTGCTGCCCACTAGGCCCGAAGACAATTTCGGGATACGGTCTATTCATGACCACGCTCCTGGAAATCAAGGCGGCCATCGAGAGCCTCCCGCCTCGGGAGTATGCCGAGTTGATGGCGATGCTGCACCCGGCCATCGATGACGAGTGGGATCGTCAGATCGCGGCCGATGCCGCCGCGGGGCGGCTGGACCATTTGATCGCCGAGGCTCGAGCCGACATCGCTGCCGGCCGCTGCCGGCCGCTCGACGATCTCCTCGCGGACGATCGCGACGCCGGTGACAAGGCCGGACGGTGAAGATCCCCAGCGTTGCGAGCCGCCGGTTCTGGCAGGCATTCCGGATGCTGCCTCGGGACGTGCAAAAGCACGCTGCGGCGGCTTACGGCGTCTGGCAACAAGATGCGTTTCACCCGTCGCTTCATTTCAAGAAGGTCGCCCCTGACATCTGGAGCGTTCGCGTCGGTCTGTCATATCGTGCGATCGGGCGATTCGAGGGCGACCTGCTTGTGTGGACGTGGATCGGCATTCATGCCGACTACGACCGCATGCTGAGGTAGTCGGCTCACTCCGCGACCACGCTAGAACGCATCTCGGTTATGTGGAGCGGCGACGTGGCAAACCAGAGAGGGTAGGCGAGGGGGTCGGCAAACGCTCGAGGAGCCTTGGGCGTATCCTCGCCCCGGCGACGAGACTTTTGCCGCCCCCGAGCCGGCGATACA
>JBJTDZ010000079.1:0-45440 GCA_046092585.1 Pirellulales bacterium | reverse complement strand
CTCACAGGCTTCCTGCAGCCGCTGCAGGGCCATGGTGTCCTTCCGCAGGTCGATCCCCTGCTCCTTCTTGAACTGGTCGGCCACGTGATTGATGAGCGTCTGGTCGAAGTCGTCGCCGCCGAGGTGCGTGTCGCCGTTGGTGCTCACGACCTCGAACACGCCGTCCTTCGAGACGTCGAGCACGGACACGTCGAACGTGCCGCCGCCGAGGTCGAACACCACGATCCCGACCGAGCGGAAGCAGGTGTTCAGCACCGCCGCCGACAGCCAGACGGCGGTCACCGTGAGCGTGTTCCAGGGCGAGCGGCCGATGGCCCGCGACAACCGGCTGCTCGGGCAGTTCAACCTCGAGGGCATCCCGCCGGCGCCGCGGGGCACGCCGCAGATCGAGGTGAAGTTCGACATCGACGCCAACGGCATCCTCAACGTGAGCGCCAAGGATCTCGGCTCCAACAAGGAGCAGACGGTCCGGATCGAGCAGTCGAGCGGTCTCACGGAGTCGGAAATCGAGCGGATGCGGAAGGACGCGGAATCGCACGCCGAGGACGACAAGCGGAAGTTCCGCCTCGCCGAGGCCCGCAACAAGGCGGAGGCGCTCTGCTTCCAGACCGAAAAGTTGATGAAGGAGCACGACGCCAAACTGTCGGGGGCCGACAAGGCGCCGCTCGAGGCGGCGATCGCCAAGGCCCGCGAGACGGCCAAGGGCGAGGATGTCGACGCCATCACCTCGGCCCACGACGCCCTGGAGCAGGCGGCGCATGCCCTCTCGAAGGTGCTCTACCAGCAGGCGGCCGGTGACGCCGCGGCCCAGCGGGGCGGGGCGCCGGAGGGAGCTGCGGCCGGTGCGGGCAAGGCGGCTGACGACACGATCGACGCGGAGTTCGAGGTCAAGAAAGACGGCTGACGAGGCGGGGGGCCGCGGACACGACCATGGCATTCCGATTCGAAAAGTTCACGCTCAAGGGGCAGGAAGCGGTGCAGCGGGCCGTCGAGGCCGCAGCCGACCGCGGCAATCCGCAGGTCGCGCCGGTGCACCTGCTGCATGCCCTCCTGGGTGAGCGGGAAGGCATCGTGCGGCCGCTGCTCGAGAAGATCGGCACCGACCGCAGCCACCTCGAGCGGATCGTCGAGGCCGAACTCTCGCACCTGCCCAAGGTGTCGGGCGGCGCCCAGCCGCAACTCGACCAGGAGACCGTCAAGGTGCTGGAGACGGCGACCGCCGAATCGCACCAGATGAAGGATGAGTTCGTCTCGACCGACCACCTGCTCCTGGCGCTGGCGAAGGTGCCCTCGAAGGCGAAAAACCTGCTGCAGCTGGCGGCGATCGGTGAGAAGGAGTTGCTCGCCGGCCTGCAGGCCGTGCGCGGCCAGTCTCGGGTGACCGACCAGAACCCGGAAGACAAGTTTCAGGCGCTCGACAAATACGGCATCGACCTCACCAAGCGGGCGGGGCAGGGCAAGCTCGATCCCGTGATCGGCCGCGACGCCGAGATCCGCCGGGTGATCCAGGTGCTCTCACGGCGCACGAAGAACAATCCCGTGCTGATCGGCGAACCCGGCGTGGGCAAGACGGCGATCGCCGAGGGGCTCGCGCTGCGAATCGTGCAGGCCGACGTGCCCGAGAATCTCCGGGGCCGCCGCGTGGTGTCCCTCGACCTCGGCGCACTGATCGCGGGCACGAAGTATCGCGGCGAGTTCGAAGACCGGCTCAAGGCGATCCTCCGCGAGGTGGAGGCCGCGGCCGGCAACGTCGTCCTCTTCATCGACGAGCTCCACACCGTGATCGGTGCCGGGGCCGCGGAAGGGGGCTCCGACGCCGCCAACCTGCTCAAGCCGGCGCTGGCCCGGGGCGAGCTGCGGTGCATCGGGGCGACCACGCTCGACGAGTACCGCAAGCACATCGAGAAAGACGCCGCCCTGGAGCGACGCTTCCAGCCCGTGATGGTCGGCGAGCCGAGCGTGGAAGACACGATCGCGATCCTCCGCGGGCTCAAGCCGCGCTACGAGGCGCACCACAAGGGGGTGAAGATCAAGGATTCTGCCCTCGTGGCCGCTGCGGAACTCTCGCATCGCTACATCGCCGACCGGTTTCTTCCGGACAAGGCGATCGACCTGATGGACGAGGCGACGAGCCGGATCGCCATGGAGCTGCAGAGCGTGCCCAGCGAGATCGACGAGGTGCAGCGACGGCTCGTGCAGCTCGAACTGGCGGCACGGCAGCTGGCCGAGGAGACGGAGGAACACGCCAAGGAGCGGCTCGCGGAGATCGAGGAGGAGTCGACGGACCTCCGGCGCAAACTCGCCGACCTGCGGAGCCAGTGGGAGGCGGAGAAGAGCGGCGTGGGCAGCGCGCAGGAGCTCCGCAAGCAGCTCGACGAGGTCCAGCACGCCTTCGATCAGGCCGGCGTGGCGATCAAGGAGCGGCAGGCCTCCGGACAGCCGGTGGGCGAGGAGATGTATCAGCGGCTCTACGAGCTCGACGTGAAGCGGAAGGGCTTGCAGCAGCGGCTGGAGCAGGAGGGCGTCGAGAAGGAGGGGAAGGAGGCCGACAAGACTCCGGCGAAGCGACTCCTGCGGCGGGAGGTGGGCCCCGAGGAGATCGCCGAGGTGGTCAGCGCGTGGACCGGCATCCCCGTGACGCGGCTCGTGGAGACGGAGCGGGCGAAGCTCCTGGTGCTCGAGGATCGCCTGCACCAGCGGGTGGTCGGCCAGGAGGAGGCGGTGGAGGCGGTGAGCGACGCGGTCCGCCGCAGCCGAGCCGGTCTGCAGGATCCGAACCGCCCGATCGGCTCGTTCCTGTTCCTCGGCCCCACCGGCGTGGGCAAGACGGAACTCTGCAAGGCGCTCGCCGAGGTGCTCTTTGACGACGAGAACGCCATGGTGCGGATCGACATGAGCGAGTTCATGGAGAAGCACACGGTCGCCCGCCTCATCGGGGCGCCCCCGGGCTACGTCGGCTACGAGGAGGGAGGTCTTCTCACCGAGGCCGTGCGGCGGCGCCCCTATTCGGTGGTGCTGCTCGACGAGATGGAGAAGGCCCACCGCGACGTGTTCAACGTGCTGCTCCAGGTGCTCGACGACGGCCGGCTGACCGACAGCCTCGGCCATACCGTCGACTTCACCAACACGATCGTGGTGATGACGAGCAACGTCGGAAGCCAGGCGATCCAGGAGATCACGAAGGAAGGGGGCAGCGAGCAGGACGTGCGCGACGCCGTGAAAGATGCCCTCTCCGCCCGCTTCCTGCCCGAATTCCTCAACCGGATCGACGAGACCATCATCTTCCACCCGCTCGACAAGAAGCACATCCGGCGGATCGTGGAGATCCAGGTGCGGCGGCTCGTCGGGCAGGCCGAGAAGGCAGGCATCACGCTCGAGTGCAGCGAGTCCGCGGTCGACGAGATCGCCCGCCTGGGGTATGACCCGATCTACGGAGCCCGGCCCCTGAAGCGGGTGATCCAGCAGCAGCTCCAAAACGAACTTGCCCGCGAACTGCTCGCGGGCAAGTTTTCCGAGGGGAGCACCGTGCAGGTCGACTTCGTGCAGGACGGCTTCGTCTTCCGCTCGGCGACCTGATCGCGGCGGGCGTCAGCTGCGCTTGCGGTCTTCGAGGCCCATGCGGGCGATGAGATCGTCGCAGCCCGCGGTCATCTTGCGGAGCTTCTCGGCCATCGCGAGCTTCTCGCTGGTGGTGGCCTTCTTCAGCTTCGACTGGAACTTCGCCAGCTTCTGCTTGCGGTGCCGCCTCCGCTTCACTTCCTTCATCCGGTTGCTGATGCCGCCCATGCGTCGTGTCTCTGGTCTTGAGGGGTCGGGGAAACCAGCGCAGACGATAAAAAAAGGCCCGCCGCGCGTCAAAGGCGGCTGCTGCGGCTCCCGCGAAACACACCCACGGCCGTGACGGCCGATACGGAAATCCGCCGGTTCTCGCCCGACGCCCGGTCGCGTCACGGGGCCGTGAACAGCCACCAGACCGCGATGACCAGGCAGATCACCGCGGTGACGATCACCCACGTCGGCTTCCGCGAGGCGGCGTGATCCTCGTCGGAGACGTAGCGTTCGCACGACGGGCACCGCGGCGAATCCTCGAACATCTCCCGACCGCAGAAGGGGCAGGGCACGGTCGACTCCTCGTCGCCATCGTCATCGACCGGGTCGTCGTCCCACCCGTCGGAGTCGGAGTCGGTGTCGTCGTCGCGGGAGCCCATCGTTGATCCCTCGTCCTGTCCGCAAGGCACCTGCCGTGAACCCCGGGAACCACCCGGGCGCGGCATCCGTGGCGATTCACCCCTGTGGTAGCCCGCGGCGGCCGGATGCGTCAAAATCGGCCTGGCCGAACTGCGTGGTGCTCACCCGCGACGCACTCCCCGGCCCCGGGATGGGTGGCAGAGCGGTTGAATGCACCGGTCTTGAAAACCGGCAGCGGCGAAAGTCGCTCGTGGGTTCGAATCCCACCCCATCCGCCTTGCGGGTTGTGCGGGGGCCGGCTGGTCAATGCCACCGGCATACCGCTCGTGATCCACACCGCCCCGGAGAGGTTTTGTCGGGGGACGTGCCGTTGACCGTCCTATCCTGAGCCCGGCTTCGCCACGCGGCGGAAAATGGGCCGTCCAGCGGTGGTGTGCGCAGGGTACGATGGCGGCACGGTGGACAAACGATCTTTTCCACGACTGCGGCCCCGGGGATGACAACACGATTCGCCGCGTTGTAGCCGGTGCCGCGCAAGGATTGCTCGATGACCCATCCCGATGCGCTGATTCGGGCGGCGGAAGAGATCGCGGGCGTGATGCGGGCCGCTCTCCAGGAGGCTTTTTCGTGAGTGCGACCACGGCCGTGGCATGCCCCGGCAGGCGGGTTCCGTTTCCCGATCGTCCTCGAGTCCGCCTCGTGCGACATTCCCGAATCATTCCGGCAGTCGGGGGCGATCGACGGTCGTCCGCGAGCACCACGGTCGACAGGGTTTCCCTTGCCGTCGTGACGGTGTTCGTCGCCGCTGCGATCGGGGGAGCCGCCGTCGCGATCGCCGACGACCCTGCATCGACGCCGGCCCGGCCCGTGACGCCGGAGCCGCTTCGCGATGGCGACCGCGTCGTGTTCCTCGGCGACACCTTCTTCGAGAGGGAGGGGCAGAGGGGCTTCATCGAATCGGCCCTCGCCGCCGCGCACCCCGCCGCGGCCATCCGGTTCCGCAACCTCGGCTGGAGCGGTGATACGGTCTGGGCGGAGTCGCGCGGCGTCTTCGACGCGCCGTCGCAGGGCTACGACCGCATGCTCCCGCTCGTCGGCGAGATTGCCCCGACGGTCATCTTCATCGCCTACGGCCGCAACGAATCGGAGCGGGGCGACGCGGGGCTCGAGGCGTTTCGCGGACAGCTTGCGAAGCTCTGCGACGACGTGCGGACGGCGGCGGCCGGAAAGGATCGGTCGCCCGAGTCGGTTCGGCTTTTGCTCGTCACGCCGTCCCCGTGTGAAACCATCGACGCGGATCGACGCAACGCGACGCTCGCCGCGACTTCCGCCGTGATCCGCGAGGTGGCAGTCGCGAAGTCGGCGGGCCTGGTCGACCTGTTCGGCGGACTGTCGCAGCCGGCCGCACCGGGCACGCGGCGGACGGACAACGGGATCCATCTGTCGGACGCAGGCTACGCCGAGGCCGCGACTCGGTTCGTCGAAGCCTGCGGTGGCCGTCTGCCCGCCGACTTCGCCGCTCGTTCGGCCGACCTGCGGCGGCTCGTCGTCGACAAGAACACGCTTTTCTTCCACCGTTGGCGGCCGGCGAACGAGACCTACTTATTCCTGTTCCGAAAGCACGAACAGGGCAACAACGTGGTCGAGATTCCCCGGTTCGACCCGCTCGTCGAGGAGGCCGAGCAGAAGGTCCACGAGGCGGCCGGCACGTCGGAGAAGAAACGATGAGATGGAATAGTTGGCTGCTCGTGACGCTCGCGATCGCTTCGCGGCCGGCCCTGGCGCAGCGCGGCGTGCAGGACGTTCCCCCGCCCGACCCGGTCGCGGAGCTTGCCGAGATGCAGGTGGCCGAGGGGTACGAGGTGAACCTCTTCGCGTCCGACCCGATGATCACGAAGCCGCTGCAGATGAACTTCGATCCGCAGGGCCGGCTCTGGGTCTCGTCCTCCGCCATCTATCCGCAGATCCGGCCCGGAGAAGTGGCCGACGACAAGGTCACGATCCTGGAGGACCGCGACGGAGACGGCCGGGCCGACGTGGCCACGACGTTCGCCGACGGGCTCCTGATGCCGACGGCCGTGCTTCCCGACGGTCGCGGCGGTGCGTACGTGGCCAACAGCACCGAGTTTTTGCACTTCGCCGACACCGACGGCGACGGCCGGGCCGACCGCCGGTCGGTGGTGCTGTCGGGCTTCGGCGCCGAAGACACGCACCACATGATCCACACGTTCCGCTGGGGCCCCGACGCGCGCATCTATTTCAACCAGTCGATCTACATCCACAGCCACGTCGAAACGCCCAAGGGCGTCCGCCGGCTCAACGGCGGCGGCATCTGGCGGTTCCGGCCGGAGACGGCGGACGCCGTCGCCGGCCGCACGTTCGCCCTCGACGTCTTTTCCCGCGGCTGGGTGAACACGTGGGGCCATGCGTTCGACCGCTGGGGGCGGTCGCTCGCGACCGACGGTGCCGGCGATGAGGGCATCTATTACGCATTTCCGGGCTCGGCCTACCAGGCGGCCGCCGACACGCCGCGGGTGCTGCACGGCATGAATCCTGGCAGCCCGAAGTACTGCGGCCTCGAGATCATCGACGGCGGCCATCTTCCAGCCGACGCCCAGGGGCTTCTGGTGACGAACGATTTCCGGGCCAACCGCGTCTGCCGATTTCGTCTCTCGGAAAAGGGTTCGGGCTTCGCGAGCGAGAAGCTGCCCGACCTCATCCACTCGAAGCGGGTCACGTTTCGCCCGATCGACGTGAAGATGGGGCCCGACGGCGCGATCTACATCGCTGACTGGTACAACCCGATCATCCAGCACGGCGAGGTCGATTTCCGCGACGAACGCCGCGACCGGATGCACGGTCGGATCTGGCGGGTGACCGCGAAGGGCCGGCCGCTCGCCCCGCGGATCGACTTCACGAAGCACAAGGACGCGGAACTGCTCGACCACCTACGGTCGCCCGCCGGGTATGTCCGCGAGATGGCCCGCCGCGAGCTCTTTGCCCGCGGGGGCGAGGGCGTGATGAAGGCCCTGGGCAGCTGGACCTCGACGCTCGACAAAGCGGATTCCGAGTTCGAGCGGCTGCGGCTGGAATCGCTCCGGATGAAGCAGGGCCTCGACAGCGGCACGGCAGCGGATGTCGACTCGGCGCTCCTGAAGGCGGTGCTGGCGTCGACCGACTCGCGGGCGCGGGCGGCCGCCTGTCGGGTTGTCGCCGACTGGGCGGGTCGTTTGGAGGATGCGGTCGGGCTCTTGTCGCCGGCGGTCGACGATCCTGCGCCGCAGGTCCGCCTCGAAGCGGTGAGGGCGCTTGCGTCGATCGGCGGCAGGCGGGCGGCGGAACTCGCCCTCCACGCTGTCGACCACGAACGTGACGACGCCCTCGACTACGCCGTCTGGCTCGCCGCCCGGGAGCTGCGGAGCGACTGGCTGCCGGCCGTGCTCGACGGCAGTTTCGACGACGGCGGCACGCTCGCGCGGCTCGTCTTCGCGATCCGTGCGGCGGAGGCCACCGAGGCGATCGCCGCGCTCCCGCCGCGGCTGCGGGCGGGGACTTTGACCCCGGCGGAGAAGAAGGAATCGCTCGACTGCATCGCCACCCTCGGCAGCCCCGACCACCTTCGCTCGGTGTTCGACATCGCAGTTGCGAACGCGACCCCGCCGGACGACGCGGCCCTGCTGCTCGAGCGGCTCGTCGAGTCGCAAGACCGCCGTGGGGTGCGACCTGCGGGCAGCCTCGCCTCGATCGTGGGCCTGCTCGAGGGGCCGCTCGCGCGGCAGGCGATGGCCGCGGCCGGAGCCTGGCAGGTGGCCGAGGCCGTGGAGCCGCTCGCCGCGATCGCCACGAACGAGGCGGCCGCGGTCGAGCGGCGAAAGCAGGCGATCGCGTCGCTCGGCCGGATTCCCGGCGACGCTTCACGGCAGGCGCTCGTGCGGCTTGCAGCGGATTCCAGCGACGCCCTCGCGGCCTCGGCGGTGGCGGAGATGTCGGCCTCGGCGACCGATGCCGCCGCCGCGCTCGCCGTGCCGCTCCTGTCGCGGTCTCAGGATCCCGCCGCCCAGTCCGCGGTGTTCGCGGGGTTTCTGTCCGTGAAGAACGGTGCGGATCAGCTCGCCGCGGCGATCGAGAAAGCCGGGTCGCCGCTCCCCGGCGGGGTCGTGACCCGCGGGCTCGCAGCCGTGAGCGGTTCGGGCCGGCAGGAGCCCTCGCTCGTCAAGGCGCTCGAGGCGGCCGCGGCCCGCGGTGCCGCGGCTGCATCGACGTCTTCCGCGGCGGTGTCGGCGAAGCACTCGATGAAGCCCGAGGAGCTCGAAGCGTTCGTCGCGCTCGTCCGCGACCGGGCGGATGCGAAACGCGGTGAGGCGATCTACCGGCGGGAGAGCCTGCGGTGCACCACCTGCCACCGCGTCGGCGACCAGGGCGCCCGCGTGGGGCCCAACCTCGCGGCGATCGGTGCGGCCAGTCCGCTCGATTACATCATCGACTCACTCGTGCATCCGGCGAAGAACGTCAAGGAGGGCTACAACAGCCTCGTCGTCCTCACGGCCGACGGCCGCCTCGTCACCGGGATCCCGGTTTCCCGCACCGACACCGAGCTCGTGCTCCGCGACGCGACCGACAAGGAGGTGCGAATCGGGACGGCCGACATCGACGAGGAGTCGCCCGGCACGTCGCTCATGCCGGCCGGGCTCATCGACGCCCTCTCCCGGGAGGAACTCGCCGATCTGGTCCGTTATTTATCCGGACTCGGCCGCTGATGGGTCGAGGTGCCGAGCACAACGCTGGCAGGCCTCGATGAGGTCGCCCAGATGCCTGCGGCTTTCCTCGAGCAGGGCGTTCATCGCGCCATCTCCCGCCGGGCGTGCACCATCGCCCGGTGTTTCAGGTGGCGGCAAGGCCGTCTGGCAGCAAGGCCGTCGTTGGTGATATCATATTTGCATCACCATGAACCTCTCCAGGAATCCCACCATGCCCCTGGACCGCCGCCGCTTCCTGACAGCCTCGGGCGTCTGCATCGCGATGCCGATGCTCGAGTCGCTGACCCCGGTCGTGCGGGCCGCCGCGCCGCACAACAAGCCGATCAAGCGGATCGTCGTGCTCTCCAACAACTACGGCGTGTACCCGCAGGCTTTTTTTCCGGCGAAGACCGGGGCCGATTACGAGATGCCGGAGACGCTCAAGGCATTGGAGCGGCACCGCAAAGACTTCAACGTCTATTCCCATCTCGACCACGGGAACACCGGTGGCCACAACGGCGTGCCGGTGTTTCTCAGCGGCGTGCAAGTCCACCAAGCCGTCCATTTCCCCGAGGGAAACATCAGCCTCGATCAGAAGGCGGCGAGCTTTGTCGGCTCGGCGACGCGATTCCCCTCGCTGGCGCTGAAAGTCAACGACGTCAATCTCGTCAGCATCACCCGCACCGGCGTGCAGGTGCCGTCGATGGATCTGAGCGCCGCCTACAAGGCGATGTTCACGGATCAGGATCCGCAGGAAAAAGCGGCGATCCACGCACGGTTTTCCCGGCATCGAAGCATTCTCGACGCGGTGCTGCACAAGGCAAAAGCCGTGGACAAGAAGCTGGGCAAGCAGGATCGGGAGAAGTTCGCGCTCTATCTCGATTCCGTGCGCGGATTGGAGCAGAAGCTCCAGCAGCAGGAGCCATGGATCGACCGTCCCAAACCGGTGCCGGGAGTGCCGCAACCCCCGCAAGGCCAGGGCACGGAAAAGGATTTGAAGGCGATGATGGAGCTCATCGCGCTGGCCATCCAGACGGACTCGACGCGTGCCATCACGATGACGAGCGGTTTCACCAATGGCGATTTCGGCTTGAGCGGCGGCTATCACGGCTTCTCGCACCACGGTCAGCGCGATTTTGAAGTCGGCGCCCTCAAGAAGATCGAGGGCTACCAGGTGGCGATGATGGCCTACTTGATCGACCTGCTCAAAGCGCAGCCGGACCCGCTGAACGGCGGCACGCTCTTCGATCACACCATGATCCTCTACGGCTGCGGCATGGCGACCGGCGAACACTCCAACACCAACATGCCGCTCATCCTGGCCGGTGGCGGATTCAAGCTCGGCGAGCACAAGGGTTTCCCCGAAGACAAGGCGACTCGCGTGCCCGCGGCGAACCTGCTGCTTTCGATGCTGCAGAACTTCGGCCTGGAAATCGACCGTTTCGGCACCAGCACGGGAACGTTGACCGGGCTGGAAGTGGCCTAGGTTCCGGCACATTCTGGACGCGAGTTGACGATGGTGCACCGCCGTTTCGCCGTGCTCGTTTTGCTGGGTCTGGTCACCGGCGCCGCCGACGCGGCGGCCGACCCGGTGTTTGCTGAACTCCGGCCTTTCCTCGAGCAGCACTGCTATTCGTGCCACGGCCCGGAGAAACAGGAGCAGGACCTGCGTTTCGATACGTTGGGCCACGATCTCTCCCACGTGGAAACACTCCGCACGTGGCAGGGCATCCTCGACGAGGTCAGCGTCGGGGAAATGCCGCCGCCGAAAGAGCCGCGGCCTGCCGCCGCCGAACTGACGACGTTCGTCGAGGCGCTCACTGTCCGGCTCGAGGCAGCGTATGCCCAGAACAAGAGCACCGGCGGATCCACGGTGCTGCGCCGGCTCAATCGCTTTGAACTGCGCAACACCCTGCGGGATCTGCTGTATCTCGAGGGTCCCGATTACCGCAGCCCGACCGTCGGCCCGGAAATCGTCGATGCCCAGGGCACCGGGGCGGTCGTCAACGTGGCCACCGGCGTGGAAAGGGATTTCCCGGAGGATGAGAAGTTGAAGGGCTTCGACACCATCGGCCAAAAACTGATGATGTCGGATTTTCTGCTCTCGCTCACCGTCGGTGCCGCCGAGGATGCCCTGGGCCGGGCCACAACGGATGGCGAAAAGCCGAAGACCGAGCCGCGGCGCTTTGCAGCGCCGATTCGCGACGGGCCGAAGGGAGTGCTGGCACCCCTGGCGCGCGAAATGTATCCGGGCTACGACGGGATTTTCGAAATCTACATGCAGCCCAACTCCGGAGTCGGTGACGAGGGGTGTGTCTCACCAGCCGCGCTGTATGGCACCGGCGTGGGCGTCTCGGCTCGTTATCGCATCACCATCGAGGCATCGGCTCACAACCACGAGCACCGGCTCGGCAAGCTGATCGACATCCCCCCGGACGAGCCGATGATGCTCGGCCTGCATATCGCGGACGTGCGCAAGCGTCCTGGTTTCGGCGGCGGCAGTCCGGCCGATATCCCGGTGGTGCAATGGCCCATGACGGCGGACGGACAGACCAGAAGCTTCGTGCACGAGGTGTATCTCAACTCCACGTGGACGGTGTGGCTCGGGTGGGAGAACGGGCCGCAGGCGAGAGCCTTCAGGCCCATGGAGATCGTGGAGCAAGCCCTCCCCGAAGCCTGGCGGCCCAGACCGCCGAACGAGGCGCCGGAAAAGGAGAAGCAGGATCACAACGCGGACATGCTCAAGGCCCTCTTCGGTGCCGACGGCTACCTCGGACCTCACCTCCGCATCCACAGCATCACGTTTGAACCCCTGATCGACGAATGGCCGCCGCGCAGCCACACCGCGCTCTACGGCGCCACGGGCAGCGAAAGCCCCGCGGATCTCCTGCTCGAGTTCGCCCGTCGGGCCTACCGCGGTCCCGTCCTCCCGGCGGATGTGGCCGACTACGTGCAGCTCGTCGAGGCTCAGCTGGCGATGGGCGTCACCCGCGCCCAGGCGCTCCGTGTGGGCTACACCGCCATGCTCGTGGACCCGCAGTTCCTTTACCTGCACGAAACCGCCGGGCCTCTGGACGGCTACCAGCTCGCCTGCCGGCTGAGCTACTTCCTCTGGTCGTCCATGCCCGACGAGGAGCTGTTCGCGCTCGCTGCCGATGGAACGATCAAGGATCCCGCCGTGTTGCGCGCACAGGTGGAGCGAATGCTCGAGCACGAAAACGCCGCCGCGTTCACGAGGCGATTCGTCACGAGCTGGCTGCGGCTCGACAAGCTGGGAGCCATGGCTCCCGACCGGTCAGGGCCATACCGCTTCTACTTCGACCGCCATCTGGAGCCGCTGATGGCGAATGAAACAGACGCCTACTTCTCCCACCTCGTGAAGACCAACGGCCCCATCCGCGAACTGATCGATTCCGACTACACGTTCATGGACGAGCGGCTCGCGCAGCATTGCTACAACATCTCCGACGGCTTCTACCAACCCGACAGTACCGACTACTACCCCAAATACGTCCGCGGCGCCTTCATGCGCAAGGTCAAGCTCAAGGACTCGCGTCGCGGAGGTGTTCTCACGCACCCGAGCGTCTTGACCGCCACGGCCAACGGCGTCGACACGTCGCCGGTCATCCGCGGCGTCTGGATCCTGGAAAGCATCCTCGGCACACCACCCTCGCCGCCTCCTCCCGACGTGCCGGCACTCTCCCCGGATCTCCGCGCCGCCAAGACCATTCGCGAGCAACTCGACGCGCACCGCACGAACGAAGCCTGCAACAGTTGCCATCAAAAGATCGACCCGATGGGCTTCGCGTTCGAGAATTTCAACCCCATCGGACGATGGCGCGACAGTTACCCCGGCAGCGACAAGAAGATCGATCCCTCGGCGGAGCTGCCCAACGGCGAGCCCGTGGCGGACATCGTCGCGCTCAGGAACTACCTCCTCACCCGGGAGGAGCAGGTCACACGCAACCTGTGTGAGAAACTGGTTTCGTATGCCACCGGTCGCATGATCGAGCCCACCGATCGCGCCGAGGTGGAGCGAATGGTCCGGCAGCTTCGCGAGACGAACGGCGGCGTCCGCGACCTCATTCACCTCGTGGTGCAATCCAAGCCCTTCGCGACCAAGTAGATCTCGTACGGCTTCCACTCGACCCGCGCGGGTCCGGCTCCGGCCGTTGCTTCTCGTCATCCGCTCCGCTCGGCCGATCCGGAAGTCTCGGGCTACCGCACGTCCCATCGACCGCTCGACGACGGTCCCATGCTTGTGGAAGGTCCGTTGCCCGTCCTATCCTTAGACCCGCTCTCCACCCCACCGATCCCACCTCTCGAGCCACTCATGCGACGACCGCTTGCCTTCCTGCTGTCTGCCCTGCTGCTCCTTCCCGCCGCCGCCCGCGGCACGTGGTACCAGGAGAACATCGAGCCGGGCTCGGAGATCATCATGATGGATCTCCGCTGGCCGTGGTGGTGCTCCGGCACCTACTACGCCAACTGGAACACGAGCTTCGTGGGCGCGCCGAGCAGCATGAGCTTCTACGGCGGCTTCCTGGCGATCGCGCCCGACGGCCCCGACGGCAAGCCCAACCTCGATCCGACGATCCAGGACGGATTCCGGCCCGGATCGGTCTGGTCGTTCTGGGGCGGCAGCCCCGACGGCCGGCCGGTGGAGTTCATCGAGTCGGCCCCCAACGTGTTCCTCAAGAATGTCTACGGCGCGGAGGGGGCCAGCGGCTCCGTGGGCGCGGCGAACTGGAAGTTCATCCGCCGCGACCGGTGGTACACCATGCTCGGGCGGGTGTGGCGGCCCGCCGACCCGGCGGCGACCCACTCCTACGTGGGCCGGTGGGTGAAGGATCAGGCCGATGGCCGCTGGCATCTCATCGCCATCGCCCGGCTGCCGGCGGCGGTCACGGCCTTCAGCGGCAACGCGGGCTTCATCGAGACGCTTTCCGACGGCCGCGTCGTGCGGCCGCTGCATCGGCGGTTCGGCTACTTCCGCAAGGACGGGGCGTGGGGCAAGTCGGACACGATCACGATCAACGAGACACCCTACGTCGTGGTCAACGTGGTGCCTGAAGGGGATCACGACTATGCGGCCATCGAGTATGCCGCCACCACCGACAACCTGCCGGCGGCCCTCGAGGGCAAGCCGCTGACCGACAAGGACGACCACTCCTTCACGACTCGGCAACCCGACCGCCCGGCGCTCGACAAGCCGGCCGTGAAGGGCGTCAGGGCACGGGCCTCCGCGCGGCAGGTGGCCGTCACCTGGGATGTGCCCGACACCGCCGCGCCGATGCTCGGCTACCGGATCGAGGTCTTCGCCGACGCCGCCTGCCGGGGCGCGCCCCTGGCCGAGAAGCAGGAAAACATGCCGACCGCCCGCGAGGCGCTCCTCGACGTGAAGGCGCCCGCGGGGGCCGCGATCCGCCTCACCGTGACCGACATCTTCGACCAGCGGGCCGAGCCGGTCGTCGTGACCGCCGCGGCCGCACCGCGGCCGGCGCCGCCCGCGCCGGCCGCGGTGCAGGCCACGATCGAGGGCCTGGACTACGAGATGGTCGTCAAGGACTCGACCCGCCGGGAGAACTACTGGGACACCCCCGTCCAGCAGCCGAACGAGCAGCACCATTGGCTCACGCTCGCGGAGCTGGCGGAGGGCAAGCGGGTGCGGCAGGGCCTCGCCCGGGGCTTCGACCTGGGCGTGCTCGAGCAGCGGCAGACGGGCTACGCGCTCGTGTTCCGGGGCCTCCTGCGGGCTCCGGCCGACGGGCTCTACCTCCTGCGGGCCCGGATCGACGGCGGCTACCGGATCCGCATCGGCGACCGCGACGTGATCACCTGGGACGGCCAGCACGGCAGCAGCTTCAAGACCGGCTTCGCCAATCTGGCCGCCGGCGACCACGCGCTCGAGGTGACCTACCTCTACGACCGCTTGCCAGGCCGCAACTTCACGATCGAGTGGGAGGGGCCCGGACTGCCGCGGCAGCCGATTCCCCTGGAAGCCCTGCGGGTGCCCGACAGCGGCGCCTATCCGGCGCCGGCGGTCGCGGCCCGGGCGCTGGGCGACGGCACCGGGAAGGCCACCGTCAAGGTCGATCCCAAGGGACACACGATCAACCGCACGGCGCTCTATCTGGGCACCTTGGAACTCGCGGCGGCCGACGGGCCCACCGTCGACTACGCCGGTCCGCTGCCGCGGGGCGAGGTGGTGCTCTGGTCGAGGGTCACCTTCGACGGCGACCACTCGGTCGACTCGGCGCCGATCGGCCTCGAGGTGACGGGCCAGCCCGTCGGAGGCGGGTGGACGGTCCGCAACGTGGGCGACTCCGCCGCCCAGGCGGGCATCTGGCAGACGGGCACGGACTCGTTCCTGTTCTTCGGCAACGGGATGCACACGCTCTCGCAGGGGATCAAGGGCGACTTCACGGCCACCTGCCGGATCGACGACTTCAACGGCAAGCGGGGCGAGCCCGTGAACCACCGCGCGTGGGTGGGCCTCTCGGCCCGCGGCAATCCGGACGCGCTCAACTGGGGCTGGGGCCGCGACTTCCACGTCGTGCAGACGGCCCACGAGGGCATCCGGGCCTCGGCCGACTTCTCCGACCTGGGCTCCGGGCGGCTCTCGACGCATGCGCTCGAGGCGGCTCCGTGGATCCGGATCGTGAGGCAGGGCCAGGTGTGGACCGGCTGGACGAGCGCCGACGGCAAGGCCTGGACGCTCGGCTCCTACCAGTGGCGGCCGGTCGAAGAGGAGCTGCACGTGGGGCTGTTCTTCAGCGCGTTGCCGCAGGAGGCGCGGGCCCATTACTACGCTCGCGTCAGCGGGCTGTCGGTGGTGCCGGGCGTGCTGCCGGAATCGACGCCGCCGCAGCCGGCGCGGGCGACGAACGCCGACGGCGACCGGATCACGGGCGTGGCGCTCGCCCGCAGCGACGCGAACGTGGTCGTGGTGCGGACGAACCACGCGGGGATCCTGCGCTCGACCGACGGCGGCAAGACCTGGAAGGCGGCCAACGGCGATCTCGCCGGCGCGGCGCTCGCCGTCCGCAGCGTGGCGATCCATCCCAGCGATCCCGCCACCATGCTCCTGGCAGCCGGCCGCGGCGGCGAAGGGGGGCTCTGGAAGACGGCCGATGGCGGAATGACCTGGCAGCAGCTGCCCCTGGAGGGCGACTTCGACGGCGAGGGCCCCTCGGCCCTCGGCGGCGAGGCGGTGGCCTTCGATCCGCGGAACCCCGACACGCTCTACGCCGGCTGCGAGTCACGCGGCTTCTTCCGCAGCGACGACGGCGGCGCCACCTGGCGGCGGCTGGGCCTCGAGGGCGAACGGGTGACGGCCGTGCGGATCTGGGAGTGGGAGCCGTACTACCCCGCCTTCACCAACGGCCGCACCGAGATCTGCGTGACCACCTCCGCGGACCACTGGATGACGTTCCTCGGCCGGGGTGAGCCGGCGACGAAGACCAAGGCCGAGGCCTCCAAGGTGTACGTCTCGGCCGACGGCGTGCAGACCCTGGGCATGCTCCACGCCCGCACCGACACCGGCTTCCACGACGCGGCCTGGGACAAGTCGCTGCAGAGCACCCGCGAGATCAGTTACGCCACCACGCTCGGCTACGAGCACGACTCCGGCGGCCACATGTCGCTCTTCCCGCCGGCCAAGGAGTTCGAGTGGCTGAGGCCGTTCGTGGCGCTCGGCACGACGGCCAAGGGCGAGGGCCGCGACGGCGTCTTCTACACGCAGGCCCTCGATCCCGCCACGCCCGGCCGCCTCACCGCCGGCCGCGGCGGCTGGGGCATGAGCTGGGCCTTCCAGCCGCTCGCGGGCGACGCTCCCACGGGGGGGCTCGTGGCGTGCTGCGGCGAACTGCGGCTGGGAAAGACCTGGTGGTTCGTGTTCACCGACGGCCTCTATCGATCGCTCGACGGCGGCCAAACGCTGGAGCGGATCTGCGACCACCAGGGCCGCCCCACGGGGCGGGACGCCGTCAAATAACCTCGCCCGGCGTGAATTGCCGGACTAGTTTTTCGTATGAGCCGCCGAGGGTATCGATGCGCCTCGCCTGAGTTCCGCCCCGGCATCGGCCCGGGTGCGGCCGGCCGTTTTCTCGCGGGTCTCTGCATCCTGGTCGGGCTGGCGGCAGCCGCCCCACGGGCGTCCGGCGTCGAAGGCCCCGCGACACCCTCGCCGGACGAAGGCACCGTCGACTTCGTTCGCGACGTGAAGCCGATCTTCGTGGCCCATTGCTACGAGTGCCACGGCCCCGGCGACGAACGCGGCGGGCTCTCGCTGGCGCGGCGCAGCCTGGCGCTGGCCGGTGGCGACCACGGGCCGGGCTTCGTGCCCGGCTCGGCCGAAACGAGTTCCCTGATGCGAAGGATCACCGGCAACGACGCACCGGCCATGCCGCTCGATGGCGAGCCGCTCACCGCCGCGGAGATCGACGTGCTGCGGCGCTGGATCGATCAGGGCGCCGCCTGGCCGGCCAGCGCTGAGGACCCCGACCCGCGACACGTGAAGGCGCGGACCCACTGGGCTTTCCAGCCGCTGCGCAAGCCCGCCGTGCCGGGCCGTGCCGGGGGCCCCGCCACGACCACCGATCCTGCCGACACCCCCGAACAGGCCGCGGCGGCCATCGACGCCTTCGTCGCCGCCCGCCTCGCCGACGAGGGTCTGGCCCTGATGCCCGCCGCCGACCCCGTCACGCTGCTGCGTCGGGCCACGTTCGACCTCACGGGCCTGGCGCCGGATCCCGACGAGGTGGCCTCCTTTGCCGCCGACTCCCGCCCGCAGGCCTATCCGGACCTGATCGAGCGCCTCCTGGCGTCGCCACGGCACGGCGAGCGCTGGGCGCGGCACTGGCTCGACGTGGTGCGCTACTCCGACTCCGGCGGCTACGACACCGACATCTTCTACGAGCAGGCCTGGCGCTACCGCAACTACTGCATCCGTTCCTTCAACGACGACAAGCCCTTCGACCGCTTCCTCGAGGAGCAGGTGGCCGGCGACGAGCTCTGGCCGGAGCGGGCCGCGGAACTGGCGGACGCCGTGGCCATCTGGACGCTCGGCCAGTGGCCCAACGCGTTCGACGCCTTTCCCGACAAACTGGCGGCCGTCCGCCGCAACGACCAGGTGACGACGCTCGGCGAGGCCATGCTCGGTCTCACGGTGGGCTGCGCCAACTGCCACCACCACAAGTACGATCCCATCAGCCAGCGCGATTACTTCGCCCTGGAGGCCGTGTTCGCCGCCTCGGAAACCTTCAACACGAAGACCGGCAACGTCGCCTGGGCCCAGGGCGAGACGTCGCACTTCCGCGGCCTGCGGCACGCCACTCCCGCCGTGCCCATCCATCTCCTGCGGCGCGGCGAACTGAGCCAGCCCGCGGGGCTCGTCGAGCCCGCGCTGCCCGCCTTCCTGCCGGGTGGCGGCGGTTTGTTTCCCGACGGCGTCGACCGGCCGGCCGAGCGGCGGGCCCGGCTGGCCAAGTGGATCACGGCGGCCGACAACCCGCTCACGGCCCGCGTCATCGCCAACCGCGTCTGGCAATGGCACTTCGGCCGCGGGCTCGTGGCCACGCCCAACGACTTCGGCACGCAGGGCGAGGCGCCGACTCATCGCGAGTTGCTCGACTGGCTGGCCGCCGACCTGCGTGACCACGGCTGGAGCCTGAAGCGACTGCACCGCTCGATCATGCTCAGCGACACGTATCGCCAGCGCACGGCCCGCGAAGCCCCGGATGCGGAGGAGCGACTCGCGCGGGCCTGGCTGCTGGCGTTCGCCCGGCCCATCCGCGAGGACGAGCTGGTGGTCGCCCGCGCCTTCCTGGCGGGCCGGCCCGGCGGCCGCACCACCGGCCGCGTGCCCGGGCCGTGATCTCGCTCTTCATGCACGGCGGGCCCAGCCAGCTCGACACCTTCGACCCCAAGCCGCTGCTGGAGCGCTACGCGGGCCAGTCGCTGCCCGAAAGCTACGGCGACCTGAACCTCGAGTTCACGAAGACGGCCACTGCCAAGGTGCTGGCCAGCCGGCGCACGTTCAGCCGCCACGGGCAGTCCGGCCTGGAGATTTCCGACCTCTTCCCCCATCTCTCGGCGCACGCCGACCGGCTGGCCGTGGTGCGCAGCTGCCACCACACCGAGTTCAACCACTCGCCCGCCCTGTACCTCATGCACGGCGGCAATCGGCAGATGGGCCGCCCCAGCCTGGGCTCGTGGTGCACCTACGGGCTGGGAAGCGAGGCGGACGACCTGCCGGGTTACGTGGTGATGCGCGACGGCCCGCTCAAGGGCGGCCCGCTCACCTACGGTTGCGGCTTCCTGCCGGCGGCCCACCAGGCGACCGAGTTGCGGACGACCGGCACGCCGATCCTGCACCTGGCGAAGCCGGCCGCCGCCGGATCGGTCGACACCCGTGCGGTGCTCGACCTGGCCCAGCAACTCAACCGCCGGCACGCGGCCGACCGGGCCGGCGACGACGTCCTGTCGGCCCGCATCGCCGCCGCGGAGCTGGCGTTCCGGATGCAGGCGGCGGCCCCGGAGGCGATCGACCTCGCCAGGGAGTCGGCCGAAACGCACCGCCTCTACGGTCTCGATCAGGACGACACGCGGTCCTTCGGCTCGCAGTGCCTCGTCGCCCGACGGCTCGTGGAGCGCGGCGTGCGCTTCGTGCAGATCTATCACGGCGGCGGCAACGTCGGCTGGGACACCCACGGCAACAACGACGGTCAGCACGTCATCAACGCCCGCCAGACCGACCAGCCGATCGCGGCCCTGCTCCACGACCTGGCGGCCCGCGGCCTGCTCGATTCCACGCTCGTGATCTGGGGCGGCGAGTTCGGCCGCACGCCCACGTCGGAGGGATCCGACGGCCGCGACCACAGCCCCTACGGTTTCTCGGTGTGGATGGCGGGTGGCGGAGTCCGCGGCGGCGTGGTCCATGGCGCCACCGACGACTTCGGTTTTCGGGCCGTGGAAAACCCGGTGCCGATCCGGGATCTGCACGCCACGATCCTGCACCTGCTCGGCCTGGGGCACGAGGAACTGACGTTCCTGTTCCAGGGCCTGGAGCAGAAGCTCACCGGCGTGGAGCCGGCCGAGGTGATCCTCCCTCTCCTGGCGTAGCCTCGGCGCCAGGCCGCCGATCGCACTGACAGCCCGCACCGCGGGCTTACGGTGAAAGGATCGACCGACGGCCGGAAATGTGCTCCACTGGCCGGCCGCCACCACCGGCCGTCTTCGTGTCGAGGCCCTGGTTCACGGGAAGCAACGGAGAGAAATCATGCCGAGGAACGTCACCGCCGTGGTCGGACTGCTGTGCGTTGTGCTTTTCCAGGGATTGAAAGCGCGGGCGTTTGACCCGCTGGAGGCACTCGACCGCTACAACGTGGTGTGGGACTCGCCGAGCGCGAACGCCCACGGGTCGATGCCGCTCGGCAACGGCGACGTCGGGGTGAACGCATGGGTGGAGAAGTCCGGCGACCTGGTGCTGTACATCAGCAAGACCGACGCGTGGGACGAGAACGGCCGCCTGTGCAAGGTCGGCCGCGTGCGGGTGAAGTTCGATCCGCCCCTGCCGGCGGCCGCCGGGTTCCGGCAGGAGTTGAAGCTCCGCGACGGCGTCATCGACATCCGATCTGAAGATGCGAATCTGAAATCCCACGTGTCCCTGTGGGTCGACGCCCAGTCGCCGGTCGTGCGGGTGGAGTCGGACTTTGACCGGCCGGTGTCCTGTCGTGCGGAACTCGAACTGTGGCGGTCCCGGGAGCGCCCGCTCGGCCCTGACGACGACAGTCATTCCGGCGGCGGACTGAGTGCGCAGCCGTTCAAGCCGACGGTGCTGCCCGACACGGTCGTCGGCACGGTGGAGCCGCGGATCGTCTGGTATCACCGCAACACCCGCTCGGTGTACCCGCTGTGCCTTGAAAATCAGCGTCTCCAACCGCTCGACGGCCGGTTCGTCGACCCGCTGCTGAACCACACCTTCGGCGCGTGCCTGGCGGGGGAGGGGATGGGCCGGGACGGCGACCGCGCGCTCATGTCGGCGGCGCCGGCGAACAAGCACACGCTCGCGGTGACGGTTCTCGCGGCGCGGACCGATACGCCCGAGGCCTGGCTCGCTCAACTCGACGGCCTTGCGAAGCGCGTCGCCCCGTCGCGTTCGGAGCACGAAGCGTGGTGGCGGGAGTTCTGGACCCGGAGCTGGATTTTCGTGGGCAAATCCAAGGCGCTGGCCATGCCCGTGAACGCCCACCCGTGGCGGGTCGGGGTCGACTCGAACGGCGGCGCTCGGTTCGGCGGGCAGATCGCGGAACCGCGGGTGATCGGGCGGGCGCTCTCAGCGGAGGAGATCACAAAACTGGCGGCCGCGCCGAGATCGGAGGCCACCACACTGCAGGAGGAGAAAATCGCCGACGGCTGCACGGCCGCCGCCTGGATCAAGCCGGCGGCGGGCGAGGCCGGGCGAATCCTCGACAAGTGCACCGCTGGCACGCCGGACGGGATCACGTTCGACACCAACCCCGGCCTGGCTCTGCGGTGGATCGTGGGCGACACGACGGTGATCCACCCGAACTGCCTGAAGCCCGGCGAGTGGCAGCACGTTGCGGCGACGACGGACGGGACCGGAACCCAGCGCATCTATCTCAACGGCAAGCTGGTCCTGGAGCAGCGGGGCGACCCGGCGGTCGAAATCCTCAACCGTGGATACGTGCTGCAGCGGTTCATGAACGCCTGCTCGGGACGCGGGGCGGCGCCGATCAAGTTCAACGGCTCGATCTTCAACGTCGAGGCGGAACCGGGGGCCAACCCCGAGACTCCCGGCGGCGATCCCGACTGGCGGCGGTGGGGCGGCAACTACTGGTTCCAGAACACCCGGCTCGCGTACTGGCCGATGCTGGCCGCCGGCGACTTCGAGATGATGCAGCCGTGGTTCCTTATGTATCTCGACGCGCTGCCGCTGGGCAAGGACCGGGTGCAAACCTACTACAAGTTCGACAACGCCGCGGCGTTTCCGGAAACCATGTATTTCTGGGGTCTGCCGAACAACAACGACTTCGGGTGGGGCCACGCCGGTCCGGAACCCGCGAACCCGTTCATCCGCCACTACTGGACCGGGGGCCTGGAGCTGATCGCGGCCATGCTGGACCGCTACGACCACACCCAGGACGAGGCCTTCGCGCGGGACGTCCTCACTCCGCTCGCCGACCCGCTGGTGGCTTTTTTCGACCAGTACTTCAAGCGCGACGCGAACGGCAAGATCCGCTTCGACCCGGCGCAGGCGCTCGAAACCTTTCACGTCGCGGTCAATCCCATGCCGGAGATCGCGGGCCTGCGTTTCCTGCTGCCGCGCCTGCTCGCGTTGCCGGAGTCCACGACGACCGCAGCCCAGCGCGAGAGGTGGACGCGGATGCTGGGCGAACTGCCGCCGATCCCCGAGGCCGACGTGGGCGGGAAGAGGCTGCTGCGGCCCGCCGAGACTGTCTCGCAAAGCGCGAACTTCGAGAACCCGGAGTTGTACGCGGTGTTTCCTTACCGGGTGTACGGGGTGGGCCGGCCGGGCCTGGACATGGCGCGGGCGACGTACGCCGCCCGTGGGCACCGTCAGAACCGCGGTTGGTGCCAGGACAGCATCCAGGCCGCGTGCCTGGGCCTGGGCGACGAGGCGGGGCAGCTGGTCGCCGGCCGCGCCGCGCAGGTCAACACGGCGCACCGGTTCCCGGCCATGTGGGGGCCGAACTACGACTGGGTCCCCGACCAGGACCATGGCAACAACATCCTGACCACGCTGCAGTGCATGCTGCTGCAGTCCGACGGCGACACGCTCTACGTCCTGCCCGCCTGGCCGAAGAGCTGGAACGTGAACTTCAAGCTTCACGCCCCGAAGCGCACCACGGTCGAGGGGGAGTTCCGGGACGGCAAGCTCCAGGCGTTGGAGGTCAGCCCGGGGGTTCGGAAGGCGGACGTGAAGATGATTGACCCCTGAGCCCCCGTTCCCAATCTCCCCCGGAGGATCCCCGATGACCGGCCGTTTCCGCCTCTCCGTGGCGCTCGCCGCCACCCTGTTCGGCGCCGTCACGGCCCATGCCGAACTCCGGACGCACGGCCTGTTCGCCGACAACGGCATCCTGCAGCGTGACCGGAAGGTGGCCGTCTGGGGCACGACCGACAAGCCCGGGCCCGTGACGGTGAAGTTCGCCGGCCAGACGGTGACCGCCACGCCCGATGGGGGCAGATGGAAGGTGGAGTTGGCGCCGCTGGCCGCCAGCGCCGAGCCCCGGGACCTCGTCGTCACGCAGGACGACCAGACGCTGACGCGCTCGAACATCGTGGTGGGCGACGTCTGGCTGTGCGGCGGCCAGTCGAACATGCAGTGGGAGGTGCACCAGTGCGCCGGCGCCACGGAGGCCATGGAGACGGCCCGCAACCCACAGATCCGCCTGTTCACGGTGCCGCGAGGCGGGGCCCCCGAGCCGCGGGCCGACGTGGGGGGCAGCTGGACGGAGGCGGTGCCCGAGTCGGTGCGGACCTTTTCCGCCGTGGGCTACTACTTCGGCCGCGACCTCCAGAAGGCGATCGGCGTGCCCGTGGGCCTCATCAGCAGCAACGTGGGCGGAACCACCGCCGAGCGTTGGATGAGCAAGGAGGCCCTCGACGGGGCGGCGGAACTGCAGGGCATGGGCACTCCCCAGGGCCGCAACGACCTCTACAACAACATGATCGCGCCACTGGCCCCCTTCGGCGTCAAGGGCGCGATCTGGTACCAGGGCGAGTCGAATGCCGACCGGCCCCACCACTATCGCCACGTGCTGGCGAACGTCGTCAAGAGCTGGCGGCAGACGTTCGGCCAGGGCGACTTCCCCTTCTTCATCGTGGAGCTCGCCCCGTTCACGGAGATCGTCAAGGATCCGGTCGACCAGGAGTGGGCCGTGGTCCGCGAGTCGATGCAGTGGGTGGCGACCAACCTCCCCGCGGTCGACACCGTGTCGATCAACGACGTGGGCGACGAGCGCGACATCCATCCGCAGCGGAAGCAGCCGGTGGGCGAGCGACTGGCCCGTGCCGCCCGCGCCTGGGTGTACGGCGAGAAGATCGTTCCGGCCGGGCCGGAGTTCGAAAAGGCGGCCTTCGAGGGGGGCAGGGCGATCGTGTCGTTCAAGAACGTGGGGGCCGGTCTCGAGTCCCGCGACGGCGACTTGCTGGGGTTCACGATCGCCGGCGAGGACAAGCAGTTCCATCCGGCGAAGGCGGTGATCGAGGGCGCCACGGTGGTGGTGACGAGCGACCAGGTGGCGGCGCCGAAGGCCGTCCGCTACGGCTGGGCGAACTACCCCGTCGTCAACCTCTGGAACAAGGACGGCGTGCCGGCCTCGTCGTTCCGCAGCGACGACTGGCCCGTCGTCAAGCAGAACGACAAGTAGCGGCAGATCAAACGACGAACGCGGGTCGCCACGATTCCCCGAACGAGCCTGCGGGACCATGGAAGCCCGAGGCGCCACCTCTGAAAACCCGGATTTCCACGACGTGCGGTGCCTTATCCTCGGGTGGGGGGCATGCCCGGTCGTCACGGCGCGGCCGACACGTCGATCGCGAACTCCTCCGCGAGCTTCGTCGCGACGGCCGCCATCTCCGAGCCGGGGGCGATCTTCTGGATCCCTCGGATCACGTCCGCCATCTGCCGCCTCATTGCCGTCGGCACCGCCTTCGCCATCTCGGGCGTGACGTTTCCGTCGAGCGCGTCGCCGAAGGTCCTGAGCACGTTGGCACGCAGCACCTGGAGTTTCGCGAGCTGCTGACTGGCCTTGACCATCTTCTGGAACTCGGGATCCTTCCGCCACTCCCGCAGCGTGCCGGCGGCCTCGGTGCCCACGTCGCTGCCCTTGAAGGCGATCGAGCACCGCTGCATGAGCTCGGTCGCCCCGAGTGGATTGGCCTCCTTCATCGCGACGCCGCTCTCGAGCATTCTCCGGCCATGGGCCTCGATCTTCTCGACGACGAACCTCGCCTCCTCCGCCGTCGCCTCGTCGCTCGACGACACGAGCGATGCCGCCTTGCGAAGGGCCTGGCCGAACGACGCCTCGTCGCGGAGCGCCTCGTTGAAGGCCGCGAGCTTCTCCAGCCGGCGTCCCTCGAGAACCGACGACGGTGCCGCCTTGATCGCGGCGACGATCGCATCGTGAGCCTGGAACGGTGAGCCACGGTAGACGCACTTTCCCGCGTGGTCGAAGAGCATGCAGTGGGGAATGCCGCCGAAGTCATCGCCTCCCTGCACCGACGCGTCCGCGACGATCGTGAAGGTGAGGCCGAGATCGGCCGCCGTCTTCCGCACGTCTTCCACGGAGCCGCCCTGCGCGTGGGCCCCGATCACGACCAGGCCCTGGGACGCCAGTTCCCTGTGGGCCTCCTCGAGCTTGGGCATGCTCGCGATGCACGGCGGGCAGTGCACGCCCCAGAACTCGAGCAGCACGATCCGGTGCGCGAGCGACGCGGGCGTCAGGGCCGGCCCCGAGACGAGCGGCCCGAGCTGAATCCCGGCCGTCGTCACGTCCATGTTGAACTCGCCGGCGGGGGCCGCCGCCATCATCAGGGCCACCACCATCGCCGCCGCGTTGCATCCTCGCATCGACACGCTCCTCGTCAGCCCGCGGTCCTCCTGGCTCCCCGAGACTACCGGGCCGCCTCGATCTCGGCAACGAGCGGCCCGGCCGCATAGACACGCTGCAGGGCGGCGATGATGCCGATGGCGTCGACCGACACGGCACGCGCGAGTCGCTCGTCGTAGACGAGATCGAGCCGCAGCGAATGGATGTTGCCGTCGAAGATCAGGCCCACCAGTTCGCCGGCCCGATTCACCACCGGGCTGCCCGAGTTGCCGCCGATGATGTCGACCGTCGAGGCGAAGTTGAAGGGCGTCTGCATGAAGCCGGCATCGGCTTCCAGTTCCCGCCGCAGCGACTGCCACCGCGGCGGCAGGGCGAACGGCGGCGTGTCGCGATTGGTCCGGGCCCGCTCGAAGAGGCCCGCGTAGGTCGTGACCGCAGTGCAGTCGTTCGGCCCGCTTCCCTCGATTCCCCTGACGACGCCCGAGGCGAGGCGGAGCGTGAACGTGGCATCGGGATACATCGCGGCCCCCTCGCGGGCGAACCGCGCCCGCGTGATCTCGGCGTGCGCCTGCTGCTTGACCTCCTGCGCCGCTTCCGCCACCCTCCGCAGGCTTCGCGCCTCGTCGTCCACCAGCCGGGCCAGGGCCAGCATCGTGTCGGGTGACGCCGCCAGCGCCGCCGCACCGCCGTCGTGGAGTTCGCGGCGCCGGTCGGGCCGCGGCGCCTGCGACTGCTCGGGCTGGTGCCGGCGGCCGAGCTCCGTGCCGCCGACGAGCTCGGCCGCCCGCTCCTGCGGCGGCTTGCCGGCGAGCACGGCCTGGACGAGCGGGTCGTCGCCGCCGAAGGCCGTCGCCAGGGCGGTGAGCGAGTCGGCGAGCTTGGCGATCTCGAAGCCGTCGTAGAGCGGCTCGTCGGAGAAGAGCTGCAGCTCCAGCGGCCCGCGGTTTGAGTCGCGGTATTCACGGAGCCGCCCGCCGTCGGGCTTGGCCCGCTCGGCGACGGCCCGGAGGATCGTGCGGGCATTCGCGAAGAACCGGCTGTTGAAGCCCTCGGCTCCTTCGAGCATCCGGAGGCGGAGGGCGATGCGGTCGAGCTCGCCCTGCGCCTCCTCGATCCGCGCAAAGGGCGACGGCCTGCCGTCGAGGCCGGCCTCGACGAGCGTCCGCACGGCCGCCTCGTCGCTGCGCTTCTTCGCGACGACCGCGGGGTCGAGCAGGGCGGCGAGAATCCCCGACTTCGCCTTGCGGCCGTTCTGCACACCGTAGAGGTGCGGCGCGGCCTGCCGCCGCTCCTCCGCCCCCTCCTCGCAGAAGGCTCCGTACAGCGACTCCAGGCGGTTGAGCATCCGCAGATCGGCGGGCAGCCGCACGTCGCGCATCGCCAGCACCTCGACGAGCGTGGCGGCCCGATCGGTGTGGCCCGGGTGGCCCGACACGAACACCACGTCGCCCGCCGCGACCGGCTCCCGGCTCCAGGCAAGATGATGCGGCACCCGTGCCGGCGCGCCGTCTTCGTAGGCCCGGAAGAAGCAGACGTCGAGGTCGTACCGGGGAAACTCGAAGTTGTCGGCGTCGCCGCCGAAGAAGGCGATCGCGTGCTCGGGGGCGAACACGAGCCGCACGTCGGTGTACCGCTTGCAGCGATAGAGGTGATAGGCGCCGCCCTGATGGAGCGTGACGACGTCGCTCCGCAACCCCGTGGCGGCGAGCGATTCCCTCTCGATCTCGGCCATCACGGCCCGCCGAGCCGCGAAGGCCTCGGCAGCGGGCAGGCCGGCCGCGACGGCCTCCCGCACCCGGCCGGTGACGTCCTCGATCGAGACGAGCACGTTGAGTTCGAGATCGTGGCAGCGGAGCTCATCCGCCCGGCTCGCGGCCACGAAGCCGTCGCGATGGTAGTCGTGCGTCTCGTCGCCGAGCTTCTGGATGGCTCCCGCGCCGACGTGGTGGTTGGTGAGCACAAGGCCGTCGGCCGAGACGAACGAGCCCGAGCCGCCGGAGTTGAACCGCACGCTGGACCGCTGCAGATGGAGCAGCCACTCGGGCGTGAGCCTGATGCCGTGCTGCTTTTCCAGCCTCTCCAGCGGCGGCTCGTTGAAAAGCCACATGCCCTCGTCGGCGCGGCTGCGGCCGACCGCAACGCCGCAGGCGACGACGAGGCAGACGGCGGCGGGAAAGAGGCGGGGGCGCACGGTCGACAGTGTATCCGATCGGGGCGCCCGCCCGCCGCGGTCCGCGTGGCAGCGAGGCCATCGACGACCGCCCCCTCGCCGGGAGCCTGCGGCAGTGCCCCCTTCCCGGCAACCGCTCTCGACCGGCGGCCCGGGATTCTGACAGACTCCGGGGATCCATGGTCGTCACGCGATTCGAACGAACGGCACGCGACGGGGGCGGCTTCAGGCCGGCCCTCGTGGTGGCCGCGGTGCTGAGTGCGGCCGGCGTGCTGGCCTTCACGATCGACCTGCCCGTGGCAACGTGGTGCAAGACGCACCGGCTTCCCGGCGAGGTCGGCAGGCTGATCAACCTGCTGGAGATCTCGGGGCATTCGCTCGGGGCGGCGCTCATCCTGATCGCGGCGCTGGTGCTCGATCGATCGCTCGGCCTGCCGCGGCCGGGACGCCTTGCCGCGGGCGAGCGTGCGTTCGGCAGGATGGTGGCGGCGACGTATCTCGGCGGGCTGGTGGTCGACGTGATCAAGGTTTCGGTCGAGCGGGTCCGGCCGCGGGCCGCCGATCTCGCCGCCGCGGGTTCCTCGCTGGCCACCTTCGGGGCCGCCACGCTCGCGGGCGACAAGCCGCACTCCGCCGACCTGATGAGCTTTCCATCGGGGCATTCGGCGGTCGCCGCCGGCTTGGCCACGGCGCTGGCGTCGCGGTATCCGCACGCGACTCCGCTGTTCGCGGCACTTGCGGCCGCCACGGCGGCGCAGCGGGTGGTCAGTTCGGCCCACTATCCGAGCGACGTCTGCTTCGGGGCGGCCATCGGCGTGCTCGCCGCCGCCGGCTGCCTGGCCCCCATGCGGGGGCCTTCGCAATCGTTGGCCGCGAACCGGGCACCGTGATAGGATTTCCCGGTCTCCCTGCCGCACCCGGATACCACACCATGGCCGTCAAACGAGCGAAGAAATCCAGTCGAGCCGCGTCGCCGGCCGGCTCGCCCCATCCCGACGCCGAGCAGCCCGCGGGCGATCCGGGCGCCAAGCGGATCCTTCTCGTCGACGACGATGCGGAGATCGTCGAGTCGATGCGGACCGTGCTCGAGTCGCGGGGCTACCGGATCATCGTCGCCCGCGACGGCAACCAGGGCCTGGCGCTCGCCGAGGGCGAGGAGCCCGACCTGGTCGTGCTCGACATGATGATGCCGAAGCGGAGCGGCTTCCTGGTGCTCGAGAAGCTCCGCCGCAGCCGGCCGAACCCGATGCGGGTGATCATGATCACGGCCAACGAGGGCAGCCGCCACAAGGCCTACGCGGAGATGCTCGGCGTCGACGACTACATCCGCAAGCCCTTCGCCATGGACCGGCTCCTCGAAAGCGTCGACCGCCTCCTCTCCTGACTCCGGCCGTGGTCCGTTCACCGCCGCGCACGACCGCTCCCGCCCCGAAAGGACGCGCCATGCACCTCCGTCGCCGCGCTGCAACCTGCTCCGTGATCGCGGCCCTCGTGATCCTCACCACGGGAGCCACCCGCTGCCCGGCCGCCCCGGCCGCCACGTTCGAGCAGTTCGCCGTGCCGATGCCGGTGGCGGCCTCGCAGCCTGGCGACCAGGCCGCTGCCGAGCCTGGCAGCGAGGCCGCCGTTTCCTGGATCTGGGGCGGCGAGGACGGCCGCGACTACCGGTTGTCGAAGACGTTCGAGGGGGGCGGGACGAAGGCGACCCTGGTCGCGACCGCCGACAACGTGATGTCGGTGTCGCTCAACGGCCGGCAGATCGCCTCGAGCGAGGACTGGCAGCGTCCGGTGCGGATCGACGTGACGAAGCATCTCGTGCCTGGCCGCAACGAGCTCGTGGCCGTGGTTCGCAACCAGGGAGGCCCGGCCGGCTTCGCCTGCCGCCTCGAGATCCAGGATGAGACGAAGGATGGCACGAGCTCGCGGGTCGTGGCGAGCGAAGGGTCGTGGTCGGCCGTGCCGGTCGATGCGCCCCCCGGCACCCAGCCCGTGGCCGCACGGGCCGTCGCCCTGGCCGGCCAGCAGCCGTGGGGCGACGTCTTGTCGAATGCCGCAGCCGACCCGTCACTCTCCGCGCCATTCTCGCTTCCCGAGGGCTTCGCCGTCGAGCGGCTGTTCGTGGTGCCGCGGGACGAGTTGGGCTCGTGGGTCTGCCTCGCGTCGGATCCCAAGGGCCGGCTGATCGCCAGCGACCAGGAGGGAAAGGGGCTCGTGCGGATCACGCCCGCGGCGCTCGACGGCTCCACGCCGACGGTCGTGCAGCGGATTCCGGTGGCGATCAGCGGCGCCCAGGGGCTGCTCTGGGCGTTCGATTCGCTCTACGCGGTCTGCAACGGCGGCCCCGGCAGCGGCCTCTACCGCGTGACCGACGCCGACGGCGACGACATGCTCGACACGGTCGAGCGGCTCCGCGAGTTTCAGGGTGGCGGGGAGCACGGCCCGCACAACCTCGTGCTCTCGCCCGACGGCACACGGCTGTTCATCGTCTGCGGCAACCACACCCAGGTGCCGTTCGGCGTCAACAACGTGACCCCGCCGCAGACGATGGGCGGAATCCGGCCGAACCAGCGACGGGTCGCGCTCGCCGCCGATGCCACCAGCCGCCTCCCGCCCAACTGGGACGAGGATCAGGTCATCAGGCGGATGTGGGATTCCAACGGGCACGCCGTGGGCATCCTCGCACCGGGCGGCTACGTCGTCAGCACCGATCCGGATGGCAGGACCTGGGAACTCTGGACCGGCGGCTACCGCAATCCGTACGACATGGCCTTCAACGGCGACGGCGAGCTCTTCGTCTACGACGCCGACATGGAATGGGACTTCAGCACGCCCTGGTACCGTCCCACGCGGGTCAACCACGCCACCAGCGGCAGCGAGCTCGGCTGGCGGAGCGGCAGTGGCAAGTGGCCCGCCGCCTTCCCCGACAGCCTGCCGGCCTTCATCGACATCGGCCCCGGCTCGCCGGTCGGCGTGACGTTCGGCTACGGCACGAAGTTTCCCGCCAGGTACCAGCGGGCCCTCTACATCTGCGACTGGACCTTCGGGACGATGTACGCGCTCCACCTCGAGCCGTCGGGCTCGAGCTACACGGCCACCAAGGAGGAGTTCGTGACGCGAACGCCGCTGCCGCTCACCGACGTGACCGTGGGCCGCGACGGCGCGCTCTACTTCACCGTCGGCGGCCGGGGCGGCCAGAGCGAGCTCTACCGCGTCAGGTACGTCGGCTCGCAGCCGACCGCGCCGGTCGACCCACGGGATCAAGCCGGGGCCGCCGACCGCAGGCTCCGCCATGAACTGGAGGCGTTTCACGCCGCGGCTCCCGATCCCGCGAAGGCGGTCGACGCGGCCCTGCCGCACCTCGGCAGCCCCGACCGGTTCCTCCGCTACGCCGCTCGGATCGCGCTGGAGCATCAGCCGATCGACCTTTGGCAGTCGCGGGCCCTGGCCACGCCCGACCCGCTGGGCCGCATCAACGCCGCCATCGCCGTCGCCCGTCAGGCCGATCCGCCGGCACAGCCGGCCGTGTTCGCGGCCCTCGATTCGATCGATCCCGGCCGGCTCGACGACCCCGGCAGGCTCGACCTCGCCCGGGCGTACGAGTTGGCGATCGTCAGGCTCGGCGACCCGTCGCCGGAGGCGAAGGCGCGGATCGCGGCGCGGATGGGCCCGCTGTTCCCGTCGGGCTCGTACGACCTCGACCGCGAACTCTCCTGCCTGCTCGTCGCCGTGCGGGCGCCGGGGATCGTGACCAAGCTCTGCGGGATGCTGGCCGCGCCGACCACTTCGGCCGCGACCACGAATCTCGCCCCCGACGAGGATGACCTCCGCCGCCTGACCGAGCGGAACCAGCAGTACGGATCCGCGGTCCGCTCGTCGCTGGAGAAGCGGGCCGATCTGCTCCAGGTGCACTACGCCTACGTGCTCCGCACCGTCACCGAGCCGGACGCATGGACGATCGCCGACCGCACGGCCTATTACGCCTGGTTCGCCCGGTCGCAGGACTGGGTCGGCGGCAACAGCTTCCGGAAGTTCCTCGCCACCATCGAGGCGGAGACCCTCGGGGGGCTCACCGACACCGACCGCTTCGCGCTCGAGGCGGCGGGCGTCCGCAAGCCGTACGTTCCGCCGCCGCTGCCCATGCCCGAGGGGCCGGGCCGGCCCTGGACCGTCGACGCCGTGCTCGCGGCGGCTGACAAGGGGCTGGCGCCGAAGTCCCGCGACTTCGAGCACGGCCGCCGCACGTTCGCCGCGGCCCGCTGTGTCGTCTGCCATCGCTTCGGTGACGACGGCGGCGCGACCGGACCGGATCTCACACAGGCCGCCGGGCGGTTCCAGGTGAAGGACCTCGTGGAGGCGATCGTCGAGCCGAGCCGGGTGATCTCCGACCAGTACCGGGCGAGCGTCGTCCAGACGACCGACGGCAAGGTGGTCACGGGCCGGATCGTCTCGGAGACGCCGGAGCGGATCACGGTGGTGACCGATCCGGAGGATGCGACGAAGACCGTCGTGCTCGAGAGGACCGCGATCGAGGAGATCCTGCCGTCGGCCACGTCGCTGATGCCCGCACAGCTTGTCGACCAGCTCAACGAGGAGGAGGTCCTCGACCTCGTCGCCTACGTGCTGTCGCGCGGCAGACGCGAGGATCCGCGGTTCGCCAAGTGACCGGGGCCTCGCGAGATTCCCCCCGACGAAACCGCCACGAGGCCGCGCATGACCGACACTCCCCGACGCCCCCGGCTCGAGATCGTGCACCTGTGGACCGAGATCGCCAGCAAGGCGCTTGGCGCGTTGGCGATCCTGGTGGCGGCGTGGTGGACATATTCCAACTTCACCGTGGAACGGACGCACGATCCGACGATGGAGGTCAGCGTCGAACCCGACGTCCATGCCCTCGTCGACCGGCAGGTGCTGCTCGACGTCGACGTGTTCCTGCGGAACGTCGGCAAGGTGGCGATCTCGCCGCGGTTCCCGGCCGGCGACGACGACCAGAGCGTGGGGCTCGAAATCTCGATCGTGGAAATCGAGCCCCTCGACCGCGGCGAGGCCGCGACCGGGAGCGATGCCGGACCGCGGGTGCCGTGGTTCGACTGGACGAGCGGCGACGGCCACCCGCGGCCGATCCTCCTCAAGCGCAACCTGCTCGCGTCCAACGAGGATTTCCGCAACCGCCGGTACCAGCTCAACCCCGGCGTGCGGTATCGCGAGCCTTTCGCCTGCGTGGTGGAGCGCGACCGGCTCTACGCGATCCGGGCCCGGTTTTGGACCGACGAGGGCTCGGTGGCCGACCTCGTCTACGTGGACACCTTCCACGTGCCCGGCGAAACCTGACGCCGGCCGCACGACCGGCACGACCGGCACCCGCGGGCGCCCGAATCGTGTCCTAGAGTTCCTGCGTCGGGGCGGGCTGGCCCGACGGGAGCTCATGTCGTGGCCGAGTCGATCGCAGCATGGCTGGTGGTGGTGTGGGCCGTCGTCGGCGGCTGGCTCATCGTGGCCGCAGCGTGGCCCAGGGCCGACGGCGGCCGCTAGACCGAATCCGGCTCACACGTGAGCCGCGTTATCGCGCAGGCTGCCCACCCAGCCGGCTGGCCAGTCCGGTGGCCCTGCGGATCGGCGTGTCGATGGCGGCCTCGATCACCGCCCACGGCCCGACGACCGTCACCTGCTTCCGGGCCCGCGTCACGCCGGTGTAGAGCAGTTCCCGGGTGACGATCCGACTGACCCGCTCCGGCAGCACCACGACCACGTGCTCGTATTCCGAGCCCTGGCTCTTGTGGATCGTCAGCGAGTGGACGGTGTCGACGTCTTCGAGCCGGGAGACCGGGAGCTCGAGTGGGCGGTTCTCGGCGTCGAGGATGCCGAAGACGGCCGTGCGGGTTTCGCCGCCCGACATCACCACGCCCACGTCGCCGTTTGCCAACCGCAGTGACGGCGTGTTGCGGCTCACCATCACCGGCCGGCCGGTGTACCAGGGAAATCCGGGCCGGATATCGAGATGCTTCTCGACCCGTGCGTTCCACGCCGCCACGCTCATCGGGCCCTCGCGATGGCCGCAGAGCACCTGCAGCCTGACCTGCTCGTCGAGCACGGCCCTGGCATCCGTCCCGTAGGCCTTGTGGCGAAGGTTGCGGGCGTGCTGCACCACCTTGTCGGTCAGGTCGTCGAGGGCCTGCTTGTTCGCCGGATCGACCCAGGTGACCGACCGAGCCCCGGCGACAAGAATCGCCCTTGCGTGCGCGGCCTTCCCATCACGGATTTCCCGGGCCAAGTCGAGGATTTGTTTGGATTCGGTGCGATGGACCTTCGTGAGCGTCTCGATCCAGCCGTGCAGGTGCGTGCCCGCGTGCGCCTCCCCGCCAAAGACGGCGATGTCACCGAGGGCCGTGCCGGCATCCACGCTCGCGAGCTGGTCGGGATCGCCCACCAGCACCAGGGTGGCCTCGTCCTTCACGGCGGCAAGCAGATGGTGCATCAGGCTGCTCGAGAGCATCGAGGCCTCGTCCACGATCACCAGGTCGAAAGGCAGGCGGTTGTCCGCGTGATAGCCGAGGCGGTTGCCGCGGCCGGGGTTGAAGCCGAGAAGTTTGTGGACCGTCGTGGGCTTCAGGTGCAGGATCCGTTCCCTTGCCTCCGCCGATGCTTCGACGGCCCCCCCGGTGCATGCCTTGCGGAGTGCCTCGGCCATTCGCGCCGCCGCCTTGCCCGTGGGTGCGGCCAGGGCCACGGCCGGTTGGCTGCCGGCCGCCTCGGCTGCCTGGAAACGCTCGACCAAATCCTGGGCGACCTTGGTGGTCTTTCCCGTGCCCGGGCCGCCCAGCAGGAGGCGGATCGTTCCCTTTTCCGCCCGAGCGAGGATCGCCGCCGCGATCGACTCCTCCTCGGCATGAAATCGGGCCAGGTAGAGCCGGTGCCCATCGAGAATGAAGGGCTTGCGGTCGCCCGGCTTGCCGACGAGGGCGTCGGCGGATTCCAGGGCGGCGACCCACGGTTCCGCTTTCCCCGGCCACGCGAGATGCTCGGGGGCCGCCAGGTCGATGGCCCCGCACCAGGCCGTGATCTGGTCGAGATCCACGCAGGTGTGGCCGTCGCGCACCGTCCGCAGGGCAAGGCACATTCCCAGCCAGCCGAGGAGTTGCGGCTCGGCCGCCCCGTCGCGGCGGGCCATCTCGACGAGCAGCGCGGCCGCCGCGATGTCGTCGCGGCCGATGACTCCGGCGGTGCGGTACTGGTGGAGTTCGGCGGGATGATTCATCGGGTCGCCCCTGCCGGTTGCGGGGTCACGAGCAGGTCACTGAGTTTCTTCCACAGCCCCGGCGGGGCCTGCCAGGCGAACACGCCGTGGCGGTGGCCCTTCTCGTCGACGGGAGTCGCGGGGCCCTTCATTCCGCGGATGAAGGCATACGCGACGCCGGCGATGCACTCGTCGGGATCGCACGTCGGCAGCCGCCAGCGGAGCAGCCGGTAGACCGCGGTGCCGTAGAGAAGGGCCTGGAGCGGATAATGGTGCTCGGCCATCGCGTGCACGAGCCGCTCCCGGGCATACGCCCGCAGGGGATCGCTCATGTCGTTCTTGTGCAGCTTGTTGCTCTTGTAGTCGGCGATCAGGAGCCGGGGCCTGTCGGGCCTGCTGTCCGCCAGCCGCAGCAGGGCGTCGATCGATCCGGTCAGCAGGCCGCCCACCGGCACATCGAAGGCCCGCCCGGCGAGCATGCTGGCGTAGTCATGGAGGATGTCGGATTTCGGCAGCTCAGCCTGCAACAACTCGCCGATCGCCCTGGCCTTCACGCCCTCGACGAGCGAGGCCAGGCCCATGTCGAAGGTGAGTTCCGAGAGACGGTCGCCCGGCGGGATATGGCCCAGCGCAAGGTCGCCGAACGGGCCGCCGAGAGGCGTCTCGAGGGTCTCGGTGACGACCTTGACCAGATCACCATGACGATCCTTGAGCCGGCCCGACGTGGCCCGCGCGCGCACGACCTCGCGCACCTCGTCTTCCAGCGGACGCTTGCTCGTGTCGACGTGCTCGAAGATCTCATGGATCACCCGGCCCACGGCCACTCCGGCCGGCAGATCGATCACGGCGCGGCTCTCCGCGGCCGGCTCCGGAAGCGCGGGCAGCGAGACGCCGCCGGACAACGCCAGTTCGTCGTAGCCGCCCCCCTCCGGCTCGAAATGCCGATCGCGTCCGTGCCCCCACCCGGCGGTGATGCCGGTGAACGACATGCGGCTGTAGGTTCGCTCGACCGTCGGGGGTGGGGCAAGGGCGAGCGGCGTGGCACCGGCAGCCCGGTGCCCGAGGTCCCGGCTCAGTTTTGTGCGGCCGTTCGGCGAGGACATCTCCGGCAGCGTCATCGTCTGCTGGAGAATCGACTCGGGAGCAGGATCCTTCTTGGTCGGCTGCTGTCGGCCAACGAGCACGGCAAGGTAGTGCTGGGCGCGTGTGGTCGCCACATAGATCAGCCGCTGTGACTCCTCGATTTCGGCGAGCGATTTCCGGGTCTTCGCATGCGTCGACACCTTGTCGACGGCGAAGCCGAGATCGAGCTTCCGCATGCCGTCGGTGTCGTAGAAGATGATGGGCGACCGGCTGCCCGGCGGGCGATCCTTCCAGAGATCCGCCACGATCACGCAGGGAAACTCGAGGCCCTTGGCCGCGTGGATCGTGTAGATCTTGACCGCGTCGGCGTCGCTCTCCACCCGTCGGGCGACCAGTTCGTGCTTTTCGTCCATGGTGGCCAGCCGGCTGAAGATCGCCAGTGCCCGCTCCGCCGAGCAACCCTTGCCGGGGCCGGCCGAGTCCATCAGCTCGATGACGTGCAGGAAGTCCGTGACGTTTCGCTCACCGTGCCGGCGGCCCCGGGCGATCCTCGTCATCACGGCCTCGTCGGCCTCCATCGTGGCCCCAAGGGCGGCGATGCCCTTCTTCGACAGGATCGCGGAGAACTCGAACAACGTGTCCTGGACGCTCTGAATCTCCCGGCTCGTGTCATCGGAGAGCGATCCCACCTCGGCGAGTGAGTGACCGAAGAAGACGGTGGCGGCGGCCCGCCGCACCCGCCCCAGGTCGGAGGGGCGCTCCATCGCCTCGAGCAGCGAACGGATGTCGAACGCCATGCTGCTGGCCATCACGCTCGCCGTGCCGCCGGTGACGGCGGGGATCCCGGCGCGGCCAAGGGCTTGTTGGACGAGCAGGCCGACGCCGCCGGACCGGACCAGGATGCAGATATCCTTGGGGGCAAGCAGCCGACCGGGGCTCGACGGGTCGTCCTTGTCGGCCACCCGAGCGTCGTCGAGCAGCTCGATCACCTTGCCGACGACGGGCTTGGCGAGGGCGGCCTGGTTCCCGGCGATTCCGAGATCGATGAACTCGACGCTGCCCGGCATTCCCTGAATCCGGGCCGCCTTGTGGCCGTCAGGGGCATCGACGTGCTGGTAGGCGATCCCCGCGCCGAAGGTCTTGTCGCTGAAAGCGGCATTGAGGCTGTCGAGCACGGGCTGGTCGGAGCGGAAGTTGACAGCAAGCGATCTGTGGGCGGTTCCCGCCTCCTCCGCATGCGCCACGTATGCCTGGACGTCGGCCCCGCGAAACCCGTAGATCGCCTGCTTGGGATCACCGACGCTGATCAGCCGCCGGCCGTCCCCGCCGGGAAACAGCCGGTCGAAAAACTCCCACTGCTGCCGATCGGTGTCCTGGGCCTCGTCGACGATCGCCAGCGTGAAGCGGGCCTTGAGGGTGTCGACGAGGTCGGCACGTGACTCGTCGCCGACCAACTCGCAGGCGATGCGGAGCAGGTCGCCGTAGCTCGGGGCGGCGGTCATCACCTCCTGGATCGGCTCGACACAACCGCGGAGGAGGGGCCGCAGATCCGAGAGCAGGGCTTTGGCGGTTGGCTCGAGAGCAGGATCGATCCAGAGCTCGACGTACGGATCGCTCCGCATCGCCTCGACGATGCGCTTGATCTTCCGCTCGCTCCAGCGATGCACCGTGGTGGAGACGTTGACGACGAAGTCGTTCACCGCCTCGGTCACGATCCGATCGGTCTCGTCGGTGTCGGTGACCGAGCCGGCCTCCATGCCCGCCAGCCGGAGCACCCGACTGCAGACGCCATGGATCGTCGTGATCGTGGCGGTGTCGAACTCCACCAGCGCCCGCTCGAGCCGGCGGATACGGGCGGCGATCTCGGCATCAGCACCCTCGAGCAACCGCGCGACCACCGGATCGCCGCGAGGATCGGCCTTCTGCCGCAGTTTGTCGGCCGTCTCGCCGAGCCGCCTCCGCACCCGATCCCGGAGTTCCGCCGCGGCATTCCGGGTGAAGGTCGTGACCAGGATCTTGCCGATGCGCAGATCGTCCCGCTCGGCGAGTTCGATCGTGACGATCGCCGCCACGGAGTAGGTCTTCCCCGTGCCGGCGCTCGCCTCGACGACGAGACCGTGGGCGAAGTCGTCGTTGGGCAGATCAAGCGGTGTCGGGGTCATAGATGTAGGCTTTGGCCGACTTGTCGTACGGCAGGTCCGCGAGCTTTTTGAACCGTGTGAAGAAGTCGATCGCGGACTGCCGTCGCTCCGGCACGGCGTCGTCGCACACCTGCGTGAAATCAGGTTGGCCGCCGTACACGGCTGCCTCGTTGCTTCGCGCATAGTCGTCCGCGGTCGTGAACTTCGTGAACGCGTCCAGAGCGTCGTCGAGGTCATCCGCGAGGAGCGCGGCCGTATCACCGAACAGCCCGCGAGGGGTGCGGGCGGCCTGTTGGTAGAGCCTCCCGAGTTCCTCGAGCGTCTGTTTCGCCGTGGCCGAGGTGATGGCGTCGTGCAGGCGGACCTCCCGAATCTGCACCACATCCTCGGCAGGTGCGTGCGAGCCGTCGCTGGCGGGGCGCCACTTCTCGTAGGCGCTCAGAATCCAGGCCCGGGCACCAGCGACACCCTCGGCTTTGAGCGCTAGCAACTGCACTCCTGCAAGGGCTTTGGCAACCCGAAACCCGTGCGTGCCGGTGTCGATCGCGTCCGGTCGCACCAGGACGATCGTGTGCACGTTTTCGGCATCCGGATAGCACCGCTCGATGGCTCCGGTCAGCGTGATGCCGTCGAGCTGCAAGGACAGCTGTCTTGAATGGCCGGCGTTCCTGGAGTCACGGGCTTTCAGAGAGACCCCCTTTCTTGCCGCCACCTCCAGCAGCGCAGCCGAGAACTGCGTGATCTCCGCGACCGCGTCGTCGCCGAACCCGAGGACCGGCACGTCGCCGTTGCTGGTCACGTCGGCGGCCCAGGCCGTGGCCAGGGCTTCGCCATCTTCCGCCGAGATGAGTTGCTCGATGTAGGCATCCCGGAGGTGGCGCTTCTCGAAACGCTCGAGCTCCAGCGGCAACGTGGCCGGGATCGCACGATCGTCGTCCCGCCAGGTGTTGATTCCGAGTGTCCTGCGGACGTAGGGCCACAGCGGGTCGTGCATGAACTCCGCAAGCCACTGGAGTTCGATCACCTCCGCAACGGCCTGTGGCTCCGACGTGACGGCTGCAGCCGTCATGGCCCGCGGCTCCGGGTCCTGGCCGAGGGCGCGAGCCGCGGCCAGGCCGGCGGCGTCGTGGCTCCAGGGGGCGTCGGTCTTGAGCGGGCCGTTCTCGTCGGCCACGAAGTTGCCGCGGCTGCAGGCATGGCGGGGGTGGATGATCTGGATCTCACTGAAGTGTTCCCCGCCATGCTCATAGGTCGGCACGCCGTGCCGTCCGACGAAGTCGATGAACTCGGCCAGCGGTGTCACCAGCGGCAACACCTTGTTGTTCCTGACGTCCATCCCGGTGCAGGTGATGACGAGGCGATCTTCGGCCGCCAGCAGGCAGTCGAGCAGTTCACGTCGGGACTCGAGACCGCGGTCGCGGTCGCCGAGAAGTTGCTGACGATCAACCAGATCCTCGCTGTCGCCCTCCCGCGGGGCCACTGCGGCATCGTCGTAGCCGGCCAGGCAGACCACGCGAAAGGGCACGCCCCGCAGCGGGATCAGCGATGTGGCCGTGATCACGCCGGTTCGCAACGGCTGCCGGCCCACGGGGGCGGTGAGCGTGGCGGCGAGGATCGTCTTGAGGTCGTGCCAGGGCACTTTCACGTCGGCCGGTGACCTGCCCTTGGCGACGGTCACCGACCGCCGGAGCGTGTCGAGTTCCCGCAGCGGAACGGCCAGCTCGTCGCTCTCCGCCCCGGCCAACTGGCCGAGGGCCTGCTCGAGGAGGTCGCACCACGCTTCAACGGGCCGCGCCTCGGCGATGGCCTGGTCGAGGCCATCGACGATTCCGAAGATCGTGACCAGCGGCGCCAGCGAAGAGACGTCGGCCGCATCGACGTGCCGCAGCGGCACGATGCCGCCGAGGACGGGCTCGGGCTCGCCGTCGGGCACGACCGCCCCGAGAAGCATTCTTTCCAGACCCGACCGCCAGGTGTGGGCCGCGAGGTCGTTGCGGGCGAGCCCGCCGCGACCGCGGCGGGCAGCATCGAGGCCCCAGCGAATCTTCGTCCGCTCGATGCACCGCTGCCAGATCTCGACGCGCGTGTCGTCGAGGCCAAAGTGGGCGAGCACCAGCGGATGCGTGGCCACGGCGAGCATGGCATCGACCGAACAGCGGGAGCCGACCAGTTCGATCAGGGCCGAGAGCACTTCGGCCCCGCGGCTCACCTCGCGGATGCCACGGTCGGCAACGATCAGCGGCAGGTGGAGCCTGGCCTGAGTGCCCGCGGCCTCCCCACCGGTCACGTCGCGGTTGAAGACCGCCTCGAGGTGCGGCGCGAGGTTCGCGATCTGCGGGCTCAGGATCACCACCTCGTGGGGAGCCAGGTCTTTGATCTCGCGAAAGGCGTGGAGGATCGCGTCGTGGAGCACCTCCGCCTGCCGGCGCAGCTCGTGGCAGCAATGGATCCGTAGCGACTGATCGTCTTTTTGGAAGGCCGCCTTGCCCGCGGCTTCATCGGGGCGGCCTCCGGTCGCCACGGTGTGCTTGAGGCGCGCGAGCAGCGAGGCGCCTGCGGGGAGTGACGCATCGGCGGCCACGGCATCATGCACCACGTCCAGCCCCTGCGACGCCAAAAGCCACTGCGATTCCCGCGTGCCCCGCAGCCACGCATCGACGAGCGGGTCGGCGTCGCTGGCCGGCTCCGGCTCTCCGCGGGCAGGCGCGGTGTCTTTCGAGAGCGGCGGGGCTTTCTCGGCCCAGGCTCTGCGGAGCGCCGGCGAGGGATGGACGAGCACAATCTCCACGTGGCAGGGCAGCTCTGCCTTCGTGGGCATCGTGGCCAGCCGCTCCAACAGGGCGATTTGGTGGAGCGAGAGCCCCTGGAGGCCCGCCACGAGCACGGCCTCGGGGGCCGGGCCCGTGGCGTCCCGCTCCCGGGCCGGCGGGCTCTTCTCGCCGATCGTGGCATGCACCTTCCTCCAGAGGTCGAACTGCCAGCGGTCCCGGGCCGCAAGGGTCTTTTCGACGAGGTTCCCCGCCTCGTCGGCTTCGGGACTCAGCCGGGCGCGCCGCTTTTCCCACTCGAGGATCATCCCCGGTCGGCGGAAGTGGTAGTGGTCGAAGCGGTCGGCGATCCGCCGGGCGGCCAGGAGCGGCCCTCCGGCCCGCTCGACGACGTGCTCGAAGGCGGGGTCGCCCGTGAGCGCCTCCAGGATCGTGAACGTGAGATGATCGACATCCCAGGGATCCGCGTCGGGCCGTGCATCGTCCGAGATCAGCGACGAGATCGTCCCGGGATAGGAAAACTCCACGTTCGCCACGATTCCGTCGCCCACGGCCTTGCCGTCGGCAGCCGTTCTCGCGCCCAGCCGCTCCGCGAGCTTGGCCGTCAGCCAGGCCTTGGCCCCTGCCGTCGGTACCACGATCCGCTGCCTCGCGAAGAGATCGACCGGCCGGGAAAGAAACCTCACGGCCGGATCGACCACGTCGTCGAGCGAACGGACATAGCGAATCGCAAGTGGCATGGGCGGATCCTACCCAAGGCCGACGGGACGGCACTGGACGACGGGGCCGGTCCGCCGCACGACCACGGCCGTGAGATCGTCATCCTGGCGGGTTCCGCGGCTGAACTCGACGACGGCGGCGCGGAGGAGGGCGATCAGGTCGGCCGCCGGCAGGCCCCGATGCTCCCGCACGAGTTGGACGACGCGATCGATGCCAAACGCCTCGCCGTCGCTCCGCGACCACTCGTAGAAGCCGTCGGTGAGGAGCACCACGATGTCGCCCTCGTCGAGCTCGATCCGGGTGGGCTCGGCCGAGAGTGGGCCGGGAATGAAGCCGAGCGGCAGGGTCTGCGCGGGGAAATCTCGGACGGCGTCGGCCGAGGAGTCGTAGACGAGAATCGGCCCCTGGCCGGCGCTCACGAACTCGAGCGTGGCGGCCCGCGAGGAGACGACGCCGGAAAACGCCGTCACGAACCGGCCGTCGGGAAGGTCGAGGCAGAGCAGGTCGTGGACGTCGGCCACGGCCTCGGCGAGGTCGGCCGACCGGCGGACAGCCGCCCGCACGAGCGCCCTCGCCTCGGCCATCACGAGTGCCGGCCCGATGCCGTGGCCGGTCGCGTCGGCCAGTGCGACGAAGAGCCGATCCTCGTCGAGCGGCAGGAAGTCGAAGAAGTCGCCGCCCGTCTCCTCGGCGGGCTGGTTCCACCCGGCGATGTCGAAGCCGGCCAGCACCGGCTGCTCGCGGGGCAGGAGGCCCTGCTGGATGTCGCGGGCGATGTTGAGGTCTCGCTGCAGCTTCTGCTTCTCGGCGAAGTGGTCGAGCAGCCGCTGCCGCTGGATGGCCACGCCCGCCTGGCTGGCCAGGAACACGGCGATCTCCTCGTCGCGGCCCTCGAAGGCTCCCAGCCGCTTGTTGAGCAGCTGGAGCACGCCGACGGTGGCGTCGTCGTGGTCGGCGAGCCGCACCGCCAGCATGCTCCGCGTGCGAAACCCGCTGCTCCGGTCAAACTCCGGATTGAACCGCGGATCGGCGTAGGCGTCGGGCAGGTTGACGAGCAGGCCGGTGCGGGCCACCTCGCCCGCGATGCCGAGGCTCGCGGGAAAGCGGATCTCCGAGATCGGGGAGCCCGCGATGCCCGTGGCGATCCGGCTGCGGAGCTCGTCGGCGGCCGCGTCGTAGAGATAGACGGTGGCCCGCTCGCAGCCGAGCAGGTCCGTCGCCGCGTCGGCGATCGCCCTGAGCAGCACGTCGAGATCGACGGTGGCGCCGAGCCGGCGGGCCACCTGCAGCAGTCGTTCGAGATCGGCGACGCGAGGGGATTCGTGGGTCATGTATGATTCCCGGCGACGTCGCATCCTACCTCCTGCCGCTCCCCGCGTGAGAACCACCGCATGGCCGCACGGACGATTCTCGAACCATTCGACCTTCGCGGCCTGCGGCTGGCCAACCGAGTGGTGATGGCACCGCTGACGCGATCCCGCGCCGGCGCCATGCGGATTCCGAATGCGACGATGGCGGAGTACTACGCCCAGCGGGCCTCCGCCGGACTGATCGTCTCCGAGGCCACCACGATCTCGGAGCAGGCCAACGGCTGGCTGGAATCCCCCGGTATCTATTCCGACGACATGGAGGAGGGCTGGCGGCAGGTGACATCGGCGGTGCATGCCCGCGGCGGCCGGATCTTCCTGCAGCTCTGGCACATGGGCCGGGCCTCGCACAGTGCATTCCACGGGGGCAGGCTGCCGGTGTCGGCGTCGGCCGTGAGGCTGGCCGGGGACGGCATCCACACGCCCGCGGGCAAGCAGCCCTACGAGACCCCGCGGCCTCTGGAGACGCACGAGATCGCCGGCATCGTCGCCGACTACGCAGCCGCAGCCACGCGGGCCAAGGCCGCCGGCTTCGACGGCGTGGAGATTCACGCCGCCAACGGCTACCTCATCGACCAGTTTCTTCAGTCGCGCACGAACCTCCGCACCGACGACTACGGCGGGAGCATCGAGAAACGCTGCCGGCTGCTCACCGAGGTGGCGTCGGCCGTGAGCCGCGTCTGGCCGGGCCGCGCCGGCGTGCGGATCTCCCCGAACGGTGCCTTCAACGACATGGGCTCGCCCAACTTCCGTGAGCAGTTCCTGCACGCGGCCACCGTCCTCGACCGCTTCGACCTCGCCTACCTCCACGTGGTCGATGGGCTGGCCTTCGGCTTCCACACGCTGGGCGAGCCGATGACGCTCGCCGAGTTCCGCGGCGTGTTTCGTGGTCCGCTGATCGGCAACTGCGGGTACACACTCGAGACCGCCGAGGCGGCGCTCGAAGCCGGGGTGGCCGACCTCGTCGCCTTCGGTCGCCCCTACATCAGCAACCCGGACCTCGTGGAGCGGTTCGCAAACGGCTGGCCCCTCGCCGCCACCGCCGCCATGGAAACCTGGTATTCACCGACCGGGCCCGCCGGGTACACCGACTTCCCGGCCTATCGCGGCTGAGGCCGAGCCGTCAGCCCGGCGAGCCGCTGACGGCCGCCAGCGCCCGGCGGACGTGACCGTCGGAGGCGAGCATCGCGCTGTAGACCATCCGCACCACCCCCTCCCTGTCGATCACGTAGGTGACCCGGCCCGGCAGGAAGCCCAGCGTGGCGGGGACGCCGAAGAGCGTGCGGAGCTCGCGCCGTTCGTCGGCGATGATCGGGAACGGCAGCCGATGCCGGGCGGCGAAGCGGGCGTGGCTCGCCGCCGAATCACTGCTCACGCCGACCACCTCCGCTCCCGCCTCGACGAACTTCTCGTACGAATCGCGGAAGGCGCACGCTTCCTTCGTGCATACCGGCGTGTCGTCCTTCGGATAGAAGAAGAGCACGAGCCACTTCCGGCCGATCACGCCCGACGAGTCGAACGTGCCGCCGTCCTGGAGGGTGGCGGTGAATGCGGGGGCCCGATCGCCGACGCCGACACGGTGCATACGACACTCCATCCAGGACCGGGGTTCGCCACGGGATCGTAGCCCCCTCACGCTATCCCGGGAGTGCAATCCGCCGCAACCGGGGCCATGCCGCGTCGGGGAAGGCCATCGAGCCGATATCATGGCAGCCGACACCTGGACGTGAACGCGGGAGTGCACCGATGCCGATCGATTTCGCGAAGATCGAGAAGAAGTTTCGCGTGAGCCCGGGCAAGGCTTTTCGCCTCGCCGACCATGATCCGGCCTGGGCCGGCAACGGCGACATCCCGGAGAGCGAGCGGAAGGAAACGGCGCAGAACCTGCTCGCAAGCGACGTCGCCGCGCTGGCCAAGATGCAGGAACTGCTCTGGGCCTCCGATACCTGGAGCGTGCTCGTGATCTTCCAGGCGATGGACGCGGCCGGCAAGGATGGTGCGATCAAGCACGTGATGTCGGGTGTCAATCCGCAGGGCGTGGAGGTGACGAGCTTCAAGAAGCCCTCCGACGAGGAACTCGATCACACCTTTCTCTGGCGGTGCATGAAGCGGGTGCCGGAGCGGGGCCGGATCGGGATCTTCAACCGCTCCTACTACGAGGAGGTGCTGGTCGTGCGCGTCCACGGCGAGGTGCTCGCTCGCCAGAAGCTTCCGGCCAACCGGGTCTCGCGCTCGATCTGGAAGGAGCGCTTCGAGGACATCCGCGCCTACGAGCGCTACCTCGACCGCAACGGGGTCCTCGTCCGCAAGATCTTCCTGAACGTCTCGCGGGCGGAGCAGAAGCGCCGCTTCCTCGAGCGGATCGACAACCCGGAGAAGAACTGGAAGTTCGAGGCGGGCGACGTGCGCGAGCGGGGCTTCTGGAAGGAGTACAC
>JBJTDZ010000078.1:0-39112 GCA_046092585.1 Pirellulales bacterium | reverse complement strand
CTCCACCACCGACCAGTTCGGCTACGGCGCCGGCACGAGGCTACCCCACAACATCACGGGGCTCGTCGGTGTCATGGACGGCCATGCGAGCGACCTGCGGACGGGTCTCCCGTTGCAGATGGTGGAGATCCACGAGCCGGTGCGGCTGCTGATCGTCATCGATGCCACGCCCGAGGCGATCCTGGCGGCCGCGGAGAAGGTGCCCGTCGTCAAGAATCTCGTCGTCAACGGCTGGGTGCAGCTCGTGTCGTGGCACCCCGACACCGGCGACCTGATGGTGTTCGAGGAAGCAGGCTTCCGGCCCTATGTGCCCGAGAGTCCGCACGTCGCGGTCGTCGATCGTTCCGTCGAGTGGTACGGCGGCCACCGTGAGCACCTGCCCCCGGCCCGGATCCTCGCGGCCCTGGCCCCGCCCGGACGCCATCCCCTGGGAGGCGGCACGTGACTGGTCGCGACCTGATCTCGAGCCTCGTGATCGGCCAACTCGCGGCCCCCGCCGCGGCGCTGGCGGCGGTGGGTATTCCGGCGATCCTCGGCCGATCGCTCGACGAGCGCACCACGTCGCGACTCGTCGGGGCCGGCTTCGCGGCCAGTTTCCTCGCAGCGATATCGACACTGGCCATGCTCGCCGCCAGCGGCTTCCGGCCGGTGATCGTCGACGTGGCAACCTGGTTCGCGGTGGGCCACCACGAGGCCACGATCCACCTCGTGGCCGACGCCTTGTCGGTGCCCTACGTGTGCTTCTGCAGCGGCCTCTGCTGGCTCGTGAACGCGTTCGCCGGCAAGTACCTCCACCGGGAACCGGGCTTTACCCGGTTTTTCATCCTCCTGGCGCTGTTCGGCACCGGCATGAACCTGATGGTGCTGGCCGACAGCATCGACGTGCTCTTCGCAGGCTGGGAGTGCGTCGGCATCTCGTCGGCCCTGTTGATCGGCTTTTTCCACGAGCGAGCCAATGCGGTGCGGGCGGCCCTGCGGGCCTTCACCACGTATCGCATCTGCGACGTCGGAATCCTGGCGGCCAGCGTCATCATCCACCGCACGGTCGGATCGGGCGACTTCGACCGCCTGTTCGGCACCAACTGGCCCACCGGCACCTGCCTGGTGTCGGCAACCACGGCGACCGTTGTCTCGCTGCTGCTTGTGTTCGCAGCTCTGGGCAAGACCGCCCAGGTGCCGTTCTCCGGGTGGCTCCCGCGGGCGATGGAAGGTCCGACGCCCTCAAGCGCCATCTTCTACGGCGCGCTGTCGATCCACGCCGGCGCCTACGTGCTCCTCCGCTGCGAGGCGCTGCTGGAGCAGGCCCCGTGGGCGCGCCTTCTCCTCGTGGTGATCGGCACCGGCACCGCGCTGCACGCCACGCTCGTGGGCAGCGTGCAGACCGACCTCAAGAGCGTGCTCGCCTACGCGTCGATGACGCAGGCGTCGCTGATTCTCGTGGAGATCGGCCTCGGGCTGCGGGTGATTCCTCTGATGCATGTGATCGGACATGCGATCGTCCGCAGCCTTCAGATCCTCCGCTCGCCGTCGGCGCTCCACGATCGCCATGAACTCGCGGCGGCGTTGGGCGGCCACCCCGACCCCACCGGCCTGTGGCCCATTCGCCTCCTGCCAGCGGCATGGCAACGGGCGATCTATCGTGTCGCGGTCGACCGTGGGTACGAGGAGATGGCGGTCGGCAGGCTCGTGGTGGGGCCCGTTCTCCGCCTTCTGGACCGGGCGGCGAACGCCGAAAAACGCTGGCTCGCCTGGCTCGCGGGTGAATCGACGGGAGGCCGCCGATGACCGCCTTCGACGGCATGGCGACGGCCCGAGACTGGATCCTGCCGGCGGCGGGTGTCTGCGTGGCGGCGCCGTTGGCGGGGGCCGGTGTCGCGGCCGTGGGGCTCGCCGGCCGTGCACCGCGGTTCGTCGCCGTCGCCTCGTGCGTCGTATCGCTCGTCGCGAGCCTGCTGGTGACGGCGACCTGGCAGGCTGGCGACGGCGTGCCGCTGGGCTTCGGCGATTCGCTCGGCGGCGGCCGCTTCGTCCATGTCGATGGGCTGACGGCCGCGCTGCTCCCCTACGTGGCGACGATCGCGACGGCCATCGTACTGATGACCCCGCGCCGCATGCTTGAACCTTCGTCGATCCGTCGGACGCTGCTCGGCCTCGCGGCGACGATGGCCCTGTTCCTGACATCCCATCCGGCCGCCCTCGTCGTCCTCTGGATCGCCACGGCGCAGCCCACGTGGCGGGCAACCCGGGTGATGCCCGGCGGCAGGGCCGCCGCGCGGGTGTTCGCGATCTACATGTCGACCTCGCTGGTCTGCATGGCCGTGGGCACGTGGATGCTCGTCGTCGACCCGCCCTGGGAGCGGTCGAGCGGCATGCTGGGCACCACCGGCGGTTGGGCCGTGGCGATCGCCGTGATGATCCGCAAGGGGATCGTCCCGTTCCACTCCTGGTATCCGGCCCTCTACTCGGGAGCTCCGATGTCGGCGGCCCTGATGGCGACCATGCCGCAGGTGGCCGCCTACACCGCCGTGCGACTGCTCGTCGGCCATGCCGACGGCGTGGCCCACGAACTCGAGGCGCTCTCGGTCTTCGCCCTGGCGACGTCCGTGTACGGCGCTGCACTTGCGCTCGTGCAGCGCGACCTTCGCGGGTTCATCGGGGCGTTCGCCATGAGCCAGTCGGCCCTGGTGCTCGCCGGGCTTTCCGGCACCGTCCCCATGGAGCTCAACGGAGCCTTCTGCGTCTGGATCTCCAGTGGCCTGGCGATCACCGGCATCGGACTCGTGTCATGGGCCATCGAGAGCCGGGCCGGCGACCTGTCGCTGGAGACGCTCCAGGGACGTTTTTGGGACGCGCCCTCGCTGGCCGCCCTCTTCCTGCTCTTCGGCATGGCCTCGATCGGCCTGCCCGGCACCCTGTCGTTCGTCGCCGACGATCTGATCGTGTCGGGCAGCCTCGACGAGCACATCGCCGCAGGCCTGATGGTGATCGCGTCGACCGTGCTCTGTGGCATCGCGGTGATGCGGTCCTGGTTCCACGTATTCGGCGGCACGCCGGCCGTCGACAGCCCGCGACACGCGATCCTCCGCCGCGAGCAGGTGGCCCTCACCGCCCTGATCGCGACGCTGTTCGTGCTCGGCATCTGGCCGGGCCCCCTCGTTCAGTCGCTCGAACGGGCCGCCGAGGGAGTGCTCCGCGGCACCCACCGCATGACCTCGACCGCCCCCCCGTCGGATCCTGCAGACGCCCCTGTCCTGCCATCGTTTTCCATTCCGCCTGATGCCGATCCCTGACCCGAAAGGATTCCTCCCATGCTCCCTCTTCTCGACCCTCCCGCGCTCGTGGCGATTCTCAACGCCGAGCAAATTGGCCGCATCGTCGAGTCACTCGAACGCAACCTCCTCACGCCCATCCCTCTCTGCTTCGTGCTCGGGCTGATCTGCACGCAAATCCACGGCGGCATCAAGATCCCGAAGGAACTCTACCTCTCGATCGCGATCTTCCTGCTGATGTCGATCGGCTTCATCGGCGGCCACGAACTGGCGCACGAATACCACGAGCATGGTATTTCCACCATCTGGAAGCCGGCCCTGGCCACGCTCGTGCTCGGCTGCGTGACGCCGATCACGGCGTATCTCGTGCTGCGGTATCTCTGCCGCTTCTCGATCGCCGACTCGGCGGGCATCGCCGCGCATTACGGCAGCACCTCGGCCGTGACCTACGCCGTGGCCAACTCCTTCGTCGAGCAGACGCAGCATCCCGCCAACAGCTTCCTGCCGACGCTCGTCACGATCCTCGAATGCCCGGGCATCGCGATCGCGCTCGTGCTCGGAGCAGCCCTTTCGGCCCGCGAACGGGCCGCCAAGGCTGGTAGCTCGGGAAAGCCTGTCCGCGAGTCGAAACTCGGTGAAGCGCTCTACGAGGTGATGACTGGTCAGTCGATCCTGCTGATGGCGGGCCTCCTCGTGATCGGCTTTGTCTCGACCCTGTTCATGGACCCCAAGGGCTTTCAGCCCTTCTACGACTTCTTCCAGAGCAAGGGCATGCTGTTCCGCGGCGCCCTCTGCATCTTCCTCCTGGAGATGGGACTCGTGGCCGGCGAGCGGCTCGGCGATCTCCTGAAGGTCGGCCCCGCCCTCGTGGCGTTCGGCATCCTGATGCCGCTCGTTCACGGATTCCTCGGCGTCTACCTCGGGCACATGGCCGGCCTGAATCTGGGCGGCTGCACGGTGCTCGGGGCGATCGTGGCGAGTGCGTCGTACATCGCCGCACCGCCGGCCGTGCGGCTCACGCTGCCGGAGGCCAATCCGACCCTCTCGATCACGGCGGCTTTGGCCATCACGTTCCCCTTCAACATCGCCTTCGGCATCCCGATCTACTTCGAGATGGCGAAGTGGGTGGGAGCCACCTGAGCCTCTCGGCCGTAGAATCCCTCGATCGACCCTCAACAGCAGCCTTTTCTTCCCAGGAGAGCCCCCCATGCAACTCTATCCCCTCAAACTCGTGGTCGTGGTCGGTGAGACCGTGATCATGGACGACATCGCGAAGGAGGGACTCGAACTGGGCGCCTCCGGCTACACGCTCAGCGAGGTGCTCGGTCAGGGATCCCGCAGCGCCCGCAACGTGATCGTGACGGGTGCCTCGAAGACCATGAAGTGCGAGTTCGTCGTGCCCATGGACGTGGCCGAGAAGATCCTCAAACACGTGTCGCACACCTACTTCGAGCACTATGCGTGCATCGCATGGCTGAGCGACGTGCAGGTCGTGCGGGGCGAGGCGTACCTGCCCAAGTGATGGCCCTCCATGCGCCTCGATGCCACGGTGATCCGTCGCAGGGTGACCATCAGCGGGGTGGTCCAGGGTGTGGGCTTCAGGCCGTTCGTCTGGCGGCGGGCGACGCGGCTGGGGCTCTCGGGGTGGGTGGAAAACGATGCCGCGGGGGTCGTGCTGGAGGTGCAGGGCCCCTCGGCCGCGGTGGCGGCGTTCCTCGAGAATCTCGACGAGGCGGCACCGCCGCTGGCGGCGGTGGGACGGATCGACGTCCACGCGGCGCCGGTTCGTCATGAACAATCCGCAGTCTTCGCGATTCTGGCGAGCGTCGCGTCGGGGCGGCGGTCGGCCCATGTTCCCCCCGACATCGCCCCCTGCCCGGCCTGCCTCGCGGAACTCGCCGACCCCGGCGACCGGCGGCACCGCTATCCGTTCGTGAACTGCACCGACTGCGGCCCGCGATTCACGATCATCGAGGGCCTGCCGTACGACCGGACCGCCACCACGATGGCCCGGTTCGCGATGTGTCCGCGGTGTGCCGCCGAATACGCCGACCCCGCCGACCGCCGGTTTCACGCCGAACCGACCGCCTGCCCGGCCTGCGGACCGGTGGCCTGGTTCGCCGATGCCTCCGACACCCCCGTGCCCACCGAGCGCCGCCAGGCCCGCTGCTCCGGCGAGGCGGCCATCGCCGCCGCCCGCGATCTGCTGGGCCGCGGAGCCATCCTGGCCATCAAGGGCGTGGGGGGCTTCCACCTTGCCTGCGATGCCACCAATGCAACCGCCGTGGGCGTGCTGCGAACCCGCAAGCATCGCGCCGGAAAGCCATTTGCGGTCCTGGTGCACGACACCGCGACGGCCCGCCGCCTCGCCGTGGTCGACGAGCAGGAACGCAGGCTGCTCGAGGGCCGCGATCGGCCGGTCGTGCTCCTGCGGCAGCCGTCACACGAAACGGCGAGCGACCAGCACCTCGCCGAGGCCGTCGCCCCGGGCCTCGACGTCGTCGGCATCATGCTGCCCTCATCGCCGCTCCATCACCTCATCTGCGAGGGCATGCCCCCGCTGGTGATGACCTCGGGCAACCTCGCCGAGGAGCCGATCGCGACGGACAACGACGACGCCGTCCGAAGACTGACGCCGCTCGTCGATGGTTTCCTGTTCCATGATCGCCCCATCCACGTGGCCTGCGACGACTCTGTCGTGCGGTGCGTGGCCGGGGCCCTGCTCCCGATTCGTCGCTCGCGGGGCCATGCACCCGCACCGGTTCGTCTCGCCTCCTCGGGCCCGTCGGTCCTCGCCGTGGGCGGCGAACTCAAGGCGGCCCTCTGCGTGGCCCGCGGTGACATGGCCTTCCTGAGCCAACACGTCGGCGACGTGGGCAACGTGGAGACGCTGCAGGCCCTCGACGACACCGCCCACCACCTGCTGCGCCTCTTCGACACCACACCTGCGGCCGTGGTCGCCGACCTGCACCCCGCCTACCTGTCGGCCGACTGGGCGGCGAGGTTTGCCGCGACCCTCGGCATTCCCTGCCTGCGGGTCCAGCACCACGAGGCGCACGTCGCGGCATTGCTCGCCGAGCACGGCTTCGATCTCGCCGCGGCGCCGACGGGATTCATCGGCTGCTGCTTCGACGGCACGGGCTTCGGCCCCGACGGCACGATCCGCGGCGGGGAGTTCCTGGTGATCGACGCGGGCCGCTTCACGCGGGCCGCCCATCTGCGGCCGTTCCCGCTGCCGGGCGGCGACGCCGCGATCCGGCACCCCTGGCGATCCGCGCTCGCGATCCTGCACGCAGCCGGCATGGAGTGGCATCGAGACCTGGCCCCGGTCGCAGCCCGCGACACCGAGGAAGCCGTCGTGATTCGCCGGCAGCTCGAACGCGGCATCGCCTGCATTCCCACCACGAGCATGGGGCGGCTGTTCGACGCGGCCGCCGCGATGCTGGGCGTGACGGAATCGGTGACCTACGAGGCCGAAGCCGCGATGAAGCTGGAGGCCGCGGCGGCCACGGCCGAACGCGCTTTCGCGATCGCGGCCTATGCGATCAGCGCCGCGGCCGCTCATGGGCCGCTCGTGATCGACTGGCACGGGCCAATCGCCGCGGTGGTCGATGCCGCACGACGCGGCACGGACGTGCCCGGCGCGGCGGCCGGATTCCATGCCTCGACCGCGGCGATGATCGTCGACACCTGCCGGATGCTCCGCGACCGCGGGGCGGGGTCGAGGGTCGGGCTCACCGGCGGTGTCTTCCAGAATGCCCTGCTCCTCGAGCAGACCCTCGACGGCCTGCACGCCGCCGGCTTCGAGGCACTGACTCACCACGCGGTGCCGCCGAACGACGGCGGGCTCGCCCTCGGCCAGGCGGTGCTCGCCCGTCACCAGATCCGCTCGATGATGCCGTAGTAGAGCGGGATTCCCACGCTGATATTGAAGGGGAAGGTGACGCTCAGGGAGAGCAGCTCGAACAGGCCGGGATTGGCCTCGGGCACCGCCTGCCGCATCGCGGCTGGAACCACGATGTACGACGAACTCGCGCACAGCAGGGTAAAGAGCAGGGCGTCGCCCTTTCCCATGCCGAGCAGCCAGGCGAGGCCGACGCCGAGCGCAGCGTTGGCGAGCGGCGCGAGGATCCCGAAGGCTACGAGCCATGGCCCCACCTCGATCAACTTGCCGGCCTTGCGGGCGGCCAGCATGCCGACATCGAGGAGGAAGAGGAGCACGATTCCCTTGAAGATTCCCGTCATGAAGGGCTTCAGGCCATCGCCCGCCGACGGGCCGGTGATGATGCCGATCACGAGACTGCCGAGCAGCAAAAGCACCGTTCCATTGCAGAACGACTCGTGCAGGATCGCCCGCAGCCCAGGCCTTGCGGCCTCAGACCGCGGGGCGAACATCCGCACGAGGGCGATCCCCATGATCACGGCGGGCGACTCCATGAGCGACATCACGGCCACCATGTGGCCGCCGAAGCCGACGTTGGCCCGGGCGAGAAACTCGGTGCCCACCACGAACGTGACGATGCTGATCGAACCATACGTGGCCGCCATCGCCGCCGCGTCGTAGACGGAGAGAATCCGCCGCAGAAAGAAGAAGGTGTAGAAGGGGACGAACACCGCCATTCCCAGCGCGGCGAGAATCGTCACGAAGACCTCCGTCGAGAGGCCGGCGGCGGCGAGCTTCTCCCCGCCGGTGTAGCCGATCGAAATCAGCAGGTAGGTGGAGAAGAACTTCGGCAGCGGATAGGGGAGCTCGAGATCGGAGTGCACGAGCACCGCCAGGAATCCCAGGAAGAAGAACAGGGCCGCAGGGCTGAGGACGTTGGCGAGGATCGTCTGCGTGTCCATGTCGGGAGTCTCGTGGGCGGGTCGGGGAGTCGACGGATACCACACGAAAGATCGGTTCCGTGCCGCCTCCCCACAAATAGAGAAACCGCCACGTTCCATAGAAAAAAATGATCGCTGCACCGTGGACCCCGGGCATCCCCGGACTGCCAGGGCCGGCCGCCCCAAGTGACTCGTTTTTTCTATGAATGCAACTTATTTATCTATTTGTTGTGGCTGCAGCGCGATCCGATAACCATTCCGGAGCAAGGCCGCAACGAGCGGCCGAGACGCGGCTCGGAAACACTGGAGAGCACGGCATGTGCGCGATCGGACTCGAGGGCGGCACGACGCGGCGAAGGCTGCTCGCTGGCCTCGCTGGAGCGGGACTGGGGGTCATGGTGGCACGCGATTCCCGGGCGGGGGCTCGTCTGGCGGCAGTCGATCCATCGGTGCTCGACCCCCATGCGGCGCTGGAACTGCTGCACGCAGGGAACCGCCGGTTCGTCGCCGGCGCATCCGCCGAGCCCAATCGTGACCTCGCCCGCCTGCGGGAGGTGGCCCCGCGGCAGACGCCATTTGCGGCCTTCCTTGGCTGTGCCGACTCACGGGTGCCGGTCGAGATCGTTTTCGACCAGGGCTTCGGCGACCTGTTCGTAACCCGGATCGCTGGGAACGTCGCGGCCACGGAGAACATCGCCAGCCTGGAGTTTGCCACGCAGGTACTGGGGGCGAAGGTCGTGTACGTCCTGGGGCACACCTCGTGCGGCGCCGTCGCGGCCGCCGTCCGGGCCGAGCCGGTGCCGGGGCAGATCTCGGCGCTCTTTCAGCACATTCGTCCGGCGGTTCGTGCCGCCCGGGGTGACGTGGCCGCGGCGGTTCGCGAGAATGTTCGGCTGCAGGCGCAGACACTCGTGGAGGCGTCCACGGTCATCTCGTCGCTGGTCAAGGAGGGCCGGGTGATCGTGGCCGGCGGCATTTTCGATCTCGAGTCAGGACGAGTGGATCCTGTCAACCTCGCCTGACGCCGACGCACCGCCCGGCACACCATCCGCATGGAATGGCTCAACTATCACCACCTGCTCTATTTCTGGCATGTCGCCAAGGAGGGCAGCGTCTCGCGAGCCGCAGCCGCGCTGCACATCGCCCAGCCGACCGTCAGCGCGCAGCTGCGGCTGCTCGAGCGGGCGCTAAAACAGCGGCTCTTCGCGCGACAGGGCCGCAGCCTGGTGCTCACGGTGGAGGGCGAGGCGGTGTATCGCTACGCCGACGAGATCTTTTCGCTCGGCCGCGAGTTGATCCAGACGGTGAAGGGTGAGCCGACGGCGACGGCCCGCAGGTTCCGCGTCGGCATTTCCGACGCCCTGCCCAAGCTGACCACGTACCGGCTCCTCGAGCCCGCCCTCGTGATGGAGCCAGCATTCAGGCTCCACGTGCGGATCGACAAGACGGAGCGGCTGCTCGGCGAACTCGCCGTGCACGCGGTCGACATCGTCATTACCGACGCCCCGATGATGCCTTCGCTCCGCGTGCGGGCCTTCAGCCACCTGCTCGGCGAGACCAGCGTCTCGATCTTCGGCACGGCCGACCTCGTTCGGGTCGTCCGGCGTGGATTCCCCAAATCGCTGCACGGGGCTCCGCTGCTCCTGCAGACGACGAACACGGCGCTGCGGCAGTCGCTCGATCAGTGGTTCGAGGCTCAGAAGATCGAGCCTAGGGTGGTCGGCGAGGTGGAGGATATGGCGATGCTTCAGACCCTCGGGGAGCACGGCCTCGGCCTGTTCGCCGCCCCGACGGTGGTGCGGAAGGAAATCTGCCGTCGCTACCGTGTGGCCTGTGCCGGCGAAATCGAACGCGTTCGCGAGCGGTTCTACGCCATCTCGGTGGAGCGGCGGATCAACCACCCGGCCGTTCGTCTGATCGCCGACCAGGCGCGACGGCGGCTGTTTTCCTGACGCGAGGAGGAACGACGTGACGGGATATTCACTCGGCAATCTCGACGCCCTCGAGGCGGAGGCGATCCACGTCATTCGCGAGGTGGTCGCCGGGTTCGAAAACCCGGTGCTTCTCTACTCGATCGGCAAGGACTCGATGTGCATGCTGCACGTCGCCCGCAAGGCCTTCTCCCCCGGTCCGCTTCCTTTTCCGCTGCTCCACATCGACACCACCTGGAACTTCCGGGAGATGATCGCCTTCCGCGACCGCTACTGCGCCGAGCACGGCCTGCGGCTGCTGGTGCGCGTCAACGAGAAGGCGATCGCGGAGGGCATGAACCCCTTCGACCATCCGAGCAATGTCTACACGCCGACGATGAACACCCATCCCCTGATCGAATCGCTCACGCTCCACCGGTTCGACGCCGCCCTCGGAGGGGGCCGTCGCGACGAGGAAAAATCGCGGGCCAAGGAGCGGGTGTTTTCCTTCCGCGATGCCAACCACCAGTGGCATCCGAAGAATCAGCGGCCCGAACTCTGGAGCCTCTACAACACCCGGGTGCATCGCGGCGAGAGTATTCGTGTGTTTCCACTCTCCAACTGGACCGAACTCGACATCTGGCAATACATTCATCGCGAGCGGATTCCGCTCGTGCCCCTCTACTTCGCGGCGGAGAGGCCGGTCGTCGATCGCGACGGGCAGTGGATCATGGTCGATGACGAGCGATTCCGGCTGCGGCCCGGAGAGTCGCCCGTCACGAAGCGGGTGCGGTTTCGGACGATGGGTGATTACCCGCTCACCGCCGCGCACGAATCGACGGCGACCACGGTGCCCGAGATCATCGAGGAGATGCTCCTCACCCGAACCAGCGAGAGGCAGGGCCGGCTGATCGACAAGGACGAGGCCGGTTCGATGGAGAAAAAGAAGCGGGAAGGCTACTTCTGAGATGTGCCTCGGGGTTCACCGTCTCTCTGGAAGGTGATGCGCCGCGCGGCGCTCGGCGAGATACGCGAGCCACTCGTCGAGGCCAGCGCCCGTCTTCACGGATGTCTCGAACACCCGCATCCCGGGCCGCACCGCCTCGATGGCCGCCAGGGCCTTCGGCCGGTCGAACTCGCAGGCCGCGGCCAGGTCGATCTTCGTGATCGCCGCCACGTCCGCCGTGTTGAAGAGCCCCGGATACTTCAGCGGCTTGTCCTCCCCTTCGGTCACCGAGAGCAGCGCGAGTCGCACCGATTCCCCGAGATCCCAACTCGTCGGGCAGACGAGGTTGCCGACGTTCTCGATGAAGAGGTAGTGGAGCGAGCCGAGATCCCAGCCCTCGAGGTGCTGCTCCACCATGTCGGCCTCGAGATGGCACAGCCCGTGGGTCATGATCTGCCGCACGGGGGCTCCGCTCTCCGCCAGCCGCCGGGCGTCGTTGTCGGTCTCGAGATCGCCCACCACCGCGGCCACCGGCTCGCCGCGGGCCACGAGCCGGGCGAGCGTCTCGCGGAGGAAGGAGGTCTTTCCCGTGCCGGGGCTCGACACCATGTTCACCACCAGCACTCCGGCCCGCACGAACCGCTCCCGCATCTCGCGGGCGAGTTCGTCGTTTTTCTTGAGGATCTTCGTGCGAACTTCGAGGATGCGGGGCTCCATCAGCGGGCGTCTCCCTCGGACATGGCGGCCGCATCGGCCAGTTCGATCGATTCGAGATCCAGTTCCCGTCCCGCACGCACGTCGGCACTGGGCGTGCCGCACGTCGGACAGGCGAACGCCTGAATGCCGGGCAGTTCCACCTCGCGGCCGCAGGACGCGCACCAGATCGTGACCGGCACGTGCACGACCCGCAACTCGGCCTCGGCCAGCGGTGTGCCCTCGCGGACGAGGTCGAAGCTGAACCGCAGGGCGTCTTCATGCACGCACGAGAGCCGGCCGATCCGCAGTGTCACCGCCGCCGCCCGGGCGGCCCCCGCCTGCCGGCAGTGGTCGCTCGCCATCTCGACGACCCGCGTCGCGATCGAAAGCTCATGCATACGAATCACTCCGACACTGCGTACCCCACTTTTCACCACATGCGACGCAAAAACTCACCAACACAGCGAAGACAAGCCCATCGCACGCTCTGAACCACCGAGCGACGAGGCTCAGGGGTCGGCAAACGCTCGAGGAGCCTTGGGCGTATCCTCGCCCCGGCGATGATACGAAGGAGTCGGTCCTCCGACCGACTTTTGCCGCCCCAGAGCCGGCACTGCAGAGTTGCCCGATGCGCAACGTTCTCGGGAGTACGACGAAGTTTACCCCCCCGCCAAGTGGCCGGCGTGCTTTCCCCGGCACATCGACCCCGCGTACGATTGATCCGTCGCATGGGGGCGACTGCTCGCGTCGGACGATCCGATTCCTGCCGCAGGAGATCGATCATGGCCACGCTTCTCTGGCTGCAAGGGGGTGCCTGCAGCGGCAACACGATGTCGTTCCTCAACGCCGAGGAACCGAGCGCCTGCGACCTCGTCACCGACTTCGGCATCGACGTGCTCTGGCACCCCTCGCTCGGCGTTGAACTCGGCGACCAGGTGAAGTCGATGCTGGCCGACATCGTGGCCGGCCGTCGGCCGCTCGACATCTTCGTGTTCGAGGGTACGGTGATCCGGGCGCCCAACGGCACCGGCCGCTGGAACATGTTCGCCGACCGCCCGATGAAGGACTGGGTCACGGAGCTCGCCTCGGTGGCCAACGCGGTCGTGGCCCTCGGCGACTGCGCCTGCTGGGGCGGCATTCCCGCCACCGCCCCCAATCCCTCCGACTCGATCGGCCTGCAGTACCTGAAGAAGAACAAGGGGGGCTACCTCGGCGCGAACTTCCGCTCCCGGTGGGGCCTGCCGGTGATCAACATTCCCGGCTGTCCGTCGCACCCCGACTGGGTCACGCAGATCCTCGTGGCGATCGCCAGCGGGCGGGCCAAGGATATCGCCCTCGACGATCTGCAGCGGCCACAGACCTTCTTCAAGAGCTTCACGCAGACCGGCTGCACGCGGGTGCAGTTCTACGAATACAAGCAGCACACGGCCGAGTTCGGCCAGGGCACCCGCTCCGGCTGCCTGTTCTACGAGTTCGGCTGCCGCGGCCCGATGACCCACTCGCCGTGCAACCGGATCCTCTGGAACCGGCAGTCGTCGAAGACCCGCGCGGGCATGCCCTGCACCGGCTGCACCGAGCCCGAGTTTCCCTTCTACGACCTGATGCCGGGCACCGTCTTCAAGACCCAGAAGATCGCCGGCGTGATCCCCAAGGACCACCAGACGGGCACCGGGCAGCTTTCGTATCTCGCCCACGCCGTCGCCGCGAAGGTCGCGGCTCCGAAGTGGACCAAGGAAGACATGTTCGTGGTGTGAGGCCCCTTCCCGCACTCCAGCACAGGAATCCATCCCATGGCCACCGTCGCAGCAGAGCCGAAGCCGATGCGGATCAGTCCGCTGGGCCGGGTCGAGGGGGACCTTGACCTCCGCATCGAGGTCACCGACGGCGTCGTCACCAACGCCTGGACCGAAGCCAGCATGTTTCGCGGCTTCGAGATCATCCTCAAGGGGAAGGATCCGCAGGCGGGGCTGATCGTCACGCCGCGGATCTGCGGCATCTGCGGCGGCAGCCACCTCTACAAGGCCTGCTACGCCCTCGACACCGCCTGGCGGACGCACGTGCCGAGAAACGCCACGCTCGTCCGCAACATCGCCCAGTGCTGCGAGACGCTGCAGTCGATCCCGCGGTGGTTCTACGCCCTGTTCGCCATCGACCTCACGAACAGGAACTATGCCCACCTGCCGGAGTACGACGAGGTGGTGAGGCGGTTCTCGCCGTTCGTCGGTACGGGCTACGAGAAGGGGGTCACGCTCTCGGGCAAGCCGGTGGAGGTGTACGCGATCTTCGGCGGCCAGTGGCCGCATTCGAGCTTCATGATCCCCGGCGGCGTGATGTGCGGCCCCAACCTCGCTGACATCACCCGCTCCGTGGCGATCCTCGATGCCTGGAAGCGGGACTGGCTGGAGAAGGAGTGGCTCGGCTGCCCGATCGACCGCTGGATGGAAAACAAGACGTGGAACGACGTCTGGGCCTGGGCCGACGAGAACGACGCCCAGCGAAACAGCGACTGCGGCCTGTTCCTCCGCTTCGCCAAGCGGGCGGGCCTCGACCGCTACGGCTTCGGCTGCGGCTCGTTCCTCGCCACGGGCACCTACTTCCAGCCCGAGCTCTACGAACGGCCGACGATCGACGGCCGAAACGCCGCCCTCGTCAACCGCTCCGGCGTGTACGACGGCGAGCGGTTCCACGACTTCGACCATTTTGCCGTGCGGGAGAGCACCGCCCACAGCTTCTATGCCGGCGACACCTCTCTCCATCCCTGGGAGGGCCGCACCGAGCCGATCGATCCGGCGGAGGGCCACAAGCAGGGGAAGTACAGCTGGGCCAAAAGCCCGCGGTACGAGGTGCCCGGCAAGGGGCCGATGCCGCTGGAGGTGGGGCCGCTGGCGCGGCAGGTGATCGCCGGCCGCCCGGGCGCCGCGAAGCACCAGGACCACGACCCGCTCTTCCTCGACGCCGTGACGACGGTCGGCCCGAGCATCCTGGTGCGGGTGATGGCCCGGATGCACGAGGCCTGCAAGTACTACACGCTCGCCCAGAAGTGGCTCTCGGAGCTCGATCTGCACGCCGACTTCTACACCAAGCCGGTCGAGCATGCCTCGGGCCGGGGCTTCGGGGCCACCGAGGCCGCCCGCGGCGCGCTGGCCGACTGGATCGTGATCGACCAGGGGAAGATCGCCAACTACCAGGTCGTCACGCCCACGGCGTGGAACATCGGCCCGCTGGACGCGAAGATGGTGCACGGTCCGATGGAGCAGTCGTTCATCGGCGCGCCGATCAAGGATCCCACCGACCCGGTGGAGATGGGCCACGTGGCACGCTCCTACGACTCCTGCCTGGTGTGCACCGTGCATGCCTACGACGGCAAGACGGGCCGCGAGTTGGCCGCGTTCCGCATCGGCGAGACGGGGTGACATGCCGCACACGCTCGTCATCGGCTGTGGCAACCTGCTGCGTGGCGACGACGCCGCCGGGCCCGTGCTCGTGCGCCGGATGTGGGAGCGAGGCTTGCCCGATGGAGTCCGCTGTGCCGACGGCGGCACCGGCGGGATGGACGTGGCCTTCCAGATGCGGAGCGTGCCCCGGGTGATCCTCGTCGACGCCTGCCGATCGGAGAGCGAGCCGGGCACGCTCTTCGAAGTGCCCGGACGCGAGGTCGAGAACCTGCCGCCGCTCTCCGGCATCAACCTCCACGCCTTCCGCTGGGATCATGCGATCGCCTTCGGCCGCTGGCTGCTCAAAGACGAGTATCCGGCCGACGTCACCGCCTACCTGGTCGAGGGCGAGCGGTTCGAGATCGGCGCGGGGCTCTCGCCCGCCGTGGATGCCGCCGTCGACCGGCTCGTCGATCTGCTGCTGAGGAAGCTCGCGGTGGCCGCGGAGACCGCACCGTGACCACGCTGCCGCGACCGCAGCCGGTGGGCCTGCTGCCGTTTCCGCGGTCGCATCTCCTGGCATCCGGGAGCACGGAACCCTCGCTCGGCGCGGCGCTCCTCGGCGACGGGGCCGCGCTCGACGCCCTTCTGCCCACGACGGTCGCCGACGTGTGTGGCGACTCGCCCGTGGCCCGCTACAACGCGTTCGTGCTCCGACCGTCGCCGGAGGCGCTGGCCGCGATCGAGGCAACGGGCGACCCGGCGCTCGTGCCCCTCGTCCGGGCGGCGGCCTTCGCCCACGGAATCATCGACGACCTTCCCGAACCAGGCCCGCTCGAGGGCGAACTTCGGGCGCTCGTGCAGATGACCGCCGCAGCCGGGCTCTTCGAACGGGGCGACGCCCGGGCGGCCCGGTCGCTGCTCGTCGAGGCGGCGGCCTCCGCGGCGCCGGTATCGCCGGTGTTCGCCGCGCTGCTCCAGAAGCAGCTTGCCGAATCGCTGCCCGCCGAGGCGGCACCGCTGGCGATCGAGCACCTCCGCCGTGCGGCGCGGCTGGCGGAGGCGACGCGGCGGCCCGGGCTGCGGGCCGACATCTGGATGCGGCTCGGCACGCTCCACCAGGCGTTGGCGGCCGACGGCAGCCGTGGCCCCCTCGTCGAGGCGGTGACCTGCTACCAGAGATCGCTCGCCGAGGGCATCACGGCTGACTCCCAGCCGGCCGTGTTCGCGCAGGTGCAGAACAATCTCGGCCTCGCCTACCTCTGCATGCCCACGCAGGAGGCCAGCGACCAGCTGCGCACGGGGATCGCCGTGCAGTGCTTCCGCAAGGCGCTGGAGGTGCTCGACCGCGGGCGCGATCCCGACATGTGGGCGAGCGTGACGACGAACCTCGCCAGCGGCCTGCAGTACCTCCCCACGGCGCACCCGGCCGACAACCTCGCCGAGGCCGTCGACCTCTACGAGGCGGTGCTCGCGGTGCGAACCGAAGCCCGCGACCCCGTGGCCCACGCCCGCGTGCTCCTCAACCAGTCCAACGCGCTGGCCCACCTGGGGATCTTCGAACCCGCGGTGGAGAAGCTCACCGCAGCACAGGCGATCTTCGCGACGCACGATGCCGCCGACGAAGCCGGCACCGCCGCGGACCTCCTCGCCGGCATTCAGGCACACCTCGACGAGAAGCACACGTCGCCTTCCCTCCCTCAGGAAGCGTAACCGCGTGAGCGGTACGACTGCAGTGGCGTTGAGGTCGCCCCACATCGGGGCCTGAGGCTCGAGTGCGATCCGTACGACGCTTCCTCCTGTTGGTACGATGAAAACATGGATCTCCACGAGGTCATGATGCACGAACCGAACCACGCGACCGGGCCGACCCCCGACACCGATCTCGAACTGCTCGCCGCCCACGTGGACCATGCCCTGGAGGCCCTCGGCTCGCTCGACGAGGCGGCCCGGGCGAAGGCCCACGCCCTTCGCGAGGCGATCGAGGCCTTCCATCGGGCGGGGCTGACCACGATCGTGCGGCGGCTCAAGGCCGACCCCCGCGGGAAGGAGCTGCTCTTCGAACTCGTGGATGATCGCGGTGTGCGCACCCTGCTGGCGATGCACGGGATCATCCGCACACCACCGGCGGAGCCCGAGCCGCCGCTCGAACTGGTGCAGATCAGCCTGCCCGGCGAGGGCCGCGGCTGGCATCCGGGGCCACGGGTCGACGAGGTCACCACGGAGAAGCCGATCGCCTTCGACGCCGGCGGCGCGAAGATCCTCGTGCTGCTGGTGAAGGGTGAGCTGCGGGCCTTCCGCAACGCCTGCGGGCACGTCGGCTTGCCGCTCGACCGCGGGATGATCGATGTGGAGGCCGGCACCCTCACCTGCCCGTGGCACGGCTTCCGGTTCGACGGCGACACGGGCGCCTGCCTTACGTCGCCCGCGTGCCAGCTGGAGCCGTTTCCACTGCGGGTTGTGGGGGGCGTCGTCGAGGTGAAGCTGTCATGACCTCGGCGGCGGTGCATGCGGGCTGGTCGCCGGCGGGCTGGCTCGGTGCCCCGGCTCCCGGCGGGCTCGCCCTGCCCGATGCGTCGCCCACGGCCGACCATCTCTACGCGCCGCGGGGCGTGTGGCTCGATGGCGAGCGGCTGGTGGCCTGCGATTCCGGCAATCATCGCGTGCTCATCTGGCGGGAGATCCCGCGGGAGGCCCATGCACCGGCCGACCTCGTGCTCGGCCAGGCCTCGTTCACCGACGAGGGTCCCGCGGCCCACGGCCGAGGGCCCGCCAACGGCCTCCACCTGCCCACGGGTGTGATCGTGGCCGATGGCCGGCTGCTGGTCGCTGATGCGTGGCACCACCGAATCCTCGTGTGGAACAGCGTGCCCGACACGAGCGACACGCCGCCCGACTGGTGCCTGGGGCAGCCCTCGCTCGATGCGGTCGCCCGCAACCGGGCCGGTGCGCCGACAGCAGCGTCGCTCTACTGGCCCTATGGCCTCGCGGTCGTCGCCGGCCGGCTGCACGTGGCCGACACCGGCAACCGCCGCGTGCTGATCTGGCACGGCGTGCCCGATCGCGACGTTCCCGCCGACATCGTGCTCGGGCAGCCCGACGCCGCGACGACCGACGAAAACCGGGGCGGCCCCGTCGGGCCTGCGTCGTTCCGTTGGCCGCATGCGATCGCGGGCGACGAGCAGATGCTGTTCGTGGCCGACGCCGGCAACCACCGCGTGCTCGGCTGGCGGGGGCGGCCCGAGGCCGATCGCCCCGCCGACGTCGTCCTCGGCCAGCCCGACTTCACCACGGCCGCCGAGCTGCCGCATCGGCCGCAGGGCCCGGACCGGCTGCGGTTTCCCTACGGACTCACGCTGGCCGACGGCTCGCTGGCGGTGGCCGACACGGCGAACAACCGCGTGCTGCTCTGGCCCCTGTCCGAGAGCGAGCCGACCAGTTCCGCCGCGGCGGCGGTGCTGGGCCAGGAAACCTTCGACACGAGCGGCGAGAATCGGTGGAGGGAAGTCGCCGCCGACACCCTCTGCTGGCCGTATGGCATCTGTGGCCACGGTGGGCTGCTGGCGGTGGCCGACTCCGGCAACAATCGCGTGACGCTCTGGCGGCGTGGAGGTGGCTGATGTGCCTGGCGGTTCCGGGAAAGGTCGAGTCGATCCACGACGACGGCGGCATTCGCATGGGCCGCGTCAACTTCGGTGGCGTCGTCAAGGAGATCTGCCTCGCCTACCTCCCCGACATCGCGGTGGGCGACTACACGATCGTGCACGTCGGCTTCGCGATCTCGAAGATCGACGAGGCTTCGGCGCTGGCCACCCTGCAGACGTTCGCCGATCTGGGGCTGCTCGAGGAGGAACTGGCGGAGCTTCGCGGCGCGGAGCCGCCCGCCGACACGGGCTCGCCATGAAACACCTTGCCGAATACCGCGATGCCGACACGGCCCGGCGGCTGGCCGCCGAGATCCGCCGGATCACCACCCGGCCCTGGGCGATCATGGAGGTCTGCGGCGGCCAGACGCACTCGATCATCCGCAACGGCGTGGACCAGCTCCTGCCGCCCGAGGTCGAGATGATCCACGGCCCCGGCTGCCCGGTCTGCGTGACGCCGCTGGAGATGATCGACCGGGCCCTCGCGATCGCGGCGCAGCCGGGCGTGATCTTCTGCTCGTTCGGCGACATGCTCCGGGTGCCGGGCTCCCGCGAGAACCTCTTTTCCGTGAAGGGCCGCGGGGCCGACGTCCGCGTCGTCTACTCGCCGCTCGACGCCGTGAAGCTCGCCCGCGAGCACCCCGACCGCGAGGTCGTGTTTCTGGCGATCGGCTTCGAGACCACGGCGCCGGCCAACGCGATGGCGGTGAAGATCGCGAAGCAGCAGAGCCTGGCCAACTTTTCGATGCTGGTCTCGCACGTGCTCGTGCCGCCGGCGATCGAGGCGATCATGCGGAGTCCGGGCAACCGGGTGAACGCCTTCCTCGCGGCGGGTCACGTCTGCAGCGTGATGGGCACCTGGCAGTATCCGCCGCTCGCGGAGCGGTTCGGCGTGCCGATCGTCGTGACCGGGTTCGAGCCGCTCGACCTGCTCGAGGGCATCCGCCGCACGGTGCTGCAACTCGAGCAGGGCCGCCACGAGGTGGAAAACGCCTACGCCCGCGTCGTGAGCGAGCGGGGCAACAAGGCCGCGCAGGCCGTGATCGCCGAGGTGTTCGAGCCCGTCGACAGGGCCTGGCGGGGAATCGGCGTGATTCCGGCGAGCGGCTGGCGGCTCTCCACGGCCTACCGCGAGTTTGACGCCGAGATCCGCTTCGCCGTGGGCGACGTGACGGCGGCCGAATCACCGCTCTGCCGGAGCGGCGAGGTGCTCAAGGGCACGCTCAAGCCCAACCAGTGCCCGGCCTTCGGCAAGGAGTGCACGCCCCGCACACCGCTCGGCGCCACGATGGTGTCGAACGAGGGCGCCTGCGCGGCCTACTACCATGCCGGGAGGGCGCATGCCGCCTCCTGAACCATCCGCCACGACCGGATTCACCTGCCCTCTGCCGCTTCGCGACTATCCCCACGTGGTGATGGGCCACGGCGGCGGCGGGGCGCTCTCCCGCGATCTGATCGAGCATGTGTTCCTGCCGGCATTCTCGAATCCGCTGCTCGACCGGCTCGGCGACTCGACCGTGGTCGACATCGCCCCGGATCTCGCCGGCGGCCGGCTCGCCCTCTCGACCGACTCCTACGTCGTGCGGCCGCTTTTCTTTCCGGGTGGCTCGATCGGCGATCTCGCCGTCAACGGCACCGTCAACGACCTCGCGATGAGCGGAGCCCGGCCGCTCTACCTCACGGCGGGGTTCGTGATCGAGGAGGGGCTGGCGATCGGCGACCTGGCCGAGGTTGCCCGGCGCATGGGTGCCGCCGCGGCCCGCGCCGGCGTGCGGATCGTCACCGGCGACACCAAGGTGGTGGAACGCGGCCATGGTGACGGCGTGTACGTGAACACCGCCGGCGTGGGCGTGGTGCCGGCCGGCTGCGGCGTGGCCACGGAACCGGTGCGGCCCGGCGACGCGGTGATCGCCAGCGGCACGCTCGGCGACCACGGCATGGCGATCATGAGCGTTCGCGAGGGACTGGCCTTCGAGGCCGAGATCACCAGCGACTCGGCGCCGCTGCACGGCCTCGTGGCGGCGATGCTCGCCGCCTGCCCGACGATCCGCCTGCTCCGCGACCCGACCCGGGGCGGCGTGGCCACGAGCCTCAACGAGATCGCCGCGGCCACGGGCCTCGGCATCGAACTCGACGAGCAGGCGATCCCCGTGCGACCGGTCGTGGCCGCGGCCTGCGAGATTCTCGGCCTCGATCCGCTGCAGGTCGCCAACGAGGGCAAGCTCCTCGCCGTCGTGCCCGGCGACGCCGCCGACCGGATCCTCGCCGCGATGCATGCCCACGAGCACGGCCGCGAGGCCGTGGTGATCGGCCGGGTCGTCGAGGCCCATCAGCGGATGGTGACGATGCGAACGGCCATCGGCGGCACGCGAATCGTGCCGATGCCGCTCGGCGAACAGCTGCCGCGGATCTGCTGAGACACGCGCCGGGGGCAGCGGGCGTCTCCTCGCGGGGATATTTCGCGTCACCCCGGCTGCCGCTGCGCACCTCCAACGAGCGAAATCTCCAACGCTCGTCGATCGCCCGCTGCCCCCGGCGGTCGTACCGCTCACGCGGTGACGCCTCCTGCATCTGGAAGCCCAATCGCGTCAGCGATGGGGACCGCCCGACGCTCACGTGCAATCCGGTTGAGACGCCCGCCGCCACCGCAGTCGTACCGCTCGCGCGGTGACGCCTCCTGCATCTGGAAGCCCAATCGCGTCAGCGATGGGGACTGCCCGGGGCTAAGCGTCGCCACCGGTGGCGCGGTCGATCCGGAGCGTGAGGAAGTGCGTGGCGCAGCTGATGCAGGGATCGTAGTCGCGGATCAGCCGCTCGCAGGCCAACGTCGCCGCCGCGTCGTCGAGGCCGAGCACGCCCGGCAGCATCGCCTCGAGGTCGGCCTCGATCATCGCCTGGTTCTGCGACGTGGGCGGCACGATCACTGCGTGCGAGACGAGGCCGTCGGCGCCGATCTCGTAGCGATGCCAGAGCAGGCCTCTTGGGGCCTCGGTGGCATGGCAGCCGACGCCGGCCCGTGGTTCCCAGGGCACGCGGCAGGGCGTGATCTCGGCGGTGGCCGTCCGCACGATCGCGAGCGCCTCCTCGCAGGCCGCGGCGATCTCGATCGCCCGCGCCACGATCGACTGGGAGGAGAGCCGCAGCGGGAACTCGATGCCGGCATCCGCCACCGCCTGCCGCGTTTGCTCCGGGAGGCGGTCGTGGCAGCGATTGATGCGGGCCAGCGGTCCCACGAGATAAGGCGTTTCGGCAGGCAGCCGCACCGCGTGCAGCGCCGTGCTCCACGGCACCTGCCGTTCGGCGAAGTGCCGCCCGTAGTCGACGGTGTCGATGTCGAGGCCGTCGCCGGCGACGATCCGGCCGTGGTCGATCGGATACCCCTGCTCCGGCAGCAGGCAGACGCCGTCGTAGTCGTGGGGCATGCCCGGGAACTCGAAGCGGCTCACCTCGCCGATCAGGTCGATCGCGGCCTCCAGCGCCCACTCGAGGTCGGGCCCGAGGCGGCCCAGGTCCGCCGCGGCCGGGGCGCGGTGGAAGCCGCCGACGGCCACGTTGATCGGGTGCACCGCCCGTCCGCCGACGACCTCCATGATCCGGCCGCCGAGATCCTTGAGCCGCAGCCCGCGGTTCACGAGATCGGGCCGCGAGGCGGCCAGCGTGATGCCGCTGTCGACGCCGAAGAAATCGGGGGCATGCAGGAGGTGCACGTGGAGCCCGTGGCTCTGGATCCACTCGCCGCAGTAGAGGAGCCGCCGCAGCCTCGCAATGGCCGGCGTCACCTCGATGCCGAGGGCCTTCTCCAAGGCGATGCAGGCCGTCAGCTGGTAGGCGACCGGGCAGATGCCGCAGATTCGGGCCACGATGTCGGGCACCTCGTGGATCCCGCGGCCGCGGACGAGCTTCTCGAAGAAACGCGGCGGCTCGTAGATGGAGAACTCGGCGATCTCCACCCGGCCGTCATCCACGCGCACCCGCAGCGAGCCCTCCCCCTCGACGCGGGCCAGCGACTTCACCTCGAACCGGCGGATCTCGCTCATGCGCCGGCCTCCAGGCGGTCGCCCTCCTCGCGGAACGCCGGGGCGTTGCCGTTGAACGACCGCACCAGCCGTACGAGCGCGTCGCGGGGCGTGCCGCGCTGCTCGTAGAAACCGGTCAGGCTCACAAGGTTGGGCGACTCGCTCGGCCCGAAACAGCCGAAGCATTCGCGGTCGTGCGCGGGGCAGAGGGCGTTGCAGCCGGCCTGCGTCACCGGGCCGAGGCAGGCGATGCCCCGGGCCACGGCCACGCACACCGTGCCCCGGGCCTTGCACTCCACGCACACCGAATGGCCCGGCACGTGGGGCTTGCGGCCGAGCAGCACGGCCGTGAGCAGGTCGAGCAACTGACCGCGGTCGATGGGGCAGCCGCGGAGTTCGAAGTCGACCGGCACGTGGTCGGCGATCGCGGTGCTGGTGGCGAGCGTGGCGATGTACTCGGGCTTCGCATACACGGCCGCGCGAAACTCCTCGATCCGCCCCCAGTTGCGGAGGGCCTGGATGCCGCCGGCGGTGGCGCAGGCCCCGATCGACACGAGGAACCGGCACTGGCGGCGGATCTCGCGAATCCGCTCGGCGTCCTCGGCGGTCGTGATCGAGCCTTCCACGAGGCCCACGTCGTAGGGCCCGGGCACGATCCGCGAGGAGGCCTCCAGGAAGTGGTCGATCTCCACGCGGCCGGCCAGTTCGAGCAGGCGGTCGCCGGCCTCGAGCAACTGCAACTGGCAGCCGTCGCACGAGGCGAACTTGAAGACGGCGAGTCGGGGTTTTTGTGTGGGGCTCACAGGTGGGAAACCCTCATCAGGCCGGCGATCCGATCGTAGCGGAGCACCGGCCCGTCGCGGCAGACGAACAGCGGACCGAACTGGCAGAGGCCGCAGTGAGCCACGGCGCAGGCCATGTTTCGTTCCAGGGACAGAAACAGATCGTGCGGCGCGACACCCCGGCCGATCGCGGCCGCGGCCACGCCCGTCATCATCGGGTCGGGGCCGCAGCAGAGGAGCGTGGCCCGGTCCGGGTCGGGAAGCACGTCGGCGATCAGGTCGGTGACCAGGCCGACCGCGCCCGACCATACGGCATCGGCTTCGTCGACGATCGTGCGGACGTCGACGCCGCTGTGCCGCCAGGCCTCGAACTCCGCGGTGTAGAGCAGGCCGTCGGGACGCTTGGCGCCGTGGAGGACCGTCACGCTCCGCGGGCCGCCTCCACCCCGCGAGAGCTGCAGGATCGCGGCTCGCTGCGAGGCGAGGCCGAGGCCACCCGCCACGATCACCACGTCCCGGCCCGCGACGTCGTCGACGGGCCAGGGCGTGCCGAACGGTCCCCGCAGCAACAGTTGATCGCCCACGCCGAGTCGGGCGAGGGCGTCGGTCACGTTGCCGACGGCTCGCACGGTGTGCGCGAGCGTCCGCGTGGCCGCCGGATCCGAACTGATCGAGATCGCCGCCTCCCCGATGCCGGGCAGGTGCAGCATGTTGAACTGCCCGGCCGCGAAGCGGTAGGCCGCGCGGATTTGCGGATCATCGAAGGCGAGCTCGTAGGTCCGTACGCCCGGCATTTCGTCGGTGATCGACACGATCCTCGCGGCGTGCGACAGCCACGGGTCGTGCCCGGGCAGCGGCGGGGAGGCGAGCGTCATCGCGGCGGCTCCGGCGCGGCCCGGGCACCGTCGGTCTCGCGGATCGCCGCGATCTCCTCCGTCACGTCGATGCCCACGGGGCACCACGTGATGCAGCGGCCGCAGCCGGTGCAGCCGGAGGTGCCGAACTGGTCGATCCAGCCGGCGAACTTGTGCGTCAGCCACTGGCGGTAGCGGGAGGCGGTGGTGCTTCGCACCGCATGGCCGTGCATCCGCGAATGGTCGAGGGAGAAGCAGCTCGCCCAATGGCGATCGCGATCGACGTGGTCGCCGGAGAGGTCGGCCACCTCCTGCACGCTCGCACAGAAGCAGGTCGGGCAGACGAGCGTGCAGTTGGTGCACGACAGGCACCGCGAGGCCACGTCGTCCCACCGCGGATGCTCGAGGTTGCCCATGAGCAGGTCGCGGATGCCGTGGGTGTCGAGCGACCGCGGCCGGGGACCGTCGTCCGCGGCCGTGCGGCCGTGCATCCGGGCCTCGAGCTCGCGGGGCACGGTCCGTGCCGCGTCGACCTCGGCGGACGTCATCGCGACGGCGGCAGCAGCCCGCGCGAGCACGTCGGCGCCGCGGGCAGACCCCACCTCGCAGGCGAACCGGCCGTCGACCTCGGTGAGCGCAAGGTCGAATCCCGGGCCGGCCGCGGGCCCGCAGCCGGTCGAATGGCAGAAGCAGGTGGCGGCAGCCCGGCGGCAGTTGACGGCCACGAGTAAGAGCCGCTCGCGGCGAGCCTTGTAAGCCGCATCGACATAGCCACTGGCGAGGAACACGCGATCCTGGATCGCCAGGGCCGCGAGGTCGCAGCCCCGCACGCCGATCACGGCGAGCGGCGGGTCGGACGCGGGCGGCGGTGCCTGATGCCAGCCGTCGGCGGAGCGTGTGAACGAGGCGATCGTCTCCCGCGGGGGAAACAAAAACTTCTTGAGCGAGTGCGGGCCCACGACGTGATCGAAGGTGCCGGCATCGGGGTCGTGCCGCAGCCGGTAGGAACCGCCATCCTGCTCGTCGAGCCAGCCCGTGGGGAGGTCGGTCACGGAGTCGAGGTCGCGAAGCACGATCGCCGCATCGGCCACCCGCGGCCCGATCACGCGGTGCCCGGCCGCCCGCAGCGCGTCGATCAACGCCTGCAGGCCATCGCGGTCGAGCCAGTGCCAGGAACCCGGTGCGGGTGTCGTCATCGGTGCCTCTCGATGAGACACTTTCGGGCCTCGCCCCCTCCGGATGCAACCTCGGCTGTTCGCCGCCGCCCTCGAGGTCTGGTACACCACCGGACATGGACGCCCCACGACAGCCGCTGCCGACGCTCGTGTGCGTGGCCGACGACGTCGCGGCCGCGCTGGCAGCAGGCAGGCCGGTGGTCGCGCTCGAAACGACCCTGGTGACCCACGGGCTGCCCCGGCCCGACGGCCTGCGGGTGGCGGCGGCGCTCGAGGAGGCAGTCCGCGCACGTGGGGCCGTTCCCGCCACGATCGGCATCCTCGATGGCCGGGTGCGGGTGGGACTGGGCCGGGAGGATCTCGCGCGGCTCGCCGCGACGCCGCGGCCGGTGAAGGTCACCCTCGGCAACTTCGCGGCAGAGCTCGCGAGCGGTGGCTGCGGCTCCACCACGGTGGCCGCCACGATGGTCGCCGCGTGGCAGGCGGGAATCCGCGTGTTCGCCACCGGCGGGATCGGCGGCGTGCACCGCGGCGTGGCCGAGACGGGCGACGTGTCGGCCGACCTGACGGCGCTCGCACGGTATCCAGTGGCCGTCGTCTGCGCGGGAGCGAAGGCGATCCTCGACCTGCCCCGCACGGTCGAGATGCTCGAGACACTCGGCGTGCCCGTGCTCGGACTCGGCACCGACGAGTTTCCGGCGTTCTATCGCCGCGAGAGCGGCCTGCGGGTCGATCGCCGCTGCGACACCATCGTCGAGGTGGCCCGCATCGTGCGTGCGCATGTCGACCTCGGCTTCACGTCGGGCCTGGTGATCGCCAACCCGGTGCCCGAGGCCGACGCCCTGCCGAAGGATCTCTACGATTCGGCCCTCGGCACGGCGCTCGCGGAGGCGGCACCCGTGGCCGGCCGCGACGTGACGCCCTATCTCCTCGAGCGAATGCGGGCCCTCACGGGTGGCGCGAGCGTCCGCACGAACGAAGCCCTGCTCCTCAACAACGCCCGCGTGGCGGCAGATCTCGCCGTGGCCCTCGCCGACGCGTGACGCAAGAAACGGACGTTGAGAACCCCAGCGAGGGGCTGCCCGTGCCCCGGGAGCCGGGCTCGGCGGCCAGCGGAGGCAGGATGCCGAAGCGCAGCCGGCGTGCAGAGAGCGGAGGGCAGGATGCCCGGAGCGAACGTCCGGCGACGGGGCCTGGGCAGCCCCGAGCGTGGCGTCACCACCAGACGTCGTCCCCATCGCTCACGCGATTGGGCTTTCAGGTGCAGGAAGCGTCACCGCGTGAGCGGTACGACTGCGTGGCGTGTCCGGCAGTCCCCATCGCTCACGCGATTGGGCTTTCAGGTGCAGGAAGCGTCACCGCGTGAGCGGTACGACTGCGTGGCGTGTCCGGGAGTCCCCATCGCTCACGCGATTGGGCTTCCATGGAGCAAACGTCCGGGCACTCCGCAACGCCTACGGCGCAAGTCGCTCGAGCGTCCACGCACCGCCACCCTCGCGACGGAACACCAGCCGGTCGTGCAGCCGGCTCGGCCGCCCCTGCCAGAACTCGATCCGCTCGGGCACGAGCCGAAAGCCGCCCCAGTTCGGCGGCCGCGGGATCGCCGCATCGTCGGGATGCTCGGCACGGAACCGGGCGAAGAGCGACTCGAGCGACCCACGGTCGGAGATCACCTGGCTCTGCGGCGAACTCCAGGCGCCGATCCGCGACGTGCTCGGCCGCGTGCGGAAGTAGTCGTCGGACTCGGTCGCGGTCGTCTTCTCGGCGCGGCCCTCGATCCGCACCTGCCGTTCGAGGTCGGCCCAGTGGAAGGTGACGGCCGCGTAGGGATTGGCCACGAGTTCGCGGCCCTTGCGGCTGTCGTAGTTGGTGAAGAAGCAGAAGCCGCGGGCGTCGAAGCCACGAAGCAGCACGACCCGCGCCGACGGCCGGCCGTCGGGCGTGGCGGTGGAGAGTGTCATCGCCTCGGGCTCGGGCACGCCGGCGGCCACGGCGGCGTCGTACCAGGCGGCGAACTGGCGGAGTGGGTCGCGATCGACCGTCGACTCGTCGAGGGCGCCCTGCTCGTATTCCTTGCGGGCGTGCGTGCTGCGGTGTTCCATCTCAGCGGTGTTCTCCTGCGTTGGCCACCCAGTGGATCGTCTTTTCGGCGAGTCGGTCGAGAGCCCTGATGGCGAGGTCGAGATGCTCTCGCCTCGTGTCCTCGACGCGATTGTGGCTGATGCCGCCGAGGCTCTGCACGAAGAGCATCGCCGTGGGCACGCCCGCCATCGCCATCTCGGCGGCGTCGTGAAGCGGCCCCGAGGGAAGCCGGTGCGACGCGCCGCAGGTCTCACGAATCGCTTCCTCGGCGAGCGCGATCAGCTCCCGATGAAAGGGCGCCGGGGCGATGTGCCAGAGCCGCTCCCAGGCCACGTCGAGCCCGCCCTCGGCGGCGAACCGGCCGGCCGCCTCGCGGGCCTCGGCGTGCATCCGCGCGAGGGCCGCCGGATCGAGATGCCGCTGGTCGAGCGTAATGCGGCATTCCTCCACCACGCTCGTGACGATGCCGGGCTTCGTGGTGCAGGAGCCGATCGTGCAGACACCGCCCTCGCTGCGGTTCGCGATCGCATAGATCTCCCCGGCCATCCGGCCGGCGGCGAGCAACGCATCGCGGCGGCGGTTCATCGGCGTGGAGCCCGAGTGCGCCGCCTGGCCGCGAAACGTGATCGCATGCCGCTCGACGCCGAAGGTGCCGAGCACGGCCCCGAGCGGGAGGTCGAGGTCGAGGAGCACGGGTCCCTGCTCGATGTGCAGTTCGAGATAGGCGGCAGCGGTGGCGAGTTCCCGGCCGCTCTCCTTCACCTTCTCGAAATCGACGCCCACCTCGCGAAGGGCGTCGGGAAGCCGAACACCCTGCCCGTCGACGAGGGTTCGGGCTGCGGCGAGGTCGAGACTGCCCGCACAGGCGGACGAGCCGAAGAGGCTCCTGCCGAAGCGGGCTCCCTCCTCGTCGGCCCAATCGACCACGCGGATCGTCACCGGCGGCCTGCCATCGTGGGCCGCGCACACCCGCCGAAGCACCTCCACGCCGGCCAGCAGGCCGAGGCAGCCGTCGAGCCAGCCGCCGTTCGGCACGGAGTCGAGGTGGCTGCCGATCACGACGGCACGGTCGCTCGCGCCGGCGAGCGTCGTCCAGACGTTGCCGGCGGCGTCGTCGTGGATCTCGACGGGCAGGCCCGCGAGTCGCTCGCGAAACCAGGCCCGCGCCCTCCGCCAGACGGCGGTGAAGGCCACTCGCTGCGCGCCAGCGGCGTCGCCCGTGAGCCCGCGGAGTTCCTCCAGTTCTCGGATCGTCCGCCGCGGATCGAGCATGGCTGCCATGCCGCTATCGTCACCCGGTACGGGTGGCATCCGCAAGCCGACGCCCCCTGCCCGCCACCACGCCTGCCGGCGGTCGATTGTCGGTATCATGCGTCGCAGGAAAACCGGTCAGGCCGCCGGGGAGTCGAACCGCATGCCGATCCAGCCCCTGCTCGACGCCGCGACCGCCAGCGAGAACCTCGCCGACGTCAAGCCGCCACTGTCGCCGCAGGAGGCGCGGGCCGAGGCCACCCGGTGCCTCTTCTGCTACGACGCCCCCTGCATCAAGGCCTGCCCGACGGGGATCGACGTCCCGACCTTCATCCGCAAGATCACGACCGACAACCTCACCGGGGCCGCCCGCACGATCCTCGAGGCCAACGTGCTCGGCGCGAGCTGCGCCCGGGTCTGCCCGACGGCCGTGCTCTGCGAGGGAGCCTGCGTGATGCTCGATCTGGAGAAACAGCCGATCCAGATCGGCCGGCTCCAGCGGCACGCCACCGACCACGTGGCCACGCGGGGGATCGACGTGCTCCGCGCCCCGGCGGAGAAGCACAGTGGCCGCGTGGCGGTGATCGGTGCCGGCCCGGCGGGCCTCGGCTGCGCCGCCGAACTCGCCCGCCTCGGCTACGCCGTCACCGTCTTCGAAAAGAGGCCCGCGGGCGGCGGCCTCAACACGTTCGGCATCGCCTACTACAAGATGCGGCCCGAGGTGAGCCTCGACGAGGTTCGCATGATCGAACGGCTCGGCGTGGCCTTTCGCTACGGGATCGAGATCGGCCGCGACGTGTCGGCGGCTGACCTGCAGCGCGACCACGAGGCGATCTTCCTCGGCATCGGCCTCGGCGGGGGCCATCGGCTCGGGATTCCGGGTGAGCACCTACCCGAGGTGGTCGACGCGATCCAGTTCATCGAGTGGATCCACACGCTGCCGCTCGGCGAAGTGCCGGTGGGCCGCCGCGTGGCCGTGATCGGCTGCGGCAACACCGCGATCGACGCGGCCACCCAGGCGAAGCGGCTCGGAGCGGAGGAGGCCACGATCATCTACCGCCGTGGCCCCGGCGAGATGTCGGCCTATCCCTTCGAGGAGGAACTCGCCAAGGCCGACGGTGTCGCCTTCCTCTTCGACAGCGTGCCCGTGGAGGTGATGGGCGACGACGGGCACGTGGCGGGGCTGAAACTCGCGACGACGGAAGTCCACCACGGCCGCGTGCACGTGGTTCCCGGCAGCGAGTGGACGATGCCCTGCGACCTCGTCCTCGAGGCGGTCGGCCAGGAGAAGCAGGCCGGCCTGCTGCAGCGACTCTTCCCCGACCTGGCCCTCGACGCCAAGGGCCGAGTGAAACACGACCCCGTCACCATGCAGACGAGCCTGCCGAACGTCTTCGTGGGCGGCGATGCGGCCAACGGGGGCCGCGAGGTGGTCAACGCCGTCGCCGAGGGAACGAAGGCGGCCCGGGGCATCCACGCGAGGCTGTCGGGGAAGCAGGTTCACGGTCCGGTGCAGCCCTCGCGGCTGGGCATGCCTGACGGGGCCGTCGGCTCCGGGTTCGACCAGCCGATCCGCGTGCACGAACTGGAGGCGGCCCTCCGCAGGGGCTGACCGCACCATGGCCGACCTCTCCATCGACTTCGCGGGCATCCGTAGCCCGAACCCGTTCTGGGTGGCGAGCGGCCCGCCCTCCAACACCGCCCACCAGGCGCACCGCGCCTTCGAGGCGGGCTGGGGTGGCGTGGTCTGGAAGACGATCGGCGAGCCGATCGTGAACGTCTCCTCCCGCTACTCGGCGCTCCGGGTGGGCGGGATGCGGATGGTGGGCTTCAACAACATCGAGCTCATCAGCGACCGCTCGCCGGAGGCCAACTTCCGCGAGATCGCCGAGGTGAAGCGGCGCTGGCCGAAGCACGTCGTGATCGCCTCGCTGATGGTCGACACCCGGGAGCGTTGGCACGAGTTCGTGAAGCGATCGGCCGACAGCGGCGCCGATGGCATCGAGCTCAACTTTGGATGCCCGCACGGGATGTGCGAGCGGGGAATGGGCTCGGCCGTCGGCCAGAACCCCGAGGTGGCCGAAACGATCGTCGGCTGGGTGATGGAGGCGGCCACGATCCCGGTGATCGTGAAGCTCACGCCCAACATCACCGACATCGTTCACGCCGCCCGTGCCGCCCGCAACGCGGGCGCCGACGCGATCTCGCTGATCAACACGATCAACAGCATCACCAACGTGAACCTCGACACGTTCGTGCCGGAGCCCGACGTCGCCGGCAGGAGCGCGCACGGTGGCTACTGCGGCCCGGCGGTGAAGCCGATCGCGCTCAACATGGTGCACGCCTGTGCGGCCGACCCGCAGGTGGGCCTGCCGATCTCGGGCATCGGGGGCATCGCCACCTGGCGCGACGCCGCCGAGTTCGTGGCCCTCGGCGCCACGAGCCTGCAGGCCTGCACGGCGATCATGCATCACGGGTTCCGGATCGTGGAGGACATGATCGACGGCCTTTCGGCCTACCTCGACTCCAAGAACATGCGCTCGCTCGCCGACCTGCGGGGCAAGGCCGTGCCCCGGGTGGGCGACTGGAACGACCTCGACCTGCACGCCAGGCGGGTGGCCCGGATCGACTACGAAACGTGCATCGGCTGCAACCTCTGCCACATCGCCTGCGAGGACGGGGCCCACCAGTGCATCGACCCGTCGATCCCGCCCCCTTCGGCCTCGGGCCCGGCCGCGTACCTGGCAAGCCGGTGCCGCAGGTGCGGGAGCACGACTGCGTGGGCTGCAACCTCTGCTCGCTCGTCTGCCCGGTCGACGGCTGCATCACGATGACGCCCGTCGACACCGGCCGCGACGCGATGACCTGGCACGACTACCAGGCCGGCCTCGCCGCCGGCACCGTCGCCCCGATTCCCCCGCATCCATGACGTGGTACGGCGGGCGCAGCAGTTCGCCGCTCGTCCACCCACCCACCCGGTAGGTGCAGGTTGTCCAACCTGCACTCCGCCGCTCCCTGGTTCACCGCAGGTTGAACAACCCGCGGCCACCAAAGCCACCACCTCCCAAACCCCGGTAGGTGCAGGTTGTCCAACCTGCACTCCGCCCTGCCGCGAGGCCCTGGCGACGCGAATCTGCGGCCTTTGCGCAAGCCCCGCAAACTCAACCGGTCGGGGGGATTCTGCCGATAACACCGCTTGGATGGATCCAGGCGCTGACGTGAATGACACGAGGCACCGCGCGTCCCCGCATGCGAATGCCCGAGGTGCCGTGTTGCTTCAGTTCGTTTCCAATGCCTCGGCGCTGACCCTCGCGGCGCCCCTGATCGCCGTCCTGGGTACGGGCCTCTGCGTGGCCCAGACACCGCCTGTCGAGGAGATCCCGCCGCCGGCCACGGCCGTCGAGGAGTTGCAGGCCGACATCCGGCGGCTGGAACGCGAGATCGAGACGCTTCGATCCGGAAAGGCTGCCGCGGAACCCGGCGCCGCCCCGGCGAAGGACGACGCCAAGCCCTCGGTCACGGACCGTCTCTCCACGGTCGAGAAGAGCCTCGGCAAACTCGTAGACGCCGCCGACAAGAAAAAGAAGGACGACGCCAAGAAACCGTCGTTCATCCTCAGCGGCCAGGTGCAGGCCGACCAGATCTACTTCGGCCAGGACGCGGCCAGCCGGGCCGCCGTGGGCGACCTCCAGGACGGCGCCCAGTTCCGCCGGCTCCGCATCGGCGGCCGCGGCACCGCCTTCGAGGTCTTCGAGTACTCGCTCGGCGTCGACTTCGCCCTCGCCAACAATCCCAGCTACCTCGACAACTACATCGAGTGGAAGCAGCTGCCGTGGCTGCAGAACGTGCGGGTGGGCCACTACTTCGAGCCGTTTTCCCTGGAGCGGGTCACGCAGAACCGCAACAACACCTTCATGGAGCGGTCGCTCGTCGACACCTTCGCCCCCGCCCGCAACATGGGGATCATGACCTACGGCGTCACCGAGAGCGAACTCGCCACCTGGGCGATCGGCACCTTCCGCACCAACAGCGACAACACCGGCAACGACTCATTCGACAGCGGCCAGGCGCTGACCATGCGCGGCACGTGGCTGCCCTTCTGGGACGAGGCGAGCGACGGCCGCCACTACCTCCACCTCGGCGCGGCCTACAGTTGGCGCGACGCCTCGCAGAACCAGGTCCGCTTCCGCAACACGCCCGAAATGCGGAAGCAGCAGCCCGCCAGCGTCCTCGGGCCGGTGAAGGTGCCGCCGAGCAACTACCAGAACGGCGTCCCCAGCCCGTTTGCCCCGATCTTCGTCGACACCGGCAACATCGCCGCCGACAACTTCCAGCTCTTCGACCCCGAGTTCGCCCTGATTCTCGGGCCGCTTTCGCTGCAGTCGGAATACGCCTTCGCGACGGTGGACCAGATCGGCGGACCGCCCCTGTTCTTCAACGGCTACATGGCCCAGCTGAGCTATTTCCTGACCGGGGAGCACCGTCCCTACGACCGCACACTCGGCATCCACAAACGGCTCGAGCCCTTCGAGGATTTCTTCCGTGTGCGGACGAAGTCGCAGGGCATCCAGATGGGCAGCGGCGCCTGGGAAGTGGCGGCCCGGTTCTCGAACATCACCCTCAACGACAAGAACATCCGCGGCAACAACCTCACCGACTTCACGATCGGGCTGAACTGGTATCTCAATCCGTACACCCGCTGGAAGTTCAACTACGTGCGGGCCTTCCTCGAAGACACCCGCGTGGGCAACAGCCTCACCGACATCTACGGCATGCGGTTCGACTACGACTTTTAGATCCACGGCGACCGGAGGATTCGATGGTGAGATCACGATCGTGGGCGGTGCCCGTGCTGATGGCGGCGGCGGCCTGCGCGGCGGCGGCCGACAAGCCCGCCGAGAAGCCGGCCGGCAAACCCGCCGACAAGGCGTCGGTGCCCGCCTGCATGGCCTGCGGCACGACCTGCGGCCTGACGCCGATCTGCGTCTGCGAGCCCGGCACGAAGAAGCAGCCGAAGACGGAGTTTGGCGTGGAGTGCGAGACGTTCTGCGTGCCGGGCTGCAGCAGCCGCCCATGGCCCTTCGGCGGCCACGCCGCCCGCGGCGGCTGCACGGGCTGCTGCGCCGAGCCCTGCAGGTGCCCTGGCCACGTGCGATCCCGCAAGAAGCTCACGAAGGCGACGGTCGATGAGGAGGTGCACGTGATCGAGCGGTCGGTGGGCTACCTCTGCTGCGGCTGCGCCGGCGAACGCCCAGCCTCCTGCAGCGAACCTCCGGCTGCCCGACAGCCGTCGGTCTGGTGGGCTCACCTCTGGCCGTGGTGATCGGCGACGGCTGATCGGGGGGCGCGATACACTCGGGCCCGCGCACCGCCCGCCCGAGGTCAGCCGATGCCGCAGTTGCTTCCCTGCCCCGTCCTCATCGGCGGCGAATGGACGACGGTCTCCGGCGTGGCCACGGCGCCGGTTCACAACCCCTCGGTGGGCGAGGTGATCGCCGAGACGCCCCTCTGCGGCGCCGGCATCGTTGACCAGGCCGTGCAGGCGGCAGCGCGGGCGTTTCCCGGCTGGATGGAGACACCGCCGGTCGAACGCGCCCGGATTCTCTTCCGGCTCAAGGTGCTCCTCGAAGACCACTTCGAGGAACTCGCCCGCAGCGTGACCACCGAGCACGGCAAGACGCTCGCCGAGGCGCGGGGCGACGTCCGCCGCGGCCTGGAGAACATCGAATTCGCCTGCGGGGCACCGAGCCTGCTCATGGGCGAGTCGGCGGAGAACGTCGCCCGCGGGATCGACTGCGACTCGATCCGCCAGCCGCTCGGCGTGGTGGCGGGCATCACGCCCTTCAACTTTCCCGCGATGGTGCCGCTCTGGATGTGGCCGATCGCGATCGCCTGCGGCAACACCTTCGTGCTCAAGCCGAGCGAGAAGGTGCCGCTCACGACGATCCGCATCACCGAGTTCGCGATCCAGGCGGGCCTGCCCGCGGGCGTGCTCAACATCGTGCACGGCGGCCGCGAGGCGGTCGACGCGATCCTCGCCCATCCCGCGATCAAGGCCGTGTCGTTCGTCGGCTCCACACCGGTGGCCCGCGAGATCCACCGGATCGGCACGGCCGCCGGCAAGCGGGTGCAGGCGGCCGGCGGCGCCAGAAACTTCGTGCTCGTGATGCCCGATGCCGACGTCGCGAACTCCGCCACGGGCATGATGGAGGCGGCCTTCGGCTGCGCGGGAGAGCGGTGCATGGCAGGCTCCACCGCGATCACGATTGGCAGGGCCGCCGACACCGTGCTGCCCGCGCTCGTCGACGTCGTCTCGAGGATTCGCGTCGGCCCCGCCGACCGCGACCCCGAGGCCCAGATGGGGGCCGTGATTTCCCGCGAGCACGCCGCTCGTGTCTGCAACCTCGTTGCGCAGGCCGCCGCCGAGGGGGCGAGGCCGCTCACCGATGGCCGGGGCACGCGGATCGCTTCGGCCCCCGCTGGCTTCTTCGTGGGGCCCACCGTGCTCGACCACGTCCGCCCGGAGATGGTCACGATGCGGGAGGAGGTGTTCGGCCCCGTGCTCAACGTGGTGCGAATGGACGACCTCGACGCGGCAATCGACCTGGCCAACGCTTCTCCCTACGGCAACGGCGCCGCGATCTTCACCCGCAGCGGCAAGGCGGCCCGTGAGTTTCGCCACCGCGTGCAGGCGGGCATGGTGGGAATCAACATCGGCGTGCCCGCGCCGATGGCCTTCTTTCCCTTCAGCGGCTGGCATGCCTCCTTCTTCGGCGACCTCCACCTCCAGGGCCGGGAGAGCGTGGCCTTCTTCACGCAGCACAAGGTGACGACCACGCGGTGGTTTGCGGAGGGCGAGGGTACGATCTGGGCCACCCGATGACACTCCTCATCACCAACGCCGACATCGTCAACGCGGATTCGCGGTTCACGGCCGACATCCTCTGCGAGGGCGAGACGATCACGCGGGTCGACCGCGGCATTGCCCCGCCCCCGGGCGCCGAGGTGATCGACGCCACCGGCAAGCTCGTGTTCCCGGGGTTCGTCGACCCCCACACGCACATCTACCTGCCCTTCATGGGTACCTTCTCGAAGGACGACTACGAAACGGGCACGAAGGCGGCGGTCGTCGGCGGCACCACCACCATCTTCGAGATGGTCTGCCCGTCGCGGAGCATGTCGGCCGCCGAGGGATTCGCCCTGTGGAAGCAGCAGGCCGAGGGCAAGGCCTGCTGCGACTACTCCTTCCACATGGGCGTAACCCGGTTCGACGCCGACTCCACCGCCCAGCTTCGCGAGATCGTGAAGGCAGGCGTGGGCAGCTTCAAGGTGTTCCTGGCCTACAAGGGCGCCTTCGGTGTGGACGACGCCGAACTCTGGCAGACGCTCGCGCTCGCGAAGGAGCTCGGCGTGATCGTGACGGCACACTGCGAGAACGAGACGCTCGTCGCCGAACTGCAGCAGCGGCTGCTCGCTGCCGGCCGCACCGGGCCCGACGCACACCACGACAGCCGGCCGCCGCGGGTCGAGGCCGAGGGTGTGCACCACCTCGCGACGTTCGCCGAGCTCACCGGGGCCCGCGTCTACATCGTGCACCTCTCCTGCCGTGAGGCGCTCGAGGCGGCGCTGGCCGCCCGGCTCCGGGGAGTGTCGGTCGCGGTCGAGACACTCATCCAATACCTTGTGCTCGACAAGACGTGGGCCGAACGGCCGAACTTCGAGGGGGCGAAATACGTGATGTCGCCGCCGCTCCGCGACCGCGGCAATCAGGACGTGCTCTGGGAGGCGCTCGCCAGCGGCCTCGTGCAAACAGTCGGCACCGACCATGCGCCCTTCGACTTCCGCACCCAGAAGCCGATGGGCAAGGACGATTTCACGCGGATTCCCAACGGCATCCCGGCGATCGAAGACCGCGTGAACCTCCTCTGGACCCACGGCGTGAAGCGGGGCCGGCTCACGCCCGAGCAGTTCGTGGCCGTGGCCAGCACCAACGCCGCGAAGATCTTCGGCCTCTGGCCCCGCAAGGGCGTGATCCAGCCTGGTGCCGACGCCGACATCGTGGTCTACGACCCGGGTTATCGCGGCACCATCTCGGCGGCCACGCAGACCCAGAACGTCGACTACAGCGCCTTCGAGGGTTTTCCGATCGAGGGACGTCCGGCGGTGGTCACGGTCCGGGGCGAGGTGGCCGTTCGCGACGGGCGGTTCTGCGGCACCGCGGGCCGCGGCCGGTTCCTGAAGCGGCCACCGACGCTCGCCTAAGGCGCATCCGATCCGCGGCTTCATCAGGGAGGTCTGCCATGGCCGTCACTTCGTCAGCCCCGCTGCTGCCCCCCTGCGGCCACCAACCGCGGCCCTATGCCGGGCCTGCGAAGAACGACGTGCTCGCACTGCGGCGGCAGTTCGTGAGCCCCGCGATCTTCACCTACTACAAGGAGCCCCTGATGATCGTCGAGGGGCACATGCAGTACCTCTACGACGAGACCGGCCGCCGCTACCTCGACGGCTTCGGCGGCATCGTGACGGTGAGCGTGGGCCACTGCCATCCGAGGATCATCGCCGCCGTCAACCGGCAGAACGAGATCCTCCAGCACACCACCACGATCTATCTCAACCCCTGCATCGCCGAATACGCCCGCGACCTCGCCGCCCGGATGCCGGGCGACCTGAAGGTCTGCTACTTCACGAACTCCGGCTCCGAGGCCAACGACCTCGCGATCCTCATGGCCCGGGCCTGCACGGGCAACTTCGACGTGCTCGCGCTGCGCAACTGCTATCACGGCGGCAGCATGCAGACGATGGGGCTCACGAGCCACCACACCTGGAAGTTCAACGTGCCGCACTCCTTCGGCGTGCACCACGCGATCTTTCCCGACCGGTTCCGCGGGCCCTGGGGCTACGACGATCCCGACGCGGGGCCGAAGTACGCGGCCGACGTCAGGAACCTCATCGACTACGGCACGCCGGGGCGAGTGGCCGCCTTCATCGCCGAAAGCGTCCAGGGCGTGGGCGGGGCGGTGGTGTTTCCCGACGGCTACCTGAAGGCCGCCTACGAGCATGCCCGCGCGGCCGGCGGCCTCTGCATCGCCGACGAGGTGCAGGCGGGCTTCTGCCGCACGGGCTCCCACTACTGGGGCTTCGAGACGCAGGGGGTGATTCCCGACATCGTCACGATGGCCAAGGGGATCGGCAATGGCGTGGCCCTCGGCGCCGTGGTGACCACGCCGGCGATCGCGCAGGCGCTGACGTCGCGCATCCATTTCAACACCTTCGGCGGCAATCCCGTGGCCTGCACGCAGGGCCGGGCCGTGCTCCAGGTGATCGACGAGGACGGCATCCAGGCCAATGCGGCGAGGATCGGTGCGGTGCTCAAGGCAGGCTTCGCCGATCTGGCCCGGCGGCACGACGTGATCGGCGACGTTCGCGGGCTGGGGCTGATGCTCGGGGTCGAACTCGTGACCGACCGCGTGTCGAAGACGCCCGCCAAGGAGGCGTGCACGCGGGTGTTCGAACGCTGCCGGGAACTCGGCCTCCTGATCGGCAAGGGGGGGCTCCACGGCAACGTGCTGCGGATCAAGCCGCCGATGTGCCTCACCGCCGCCGACGCCGCCTTCATGCTCGAGGTGCTCGACACCGCCCTCCAGGGGCTCTGAGCGCCCTCTGAAAGCCCACTCTTGTGAGCGATGGGGACCTCTCCTCTGAAAGCCCACTCTTGTGAGCGATGGGGACAGCGTGACCGGTGACGCGTGCTCAGGGCTGCCCATGCCCTGCCGCCGGACGTTCGCTCCGTCGACCAATCCGCTTTGGCGGATCGGTGCCCGCTGCCAATCCCGTTCGGCACGGGATTGGCGCACCAGAAGCCAGCGGACCGACGAAGCGGGAGATCCATGATCAGGATGTTCAAGGGCTGAAGTATCTGCGCAGGCTTCGGCCGCTGTTCTCGCGGCTGCGCAAGGTGGGCACCGAGCGCGACCGAGCCGGCAATCGTCGGCTGTTCATGGATCACTCCTGTGCGTTGATCCTGATGTCGCTGTTCAGCCCTGCAATCGAGAGCCTTCGCGACCTGCAGCGGGCCTGTGCTCTCGACAAGGTCCGCAAGCGGCTCGGCGTCGGTCGGGCTCATCGCCGAGATGGGGCGGCGAGTGTTCGACTCAGCGAGGGGCTGCCGGTGCCCCGTCGCCGGACGTTCGCGGCGGGCATCATGCCCGCCGCTCACTCGATGCTGACTGCGCTCCGGCATCCATGCCTCCGCTGGTCAGCAACGCCGGCGACGGGGCACCGGCAGCCCC